>JBHJOF010000070.1:0-19612 GCA_050330055.1 Kiloniellales bacterium
CAGGCGCCAGAGCTCGGCGATCTGCTGCTCGGTGATGGCGGTGCCGAGCGGCGCCACGGCGGCGGCGAAGCCGGCCTGCGCGAGCGCGATCACGTCCATGTAGCCCTCGGTCACCAGCAGCTCGCTTCCCGCCCTTGCGGCCTCGCGGGCGCGCGACAGGTTGAACAGCAGCTGACCCTTGTGGAACAGCGGCCCGTCCGGCGAGTTGACGTACTTGGCCTTGGCTTCCCCCAGCGCCCGGCCGCCGAAGGCGACGACCCGGCCGCGCCGGTCGCTGATCGGAAAGATCACCCGGTCGAAGAAGTAGTCGCGCGGCTCTTCCGGCGGTGAGCCGCCGTCATTCTCGGGCCGCTTGATCAGTCCGGCCTGCTCCAGCAGGTCGTCGTTTATGCCCCTGGCATTCAACGCCTTGCGCAGGGCGCCGCGCTGGTTCGGTGCAAAGCCGAGCCGGAAGGCGTCAATTGTCGCCGGCGTCAGGCCGCGCCGCTCCAAATAGGCGCGCGCCTCGCTGCCGCCGACCCCACCGAGCTTCTCCTCGAACCAGCCGGTGGCTTGCTCCAGCACGTCATAGAGATCGGCGCGGCGGCGCTCGGCGGCGCGGTCTTACGGCGCGCTCTTCGGCACTTCCAACCCCGCCTCGCCGGCCAGCTTCTCGACCGCCTCGGGGAACGACAGGCCGTCGCTCTGCATGACGAAGCCGATCACGTCGCCATGCGCACCGCAGCCGAAGCAATGATAGAAGCCCTTGTCCTCGCTGACCGTGAAGGAGGGCGTCTTCTCGTTGTGGAACGGACAGAGGCCGCTGTGCTCGCGGCCGCGTTTCTGCAGCCGCACCTTGCGGCCGATCACATCGGCCAGCGGCACGCGGGCGCGAATCTCGTCGAGAAAGGCGGGCGGAAAGGCCATGTCGGGTCACATCATGCCGAGTCGCGACTCGACTCGAGTCCATCAGTCTAACAGAGTCGACTGGGGCCGGGCATCCAAGTGACAGGCAGATTACCGCCCCATCCGTGGATGCGTCGGTGGATCACCTCTGTATAGCCTGAGGATAAAATAGAGCGGAGCGGGGAAAAGCCAAGGCTGGGGCTGGCCGCCGCGCGCGGCCGCACGCTCAGACCAGGCGCTCCTTGACCAGGGCGCTGGCCTTGGCGAAGTCCATGCGGCCGGCGAAGCGCTCCTTGAGCGTGCCCATGACCCGGCCCATGTCCTTGACGCTCTGCGCATCGAGCTCGTCGATCACTTCGCCGATCGCTTCGCGCATCGCCGATTCGTCGAGCTGCTGCGGCAGGTAGCGCTCGATCACTTCGATCTCCTCGCGCTCCTTGTCGGCCAGCTCCTGGCGGCCGCCTTCCTCGTACAGCTCGATCGAGTCGCGCCGCTGCCGCACCATCTTCTGCAGCATCTCGAGGATCTCGTCCTCTTTGACGCCCTCCGAGTCGCCCTTGCCGCGGGCGGCGATGTCGCGGTCCTTCAGCGCGGCCAGGATCAGGCGCAAGGTCGAGATCTCGCACTTGTTCTTGGCTCGCACGGCTTGCTTGAGGTCGTCGTTGAGGCGAGTGCGCAACATGACCGGGGTCCCAGGGTTGCGTGGGGTCTTCGCGGGAAGGGCGAGCCTAGCCAAATTAAAGGCAAATGGCAAAACACTCTGAGAAGAACATAAGTATATGATTTATATAGATAAACTGAAATCGGTTCCGCTTGACCCCTGGCGTCCTTTCGCTTAAACAAGGGCGGCCACAGGCGAGCCGAGTGGGGGCCCACAGCACCAGGACGAGGCGCGCCGCAGTCACGGTCCGTTGCCGGCGAAGGACGGGTGCCCATCCGCGAAGGGCGCCGGGAAAGCGTGCGGCCGACTCTTGCTGTGCCCGCCCAAGAGCCACCATGGTGTCTCTGCAACACGGTCCGGGTCACCGCGTGGATCATGGCCGAGCCGTCGGGCTCCTTGCGGCCCGATCTGAAGCTTAGGGACGTTCCTACATGAACGACAGTCCACCCGCCGCCACCCCGTCCGCCCGGATGGGAACGGTGCTTTCCGGGGCGCCGCTGTCCGCGCCGCCGCCGGGCGCCAACGCGGCGCTGGTGCTGGCCGACGGCACGGTCTTCTGGGGCCGCGGCCTGGGCGCGCAGGGCACGGCGGTCGGCGAGGTCTGCTTCAACACCTCGATCACCGGCTATCAGGAGATCATCACCGATCCCTCCTATGCCGGGCAGATCATCACCTTCACCTTCCCGCACATCGGCAACGTCGGCACCAATCCCGAGGACATCGAGACCACGACTCCGGCGGCGCGCGGCGTGATCCTGCGCGCCGACATCACGGAGCCGTCGAACTGGCGCGCGGCGCAGCATCTCGACCCCTGGCTGCGCTCGCACGGCCTGGTCGGCCTCTGCGGCATCGACACGCGGGCGTTGACCCGGCGCATCCGCGATCTCGGCGCGCCGAACGGCGCGCTCTGTCACCAAGCCGAGGGGCTGCCCGACGTGGCGACGCTGCAGGGCGAGGCGATCGCCTGGCCGGGCCTGGAGGGCAGCGACCTGGCGCTCGAGGTGACCTGCCGCCAGACCTACAGCTGGGACGAGACGCGCTGGGCGCTCGGCCAGGGCTACGGCCGGCTCGAGTCGCCGCGTCATCACGTGGTGGCGGTCGACTACGGCGCCAAGCGCAACATCCTGCGCAACCTCGCCTCGCTCGGTTGCCGCGTCACGGTGGTGCCGGCGACCGCCAGTGCCGAAGAGATCCTGGGTCACGAGCCGGACGGCGTGTTCCTCTCGAACGGCCCGGGCGACCCGGCCGCCACCGGCGTCTACGCCGTGCCGACGATCCGCGCGCTGATCGAGCGCGAGCTGCCGATCTTCGGCATCTGCCTCGGCCACCAGATCCTGGCGCTGGCGCTCGGCGCGCGCACCGCGAAGATGCATCTTGGCCACCGCGGCGCCAACCACCCGGTCAAGGACCTCGCCACCGGCAAGGTCGAGATCACCAGCCAGAACCACGTCTTCGTCGTGGTCGAGGAGAGCCTGCCGGCCAACGTGGAAGCGACGCACATCTCGCTGTTCGACCGCTCCAACGAAGGCATCAAGCTCGCAGGCAAGCCGGTCTTCTCGGTGCAGTACCACCCGGAAGCCTCGCCCGGCCCGCAAGACAGCCACTACCTCTTCGAGCGCTTCGTCGCGATGATCGAAGCGCACAAGCAGGGGCAGACATAAACAACGTATGCCGAAGTTTGATGAAGTTCCGGACCTGTTGCTGATTTGCGCGTATGAGCATGCGCAAACGGCAGCCTTTTCAGGGGAGTTCTACGAGGAACTCCTGATCTCACTCGCTTCGGACTTTGCAAGCCCCGCATTTGTTAAATCGGCTATCCCCGTTTTGGTGAGGCGCAAGCATCTGGTTCAAATACAAATCAGCCCAGCCATATTTGAGATAACAGCTGAAGGGTTCTCACATGCTGAGAAGAAGATTTTCGCCGAGCGTGAACGAGAGAATAGAGGTCAGCCTGGAACCCCCGGCCAAGCCGGGCCGAGCTTCCGAAGGTTCAAGGAAGACTTGCTAATTGCTCTTATGCAAAAAGATCAAGCGCAGGGACCAGACATCTACGACCTCAAAACGATCGCCGATGAAATTCATCTAGATTACAGGCCGGGTTGGATAAGAAAAGCCGCTTATGATTTTAGGGACCGAGGACAAATTAAAGATGGCTTTTCCATGGGGGGCGGCCCTGATGACAATCTCGACGCCCAGCTGACTGCTCAAGGACTCGAGGCTGCTGAAGAGATTTTGGAGCTTCGCGGTAGTAATAACAAATCAGACTCACGCTCATCAGCGTGGGATGAGGCTGTTTGGGATGAATCGGATTGGTCAAGTGAAAGCGGTGCACTGCTTGATGCCAGTGGAAGCGCGTTTGCCTTAGGTTCTTCTAAGCTGGGGCCTGTGCCGGCAGCTGATCGCTACGTTTCGAAAAGCGACAATCAGGATTCGTGGGAAGAGGCGGTCAAAGCGCTTGATGCCGTCATCGCCGAGTTCGCCAAGGATCACCCTCGAGACAACGTACTCGGGTCGGAGAAGCCCGCACTCCTCGGAGCGCTGAAAGCCGGTCGCCGGCTACTGGATGACACGCAGATCAATGTTCAGATCGGCGTTGCCCTCCTGATTGAGCCCCTAAAGGTGATTGCAGCCCGATACGAGAAGGAATTTGTTGCCGGACTTGTGGCAACGGCGATGATGGCAGTCGCAAAGCTGCTCGGATTGCACTAGAGATCCATGCCCAAACGCACCGACATCGAGTCCATCCTGATCATCGGCGCCGGGCCGATCGTGATCGGGCAGGCCTGCGAGTTCGACTACTCCGGTGCGCAGGCCTGCAAGGCGCTGCGCGACGAGGGCTACCGGGTCGTCCTGGTCAACTCGAACCCGGCCACCATCATGACCGACCCGGACCTGGCGCACGCCACCTACGTCGAGCCGATCACGCCCGAAGTGGTGGCGCGCATCATCGAGGCCGAGCGGCCCGACGCGCTGCTGCCGACCATGGGCGGGCAGACCGCGCTCAACATAGCCATGGCGCTGGCCGACAACGAGACCCTGGCCAGGTTCGACGTCAAGCTGATCGGCGCCGACCGACTGTCGATCGCGCGCGCCGAGGACCGCGAGCTGTTCCGCCAGGCCATGGCCAACATCGGCCTCAAGATGCCGCGCAGCCTGGTGGTAGCCACCGAGGACGAGGCCAAGGCGGCGCTCGACGTGGTCGGCCTGCCGGCCATCGTGCGGCCCTCCTTCACGCTCGGCGGCACCGGCGGCGGCATCGCCTATAACCGGGACGAGTACCTCTCGGTCGTCGCCGCCGGCATCGAAGCCTCGCCGGTGCGCGAGGTGCTGGTCGAGCAGTCGGTGCTCGGCTGGAAGGAATACGAGATGGAGGTCGTGCGCGACCGCGCCGACAACTGCATCATTATCTGCTCGATCGAAAACGTCGACCCCATGGGCATCCACACCGGCGACTCGGTGACCGTGGCGCCGGCGCTCACCTTGACCGACAAGGAATACCAGATCCTGCGCAACGCCTCGATCGACTGCCTGCGCGAGATCGGCGTCGACACCGGCGGCTCCAACGTGCAGTTCGCCATCAACCCGGAAGACGGCGAGATGGTGGTGATCGAGATGAACCCGCGCGTCTCGCGCTCCTCGGCGCTGGCCTCTAAGGCGACCGGCTTTCCGATCGCCAAGGTCGCCGCCAAGCTCGCGGTCGGTTACACGCTGGACGAGCTCGACAACGACATCACCCGCGTGACGCCGGCTTCCTTCGAGCCGACCATCGACTACGTCGTCACCAAGATGCCGCGCTTCACCTTCGAGAAGTTCGCCGGCGCCGATCCGCTCCTTACCACCTCGATGAAATCGGTCGGCGAGGCCATGGCGATCGGCCGCTGCTTCGCCGAATCGCTGCAGAAGGCGCTGCGCTCGATGGAGACCGGCCTGACCGGCCTGAACGAGATCGAGGTCCCCGGCGCGCTGCGCGAGGACGGCTCGGTCGATCGCGGCTCGGTGATCGGCGCGCTGATCAAGCCGACGCCGGACCGCCTGCTGCTGATCGCCCAGGCGCTGCGCCACGGTATCGGCATCGAGGAGATCCATAGGGCGACCCGCATCGACCCCTGGTTCCTGGAGCAGGTCGCCGCCATCGTCGAGGCCGAAAACCGCATTCGCGCCGAAGGCCTGCCCGAAACGCCGCACGCCCTGCTCGCGCTCAAGAAGCTCGGCTTCTCCGACGCGCGCCTGGCCGAGCTGGCCGGCGACCTCGACGAAGCGGCGGTGGCCGAGCGGCGCCGCGCCGCCGGCGTTGAGGCGGTCTACAAGCGCATCGACACCTGCGCCGGCGAGTTCCCCTCGGCCACGCCCTACATGTACTCGACCTACGAGAGCGTCCAGGGTGGCGCCAAGGGCGCCGAATGCGAGGCCGACCCCAGCGAGTTCGACAAGGTCATCATCCTGGGCGGCGGCCCGAACCGCATCGGCCAGGGCATCGAGTTCGACTATTGCTGCGTCCACGCCGCCTATGCTCTCAAGGAGGCCGGCTTCGAGACCATCATGGTCAACTGCAACCCCGAGACGGTCTCGACCGACTACGACACCTCGGACCGGCTCTACTTCGAGCCCTTGACCGCCGAGGACGTGATCGAAATCGCCCGGGTCGAGCAGCAGAAGGGCCGGCTCCTGGGCGCCATCGTGCAGTTCGGCGGCCAGACTCCGCTCAAGCTGGCGCACGCGCTGGAAGCGGCCCGGATCCCGATCCTCGGCACCTCGCCCGACGCCATCGACCTGGCCGAGGACCGCGAGCGCTTCCAACGGCTGCTCGCCCGCATCGGCCTGCGCCAGCCGGCCAACGGCACCGCGAAGAACGCGGCCGAAGCGCGCGACGTGGCCGAGCAGATCGGCTATCCGGTGCTGATCCGGCCGTCCTACGTGCTGGGCGGGCGGGCCATGGAGATCGTCTACGACAGCCAGCAGCTCGAGCGCTACATCGGCTCGGCGGTCAAGGTATCGGGCCGCAACCCGGTGCTGATCGACCGCTACCTGCGCGACGCCACCGAGGTCGACGTCGACGCGGTCTGCGACGGCGAGCAGGTCTACGTCGCCGGCATCATGGAGCACATCGAGGAGGCCGGTATCCACTCGGGCGATTCGGCCTGCAGCCTGCCGCCCTATGACCTGGCCCCCGCGACGGTCGAGGAGATCGGCCGCCAGGCCGAGCTGCTGGCCAGGTCGCTGGGCGTGGTCGGCCTGATGAACGTGCAGTTCGCCGTGCAGAACGGCGACATCTACATCCTCGAGGTCAACCCGCGCGCCAGCCGCACCGTGCCCTTCGTCGCCAAGGCGACCGGCGTGCCGATCGCCAAGATCGCCGCCCGCGTCATGGCCGGCGCCAAGCTGGGCGAGTTCAGTCTGGCGCGCAGCCGGGTCGAGCACATCGCGGTCAAGGAGGCGGTCTTCCCCTTTGCCCGCTTCCCCGGCGTCGACGTGGTGCTGGGCCCGGAGATGCGCTCGACCGGCGAGGTCATGGGCCTGGACCGCGATTTCTCGCGCGCCTTCCTGAAATCTCAGCTCGGCGCCGGGGTCGGCCTGCCGCGGGCCGGTACGGTCTTCGTCTCGGTCAAGGACCACGACAAGGAGGCCATGGTCCCCTTGGCGCAGTCGCTGGTCGCCATGGGCTTCGAGATCATGGCCACCCGGGGCACCGCCGCCTTCCTGGGCGAGCGGGGCGTGCCGGTGCGCCACATCAACAAGGTGCGCGAGGGCCGGCCGCACGTGGTCGACGCCATGAAGTCCGGCGAGGTCCAGCTCGTCTTCAACACCACCGAGGGCGTTAAGGAGATCGCCGACTCCTTCACCCTGCGGCGCACCGCCCTGACCAACCGCATTCCCTACTATACGACCGTCGCCGGCGCCGAGGCCGCGGTCCAGGCGATCGCCGCCCAGGCTGCGGGTCGTCTTGAAGTGGCTCCGCTACAGTCCTATTTTAAGGGATCGTTCTAGGCTGCGGGCGGACGCTTGCGGTGGGGGTCTGTGTGTCTTTAAAGACTCGTTAAGGTCTGCGCACAGTTTTCACGTTTTTCTATCGAGTGGACTAGGATGAACGACAAGATACCGACGACGGCTGCCGGTTTGGCACGCATTGAAGAAGAACTGAGACAGCTCAAGACTGTCGCGCGGCCGGAGGTCATTCGCTCGATCGCCGAGGCGCGCGAGCACGGCGACCTTTCGGAGAACGCCGAGTACCATGCGGCTCGCGAGCGCCAGTCCTTTATCGAGGGACGGGTGGCCGAGCTGGAGGACAAGATCTCCCGGGCTGAGGTTATCGACGTCTCCAAGCTGTCCGGCGACACCATCAAGTTCGGCGCCACGGTGACCCTGGTCGACGAGGACACCGACGAGAAGCTCACCTATCAGCTCGTCGGGGAGCTGGAGGCCGACGTCAAGGGCGGCCGCATCGCCATCACCTCGCCGCTGGCCCGCGCCATTATCGGCAAAGGCGTCGGCGAGTCCGTCGAGGTGGCCACCCCGAAAGGCGAGAAAGCCTACGAAATCCTGAAGGTCCGCTACCTCTAACAGAGGGCGGCACGGGGCGACTGCTTGCGCGCCGTCGGGGCGAGCAAGAATACACAAACTCACTTTCACCCTCCCACGCGCTGATGCACGCGGGCCCCTTTGTCACCCTCCCCCTCCCACGCGCTGAGGCGCGCGGGCCCCTCCCTCTCCCCTCCAAGGGAGAGGGGAAACAGACGCGCGGCAAATTCCCTCTCCCTCGAGGGGAGAGGGAGGGGCCCATCGCGCAAGCGATGGGAGGGTGAGGGTGACAACACAGGCCCCCAACGCGAAGCGTTGGGAGAGTAGGGGGTAAATCCAGCTTCTTGACCGGACGAAGCGCCTGCTACTCCGGCAGCGCCGGCGCATCCGGGTCGACCGGCACGCCCGGCACCTGCTTGGAGGTGCGGATCACCTGAATGGTCTGCACCGTCGCCACATGCGGCGCGCCGGTCAGGCGCGTGGTCAGCTCGTTCTCGTGCGCCGTGTTGCGCGCCACGACCTTGAGCACGAAGTCGGCGGCGCCACGGACCATGTGGCATTCGCGTACCTCGGCCCAATCGGCCATCAGACTTTCGAAGCCCTTGAGCACCGCTTCGGACTGGCTGTCGAGGCCGACCAGCACGATGAACAGGACCTCGAAGCCCATTTTCTCGGCGTCCAGCTCGGCGTGGTAGCCGCGCACGAAGCCGGCCTCCTCGAGGGCCCGCATCCGGCGCAGGCAGGGCGGCGCCGAGATGCCCGCCCGGCGGGCCAGCTCCACGTTGGTCATGCGGCCTTCATCCTGCAGGTCGCGCAGAATCTTAAGGTCGATCCGGTCGAGCTTGACGCGGCGCATCGCGGCCTCTCCTGCTGGGCTTCTCATTCTGCGGCAGGTCCAATTCGCGCAATGATATTACGCGCGCCGGCGATGCCCGCCAAGGCGCAACTGGTCCACAGGAGGCCGAGCATTTCGCTTTGGGGACTGAACCCGAAGCGCAGCGCAGGAATCTGTCCCCGTCGCGCAGTTTCCCGGGGACAGTCCCCATTCGGGGGCAGTCCCCTCGGGCGCAGGGGACGGTCCTCTCTGCCCCGCTTGCCAGACTGGGCGCCGAGGGCGATAGTCCGGCGCCATGACAGCGGCGCGGCATAGCGGCGATCTCACCTGCTGGGTCGTGAGCGACGGCCGCGCGGGTATCGAGATTCAGTGCCGCGGGCTGGCCGAGCGGATCGGCTGCGAGCCGCTGATCAAGCGGATCAAGGCGCGCTGGCCCTGGCGCTCGCTGCCGCCGGCCTTCTGGATCGATCCGCTGCGCCACCTGTCGCCCTCCGGCGATCTGCTGCAGCCGCCCTGGCCGGACCTGCTGATCGGCACCGGACGGCTCGCCGTGGCGCCCAATCTGGCGGTGCGCCGGGCCAGCAAGGGCCGTACCTTCACCATCCAGATTCAAGACCCCAAGGTGGCGCCGGCCAACTTCGACCTGGTGATCGTGCCGGAGCACGACCGCCTGCGCGGGCCCAACGTCATCACCACGCGCGGCTCGCTGCACGGCATCACCGAAGAGCGCCTGGCGGCGGCCGCGGCCAAGTGGGCGCCGCGCGTCGCCGCGCTGGCGCGGCCACGGGTCACGGTGCTGATCGGCGGCGACAGCCGCACCCATCGCCTGACCCGCGAGAACGCCGAACGGCTGGGCCAGGGCCTGGCGACCATTGCCCGCGAGCAGGGCGCCGGCCTGCTGGTCACGCCCTCGCGGCGCACCGGCCCGGAGAGCCTCGCGATCATCCGCGCCGCCCTGGTCAGGCTGCCGGCGGCAATCTGGGACGGTAATGGCGAAAATCCCTACCTCGGATACCTCGCGCTGGCCGACGCCTTTGTGGTTACCGGCGATTCGGTCAACATGATCTGTGAGGCCGCCTTCACCGGAAAGCCGATCCACATCGCCGACATCAGCGGCGGCACGGCGAAGTTCAAGCGCTTCCACGAGTCCATGCGCCAGGCCGGCATCACCCGCCCCTTCGCCGGCCACATCGAGCAGTGGTCCTATCCGCCGCAGCGCGAAACCGAGGCGGTCGCCGCCGAGGTTCGGCGCCGGCTCGGCCTCGCAGCGCATGCGCCGGACGGTCCGGAGGTCAGCCGGTCCGCAACCGGGTCCGATTGATCTTTCGGGATACAGACGATAAGAACCGGGCGATAAGAACCGGGCTAGGCTGAACGCACAGCCTTTCCGACCAGAGCGACGCAGCACGCGAGGACTGGCGCGACATGGCGCTCCGCATCGAGACCTTCAGCAACGTCAAGGGCGGCAACGCCTTTTACAAGGCGATCGGCCATCCCCTGGCGGCTCGTGCGGCGCGTGCCCTGCTCGCCGGGCTGGACGCGGATGGGCCGGTCGCAATCTACGACCCGCTCGGCTTCGCCACCTCCTTTGCCGCGCTCTATGACCTTTCCGGTCTCGATATCGCCGGCGTCTACGTCCAGGACTTCGAGGACATCGGCCGCCAGATCCTCGGCCAGGCGGCGCAGCCGGTGACCGACCTCAAGGCGACGCGCGCCCGCAAGGTGCTGGTGGTGACCTTCGATGCCGAGCGGCTGATCGAGCACATCCAACACCTGCTGCCCGACGGCGCGGCGGCAATCAGCCTCGACGGCCTGGCGCTGCCCGAGTCCATGCGGACCAACAAGCGCCACTATCTCGACCCGCTCAACTTCGCCACCAACTTCGCCTTCTTCCGCGAGGACGAGGGACAGCACACGCGCCTGGTCACCGCCAACTACTGGGCCGGCTACGGTGCCAGCGACCCGGCGCTCTGGTGCTGCCTGTTCGACGGCGCGGGCGAGGTGCTGGCCGAATGGCGGGAGCCGCTGCCGGGGCCCAACGCCGGCATCGCCATAGACAGCGCCGAGGTGCGCCGCCGCTTCGGTCTCGGCCCCTTTACCGGCCAGCTCTTCCTGCACGTTCATCGCATCGCCGGCCACGACGTCGTCAAGTACGCGCTCGACACCTACGGCGAAGCCGCCGACGCGCTTTCCTGCACGCACGACGCAAACTCCTGGCCCTCGGATTCCTACGGCGGCCTGCCGGCGCCGGAGGAGGGCGAGCGGGTGATCCTCTGGCTGCAGAACAGCCATCCCGTGCCGGTGCCGCGCGGCGCGGTCGGGCTCAACGTCATGGGCAAGCAGGAAGTCGCCTGGCTCGATCGCGACATACCTCCCTTCGGCAGCTACGCGCTCGACACGCAGGCGCTGCTGCCTGAGGCGCGCTGGCCGCAGCAGATCGAGGTGCAGGCCGGCAAGCACATGGTGCGGCCGCGCTACGAGGTGCTGTCCGGCAGCGGCCGGCGGCGCATCGCCCACGTCAACGTCGAGCGGGTCGACCTCAAGCCCGACCCGCGCATCCCCGAGCTCGCAAACCTGCTCGGCAAGGGCTACGTGCTGCCGGCCCCGGTGCTGCCGCCGGACCGCTTCCGCTCGATCGCGCTGCCGACGCCGATGGCCACCTGCCAGCGCAACCTGCCGGTCGCCGCCCTGGTCTACGACGCCCAGGGCCGCGAGGTCGCGAGCCGGCCGCTCGGTTGCCTGCCGCGCGACCATACCACCGCGCTCGAGCTGACCGACCTGCTGCCGGACAAGGGAAACGGCAACGGAGCTTGGCGCGACAAGGCCTGGGGCCACGTCGAGCTGGTCTACGACTTCGCCGAGGGCGGCGAGGCGGACGGCTGGCTGCACGGGCTGTTCCGCTACCAGGACCGGCTTTCGGGGCACAGCGCCGAGACCAGCTTCGGCGCCCACATGTTCAACACGGTGCTGACCTACCGCGGCGAGCCGCAGTCCTACGCGGGCCGGCCGCCGGGGCTTTCGACCCGCCTCTTCCTGCGCCTCGGTGCGCCGCCCTACGACACCTTCTGCCACCTGATCTACGCGGCCTCGACGCCCTGGCGCGAGGTGAGCGACACCCGCCTGGCGCTGCACGACGGCGACGCCAAGGTGATCGCCGAGCGCCGGGTGGCCATCCCCTGCGGCGGCTCGCACTTGTGGCGCGCCTCCGAGACCTTCGAGGCCGACGAACTGGAGGCCGCGGGCGAGCGCGGCTACGTCTTGATCCGCGACACGACCTGCCGCCTGTTCGGCTACCACGGCCTCTTGAACGGCGAGTCCTCCTTCAGCTTCGACCACATGTTCGGCTTCTGAGGGTGGGCGCCGCGGTTCGCTTACAACGGCAGATCCCGTTGCTGATCTGAGGCCTTGCCCTTTAGCGCGACGTAAGGGTCTTCCAGCGGCCGCACGATGCGCACCTTGTCCCGGAGCTGCTTCAGCTCCGGCCCGGCAACGTAGCTTCGTCCGCGCTTCTCGCCGATCGGTACGAGCAGACCGAGATCGGAAAGCTTCCTGAGGTCCCTAGCGGCTACGTGCTGCGTTGCCTCCGCGTCCGTCTGGTATCGAGCATTCGTGAGCCTCCGTCCGAGCGCCGCATCGAATAGCGGCAGGGCCATCCTGTCCGGCATCACCTCGCGCGCAATGATCCGCTCGACGCCATCGAACAAGGCCCCGTACTCTTCGTTTCGGCGGATCAGGACGGCCGCTTGCTGAAAGTGCGCCCGTAAGCAGAACTGAACCCATGGCAGTGCGTCTGCGCGGGGGTTCCACTTTCCTTTCCCGACCTCGGCCAGAATGGCGTAGTAGGCGACGGTATTTCGCCCGAGCCACTCCTCGATGCTCGAGAAAACCGGATGAAGTATGCCGTCCCTGGCAAGCACCATCGTCTGAAGCGCCCGGGCCATCCTCCCGTTTCCATCCTTGAAGGGATGGATCATCGTCAGGTTCAGGTGCGCCATCGCTGCCCTTACGATCGAGTGGCTATTCGATGCTGCTTTCAGGTAGTCGACCAGCTCCTGCACCAGGGCGTCGACCATTTCTACATCCGGCGCCTCATAGACAGTCTCTCCGGTCTCTTGCCTCGCGACGAATACGACACCAGGCCGCCACTGGCCCGGATATTTCGTCAGCTCATGTCCAATCATCATGAAGTGCAGGCTCTTGAGGAACTGTTTGCTGAACTCGAAGTAGGGATCCTGCGCCGCCTGCATGATGTAGGTCAGTGCATCGCGGTAGCCCTTGATGGCGAGCCACGTCTCGGTGCGCTCGTCCAGTGGCGGCTCGTTTTCGACGGCAGCGATCGCCTCGTCGATGGTGGCGTTGTAGCCCTCGATGCTGTTCGAACCTTGGATGGCGCGGGCAAAGGTGCTGCGCCGAAGCGAGCCCAACCATCGCCTGGGGCTCTGCTGGGTGAATAGCTTGAGTCGGCTACGCTGCTGGTCGATCAGGCCAAGGACCTGCTGATCACCTTCCGTCAGCCGGGGTTCGCCAAAAATCATGCCGGATACCTGAATTCAAATCAGCATTCTGCAAATATATATCACGCATTATGCAAATTGCAATCAATATATCGCCGCGGCAATCTGCTATCCTTCCTTTGCCTCACCCAGATATTGGCGGTTCGCGACTGACGGACCGACCGTTCTGCACAGCCCGGCGCCGCCGTGCCCTGCCTTGCCACCCACCGGCCCCGCCCCTATGTTCATGACGCAGTGCGGGAGAGGAGTGCGGGGCATGGCGGATCACCATCACAGCAAGGTGCTGATTCTGGGCTCCGGGCCGGCCGGCTATACCGCCGCGATCTATGCCGCGCGCGCCAACCTCTCGCCCATGCTGGTGCAGGGCCTGGAGGTCGGCGGCCAGCTCTCGATCACCACCGACGTGGAGAACTACCCGGGCTTCGCCGAGGTGATCCAGGGCCCCTGGCTGATGGAGCAGATGAAGGCCCAGGCCGAGCACGTCGGCACCGCCATGCACGGCGACACCATCGTCGAGGTTGACCTGCAGCGCCGGCCGTTCCGCTGCATCGGCGACTCCGGCACGCTCTACACCGGCGACACGCTGGTCATCTGCACCGGCGCGCAGGCGCGCTGGCTCGGCATCGAGAGCGAGACCAGGTTCCGCGGCTTCGGCGTCTCGGCCTGCGCCACCTGCGACGGCTTCTTCTATCGCGGCAAAGAGGTCGCGGTGGTCGGCGGCGGCAACACGGCGGTCGAGGAAGCGATCTTCCTGACCAATTTCGCCTCCAAGGTGACGGTGATCCACCGCCGCGACGAGCTGCGGGCCGAGAAGATCCTGCAGGACCGCCTGTTCCGCAACAACAAGATCGAGATGCTGTGGGACCATCGGGTGGTCGAGGTGCTGGGCACGGACAATCCGCCCGGCGTCACCGCCGTGCGGGTCGAGAGCGTCAAGAGCGGCGCGCAGCGCGACCTGGCGGCCGACGGCCTGTTCATCGCCATCGGCCACGATCCGGCGACCCAGCTGTTCCGCGACAAGCTGGAGATGGACAAGGAGGGCTACATCATCACCCGGCCCGACTCGACCGTGACCAGCATCCCAGGGGTTTTCGCCGCCGGCGACGTCAAGGACAAGGTCTTCCGCCAGGCGGTCACGGCCGCCGGCATGGGCTGCATGGCCGCCCTCGAGGCGGAGCGCTTCCTGGCCGAGATGGCGGCGGCCGAAGCCCGCGCCGCTCAGTAAGGGGAGGCGGCCCGGGCGGACGGGCAGCCCTTTTCCGTCGCGCGGCGGCCCCGGTTCCGATAAGTTCTGCCCGAGCTAGGCGAGCATTCCGGCCCGGAAAAGGGCAGGCGCCCCAGAAAAGCAGAATACGGCCGGCCTTTCCCGCGCCGGGGAAGCCGGAAAGCGATGCTGTCATGATGGATTGGGACAAGCTGCGCATCTTCCATGCCGTCGCCGAGGCCGGCAGCTTCACCCATGCCGGCGAGCAGCTCAACCTGAGCCAGTCGGCGGTCAGCCGGCAGATCAGCGCGCTCGAGGAGAGCTTGGGCGTGCCGCTGTTCCATCGTCACGCGCGCGGCCTGATCCTGACCGAGCAGGGCGAGCTGCTCTACCGCACGGCACACGACGTCTTCGGCAAGCTGGCCATGACCGAGGCGCAGCTCGCCGAGAGCAAGGACCGGCCCAAGGGGCCGCTCAAGATCACCACCACCGTGGCCTTCGGCTCGACCTGGCTGGCGCCGCGCATGCGCGAGTTCATGGAGGTCTATCCGGAGATCGAGGTGCACCTGATCCTGACCGACCAGGAGCTCGACCTCTCGATGCGCGAGGCCGACCTGGCGGTGCGCTTCTCGCCGCCGCGACAGGCCGACCTGATCCAGCGCCACCTCTTGACCTTCCACATGCAGGTCTACGCCGCGCCGAGCTATATCAAGAAGCATGGCCTGCCGCGCACCGTGGAGGACCTGGACCGGCACCGGGTCATCGTCTACGGCAACGACACCCGCCCGCCGGTGCCAGAGGTCAATTGGCTCTTGAAGATCGGCCGCGACGGCGAGGCCATGCGCAAGCCGGCCATGACGGTCAACAATGCCTACGCCCTGATGAAGGTGGTGCAGAGCGGGGCCGGCGTGGGCGCCCTGCCGGAGTTCATGGTGCCCGACGGCAGCGACCTGGTGAGCGTGCTGGGCGAGCTGCAGGGGCCGCAGATCGACGCCTACTTCGTCTATCCGGAGGAGGTCCGGGCGACTCGGCGCATCGCCGTGTTCCGGGATTTCCTGCTGCGCCAGGTGGCACAGTCAAAGTTATGACGAAGGGAACCGGGCTCAAGTCATTGAAATACAATAACTAACAAGCCATGCGAAAAACGCATGGCACCACTGAGCGATTATGCATAGACATCGGACCGCGAGCCCCTAAATTTACACTTATCGATGTTGCGTTGCAGCATCCACGGGTTTCCCCGGCAGGCTGCTGCCGGGTGGGTTTCCCGGTGCTTCGGTGCCGGGTACAGAGGTCCGGGCGCAAGGCCCGGACAGAGGGTCTTCGGACCCTACGTCTCCCAGACGTGAAGCCTCCCTGTTCAACTTGCCGGGCCTTTGGCCCGGCAATTTTTTTTGTGCGCGGCCGTGTCTATCGAATGCCGGCCGTGGCGCCAAGCGAAATCCGTCGGATGTGACTGATATGTTACGGCGGCGTTAGCCGGGCCGCGTGAGACCGAGCCAGGGTGCCGGCCGGATCCGGACCACGGCTGTCCGGCTAAGCCGACGACGACCTACTGTGGAGGCGTGTTGCATCTGGCATGGCGGCCTTTGCAGCACGGCAGAGACTCGCTGCGCTGCTATTCCCTTTCGGCGCTTCGCGCCAGCCCCCCTCCGGCGCTACGCGCCGCCTCCCCCTCAAGGGGGGAGGCAAACAAACCGCTGCCGCCGCTCAACCATTCCCTCCCCCCTTGAGGGGGAGGGTGAGGGAGGGGGGCTTCATCAAAGCGAAAAACAACGTAAGCAACTTTCTCTAAGCTGGGCAGGCGCGGGTCCAGACGGCCCGCCCGCTCCGCCCTACTCCCAGGCGATTTCCAGTGCTTCCGCCGCCAGGGTGAAGCGCAGCCCCTCCTGCGTGGTGTTGAGCGAGATGGTGACGCCCTGCTGGTTCTGCATCAGCAAGGTGGAGAGCCCGGCGCCGATCGTGGCGCCGACCTCGCCCGAGGTGTAGGTGCCGGGGAACCAGTCGATATCCCCCAGGTTGTAGACCACGCCGCTCGCCTTGAGCTGCGAGATGCCCAGGTCGCCGAGCTTGAAGCCCTTGACGGTGAAGCGGAACTGGCGGCCGTCGTTCAGCGTCAGCGTGCCCTGTCCCTGCTGCATGCCGATGCCGAGCGAGACCGCGGTCGCCTCGAGCTGCACGGTCCCGGAGGGTTGCTGCTGTGCACCCGCCGGCCCGCCCAACAGCAGCGGCACGGCCACGGCGAGCAAGGCGATGAGGTGGCGACTGGCGATCATGACCCTACTCCTCGACAGGCGAGCATTGAGCAGACATTCGCAGGTAATGTCGTGCAGCCAGCCGAGGATATCAACGCCGCGGGTCCCGCGCCCGCAGCGCCCTACATGAAGAGTCTCTCGCCCTCCAGCTCCTGGTAGAGCTCGGCCACGTACTCGCCGTAGCCGTTGTAGAGCTGGGTCGGCACCCGCTCGTCGGTGCCCAGCACGCGCTCGGTCGCTTGGCTCCAGCGCGGGTGCGGCACCTCCGGGTTGACGTTGGCCCAGAAGCCGTACTCGCTGGCCTGGATCGCCTCCCAGAAGGTGATCGGCCGCCGCTCGGTGAACTCGAAGGTGACGATGCCCTTGGTCGACTTGAAGCCGTACTTCCAGGGTGCCACCAGGCGCAGGGGCGCGCCGTTCTGCTTGGGCATGGGCTTGCCGTAGAGCCCGGTGCCCATGAAGGCCAGCTCGTTGGTCGCCTCGGCGATGGTCAGGCCTTCGATGTAAGGCCAGGGATACCAGGAGGCGCGCTGGCCGGAGGCGACGTCGGGATCATGGAAACTAGTCATCTCGACGTACTTGGCGCTGCTCAGCGGCCTGGCCAGCTCGACCAGCGCGCGCATCGGAAAGCCGCTCCAGGGCACCGCCATCGACCAGGCCTCGACGCAACGGAGGCGGTAGAGCCGCTCCTCCAGCGGCATCTTGGCCAAGAGCTCGTCGATGCCGATCTCGAAGGGCTGCTCGACCATGCCGGTGATCTTGACGGTCCAGGGCCGGATCGGCAGCTCCTGCGCCTTCTGCCAGATGTTCTTGGAGGAGCCGAACTCGTAATAGTTGTTGTAGGTGGTCGCCAGCTGTTCCGGGGTCACGTCGCGGTCGAGCCGGTAGCGCATGTTCTGCTTGACCGGATAGAGATGCGCCGAGGGATCGGGCTCGTTCGCCTCGGCGAGCTGCGTCGCCGCCTGGGACCCTTTGGCCGGCTCGCCCTGCTGCGCTACGCTGTCGTCGCAGCCGGCGAGCAGACCCTGCGCGGTCAGCAGGATGGGGCCCGCGGCCGCCGCCTTCATGAGCGCGCGCCGCTGGTGAAAGACCGCTTCAGGGGTCGCCGCCGACTCCGGCAGCTCCCAGCCGCGCTTGATCTTGATCAGCATGGCGTATTCTCCCGCTCGATCGGTGCCTCGCCAATGATGTTAGGGCACCACCGGTTCATTGCAACGCTCGTCCCCGCTGCCGGCGCTACTCGGCCGGCGTCAGTTCGGGGATGCCGAACACGCCCTGCTCGGCGATCACCCGCTTGATCAGCGGGTCCTCGCGGAACCAGTTCTTCAGGTCGCCATCGGGATTGGCGGCCAGCCAGTCCTTGCCGAACTGGTTGCCGCCGCTCCACTCGCCGTCCGGCAAGCGGCGCTTGAACTGCAAGGCGAAGAGCGGCACCAGCGGATCATTGATCATCAGGCCGTCGACCTCGACGCGCTCGCCGCAGAAGCCGGCGAGGTCGTTCACCGCGCCGGCAAAGGGCTGGTTGTTCTTGGCCGCCAGCACCAGGGTGCCGTCGTCCTTCAGGATGCCGAGCTGGCGCTTGCCGGCGCCGCAGTCGGCCGGGCAGTCGCCGCTCAGCTCGCAGAGGATGTCGACCACCTTGCCCTGGAAGCGGGCCTTGACCTCGTGCTCGATGCCCCATTCGTTGGCCGCCAGCGCCGCGCCCGTCGGGGCCAGCAAAAGGGCGGCAAGCACTATGGATGCGCGCATGGCTCACTCTCCGAACGGCTGGATGCCGAAGTCATCGTGCGTCAGGTTGACGATGCCGTGGTCGTCGGCGACCTGGGTGACGATCAGGTAGCGCACGCCGTCACGCTCGTAGAGGTCGCCGTCGACCGTGACCTTGTGCGTCTGGATCTCGACGATCCGCGGGTTGGCGACGTTCTGGCCGTCGTCCTCGACCTTTAGCACCACGTAGACCTGGCCGTCGTCGCCCAGGACGCTGACCGGAATCCCGCCGACCGCGCACCAGACCGCACATTGATGATGTGCCGTGCCCTCGGCGTACATGATCTCGGTGACGTAACACCAGGTATCGGCGATCTCGCCGGTGACCTGGACCCGCTGCGGGCCGGTTGCCGCCGCCGCACCGGCCATGCCATTGGCCGCGGCCGACAGGACGAGTCCCATCGCCAGCGCCATCCCAAGCATGCGCTTCATCGTCCGCCTCCTCCCCACACCTTGGCCAGCCACGCTTTGCTCCGCCGCGCCGCGCCGCAATGAGGAGCGGCCCTCATCGCGACGGGGCGCGGGCGGGACCGAGCCTCAGTTCGAGCTGCCCTGGCAGGGGTTCTTGGCCGCGCAGGGATTGCAGGGATTGGCCGCCGCGCAGGGATTGCACGGGTTGGCGGCGGCGCAGGGGTTGCAGGGATTGGCCGCGGCGCAGGGGTTGCACGGATTGCAGGGGTTCGCAGCCGCGCAGGGACTGCAGGGATTACAGGCCGCGATCTGTACCGAAGTGTCCGCCGCCTGCACCGCGGTCGGCAGGGCGGCCGTGCCGGCCAAAGCGACTACGGCACTCAACGCCACCGCCGTCTCCATCAGCCTGCTGCGCTTGTCCTTCGACATGGATGTCTCCTCTCGTCCTCACTGTTGCCTCTCGCCACGACGCATCACGCGTCGCCGTGTGATCGCCAATCTGGGAAGCAGATGTGATGGCCGAATAAAGAAGTCATAAAGATACTGTAAAGGCGGCCCCTGCGG
>JBHJOF010000071.1:0-6165 GCA_050330055.1 Kiloniellales bacterium
GCTGGTCGCCCTGCCGCTGGCCTCGCCGCTGGCGGTCACCGGCGGCGACTTCGGCCTGCTGTTCGCCTTCGGCGCGCTGCAGCTCGGCCTCGGCCTGGCGCTCTTTGCGACGGGCGCGCGCCTGGCCCCGGCCGCCGAAGTGGCGCTGGTCGCGGTGCTCGAGCCGGTGCTGGGGCCGCTCTGGGTCTGGGCCCTGCTGGGCGAGCATCCCGGCACGGCCGGCCTGATCGGCGGCGGCCTGGTGCTCACGTCCCTGCTGCTGCACAGCGCCCTCGACCTGCGCCGGGGCAGGGCCGCGGCGCCGTCGGCGGTTTGAGGCCAGCAACCATTGCTCGGGCGTCCTGCCCTTCCCATGTCTTGGTCAATGGTTCGTGTCTTGACGCTGGTGGCGCTGCTGCTCGGGCTCGGCGCCTGCTCGCAGGCCGCGCCCTCGCAGGTGGCATCACCCGGCACCCTGCAGCTGGACGGGACGACCTATCGCGTCCATCACAGCGGTGCACCCGGCGAGTCCGCCGATGCGGTCACCGCGCAGATGCTGGCGCAGGCGGCGCGGCTCACCCGGGATCGCGGCTACGGTCGCTTCGCCGTCCTCGACCAGGGGATCGAGACGACGGCGAGCTCCGCAGGCGTCACCCCGACCTTCGGCGCGCAGCTTCCCATCGTCCGCTCCAAGTCCGGGAGCAGCCGGCGCCGCAGCGGCAGCTTCGCCTACGTCGACCTCGGGCGCGCCACCGTCTACAGCGCGACCGCGACGATCCGGCTGTTCAACGACGAGCCACCCGCAGAGGCGCTCGCCATCTACGACGCGCAGGCGATGTGACGAAGGCAGGCAACTTGCCGCACTTGCTAGGCGGCCGCCTCGTGCTCGGCCCAGACCCTGGCGATCGCCGGCCGCGCCAGTGTCAGGTCGCAGGCCCGCTTGAGGCGCGGCAGGCCGGCGAGGAGCTGACTCATGTCCGGGTGCCAGCTCGCCAGCATGAGCATGTAGGGATCGAGCACGCTCTCGCGCTCGCCGAGCAGATAGGGACCTGGGTCGAGGGCCGCCTCAACCATGTCCCACTGCTCGTCCATATCGCGCACCGCCGCCGCCTTGATGCCGGCCGCCGCGTCCCCGTCGGTGCTGTAGCGCGCCGGATAGTAGGCCCGCAGGTCGGCCTCGTAGAGATTGCAGGCCATGAAGAACAGCCAGCGCAGAAAGCGCGGCCGGTCCGGGTCGTCGGGCCCTGGCGCCAGCTTCCCCTTACCGTGTCGGTCGGCCAGGTAGAGCACCATGGCCGCCGACTCGGTCATGATGCTGCCGTCGGGCAACTGTAACGCCGGCACGCGGCCCTGCGGGTTGATCTTGAGGTAGGCCGGCTGCCTGTGCTCGCCCGTCTTGGTGTCGATCGGCACGATCTCGTAGGGCACGCCGGCCTCCTCGAGAACCACCTGAGGCGCGAATGCGCCGGTCTGGCGCCTCCAGTAAATCCTGTACATGGCCCCTACTCCTTGCTCCACGTCAGTCCTTGAGCAACAAGTGCATCAGGCTGGAGGTGTCCCAGCGTTTGCCGCCGCGCGCCTGGACCTGGGCGTAGAACTGGTCGACCAGCGCGGCGACCGGCAGGCGGGCGCCGTTCTTGCGCGCCTCGGCGAAACAGATGTCGAGGTGCTTGCGCATCCAGTCGACGGCGAAGCCGAAGTCGAACTTGCCTTCGCACATGGTCTTGGCGCGGTTATCCATCTGCCACGACTGGGCGGCGCCCTTGCCGATCACCGCGATAACCGTCTCCATGTCGAGCCCGGCCTTCATGCCGAAGTTCATGCCCTCGGCCAGGCCCTGCACCAGGCCGGCGATGCAGATCTGATTGACCATCTTGGTGAGCTGGCCGGCGCCGACCGGGCCCATCAGCGTCACCGCCTTGGCGTAGCAGTCGATGATCGGCTGGGCCCGGTTGAAGGCGCCCTGCTCGCCGCCGCACATGACGGTGAGCTGGCCGTTTTCGGCGCCTGCCTGGCCGCCGGAAACCGGGGCGTCGATGAAGTGGATGCCTTTCTCGCTGGCCAGCGCCGCCAGCTCGCGCGCCACCTCGGCCGAGGCCGTGGTGTTGTCGATGAAGACGGCGAACTTCGACATGCCGGCGAAGGCGCCCTCGTCGCCCAGAACGACGCTGCGCAGGTCGTCATCGTTGCCGACGCAGCAGAATACGAACTCCGAGCCCTCCGCCGCGGCGCGCGGCGTCTCCGCCATCTTGCCGCCGTGCTTCTTGACCCAGTCCTTCGCCTTCTGTGCGGTGCGGTTGTAGACCGTGACCTCGTGGCCGCCAGCCGCCAGGTGGCCCGCCATCGGAAAGCCCATCACGCCCAGGCCGAGAAAGGAAACCTTTGCCATCGCCAAATACCCCTTAGCCCGATTGCCCCAGAGAGTCCGGCCGCGACCTTACGCGAGGCATACCAGACACCTCAAGCGCAGGACAGAAATTTAGGGACGGGTCGCGCGGGGCGGCGGCGCGGACTGGGAGGGACCGGCGGACCGCTACGGAACCAGGGCGGCAGCGCCCCGGGAAATCAGGGGGCGCCAGGGCGCCTGCGGAGCTTAGCTGGGCTTCGCGGGCTTGCGGATGCGCAGCCAGTCGGCCATGTCGGGCCGCTGGTAGGGCGGGATCCGTTCGGGCTTGGGCGGCCAGCCGGCACTGTCAAAGGGCATGATTACACCGTTGCAATGCAACTCTGGCCTATATGGTGAGCCCGAAGGGTGAACAAAGTGTAACCGCGCCGCCGCCCTTGCTCCGCCTGGCACCAGAGGCCGGCGGCAATTGGCTCTTGGTGGGGCTGCGGGGGGCCGATAGCATCGCCGCCATCCAGCCGGCAGGCAGCGGCGGCGCATCCCTGCCCCGGCACAGCAGCAAAGACCGCGCGGCAAGCGCAGAACCAGCCTAGGGAGAGCGGCCATGACCCGCATGACAGCGAGTGAAGCCTTCGTCGAGACCCTGGTGGCGCACGGCGTCAGGCATGTCTTCGGCATCGTCGGCTCGGCTTACATGGACGCGCTCGACATCTTCCCGCCGGCCGGCATCCGCTTCATCTCGGTGCAGCACGAGCAGGGCGCGGCGCACATGGCCGACGGCTACTCGCGGGTCAGCGGCCGCCAGGGCGTCTGCATCGCCCAGAACGGCCCCGGCATCACCAACTTCGTGACCGGCATCGCCGCCGCCTACTGGGCTCACTCGCCGGTGGTCTGCATCACGCCGGAGACCGGCACCGCGACGCAGGGGCTGGGCGGCTTCCAGGAGACCGAGCAGCTGCCCTTCTTCGAGAAGATCACGACCTATCAGGCGCACGTCTCGCGCCAGGACCGCCTGGCCGAGTTCACCGGGCGCTGCTTCGATTACGCGCTGCTGGAAAGCGCGCCGACCCAGCTCAACATCCCGCGCGACCTGTTCTACGGCGAGGTCGACGTGGCGATCCCGCAGCCGATGAAGATCCAGGGCTCGCCCGGCGCGCCCGCGGCGCTCGACGAGGCGGCCGACCTGCTCGCCCAGGCGAAATTCCCGGTCATCGTCTCCGGCGGCGGCGTGGTCATGGCCGATGGCGTGGCGGACTGCATCGCGCTGGCCGAGCACCTCGGCGCGCCGGTGGTGAACTCCTACCTGCACAACGATTCCTTCCCGCACGACCATCCACTCTGGGCCGGGCCGCTCGGCTACCAGGGCTCCAAGGCCGGCATGAAGCTGATCGCCCAGGCCGACGTGGTGCTGGCGCTGGGCACCCGCCTCGGCCCGTTCGGCACCCTGCCGCAGCACGACATCGACTACTGGCCCAAGGGCGCCAAGATCATCCAGGTCGACAACGACGCCCGCAAGCTGGGCCTGGTGAAGCCGATCGCCGTCGGCGTCTGCGGCGACGCCAAGGGCTCCGCCAGGGAGATCCTGCACCGCCTGCAGACCGGCAACCGGCAGATCGCGGCGCACGCCAGCAAGGCCGCGCGCGCCGACGAGATCAAGAAGCAGAAAGACGCCTGGGAGGCTGAGCTCGACAAATGGGGCCAGGGCGACGGCTCGCCGATCAACCCGCGCCGCCTGCTGCGCGAGCTCGAGAAGGCCATGCCTGAGGACGCCATGGTCTCGACCGACATCGGCAACATCTGCTCGGTCTCGAACAGCTACCTGCGCTTCAAGCAGCCGCGCAGCTTCTTCGCCGCCATGTCCTTCGGCAACTGCGGCTATGCCTTCCCGACGGCGATGGGCGCCAAAGTCGCCTGCCCGGACCGGCCGGCCGTGGCCTACGTCGGCGACGGCGCCTGGGGCATGTCCTTCATGGAGACCCTGACGGCCGTGCGCGAGGACATCCCGGTCACGGCCGTGGTCTTCAACAACGGCCAGTGGGGCGCGGAGAAGAAGAACCAGGTCGACTTCTACGCCGACCGCTACGTCGGCACCAACCTCAAGAACCCGAGCTTCGCCGCCATCGCCAAGGCCATGGGCGCCGAGGGCATCACGGTCGACAGCCCCGACCAGATCGGCGACGCCCTGCGCCAGGCGACCAAGTCCGGCAAGATGACCGTACTGGAGTGCATGGCGACTCAGGAGCTGGGCGACCCCTTCCGCCGCGACGCGCTCAAGAAGCCAGTGCGGATTCTCGACAAGTACAAGGACTTCACGGTCGCCTGAGCGGTGGCGATGGCTAGGGGGCGTATGGGCCGGAGGGCGGGTCCGGCGCCCCTCTCTTCTCGTTCGCCTTTCCCGCCTCTCCTCACCCTTCGACAGGCTCAGGGTGAGGGGGACATGAGTGACCGCGCCACTCCCCTCCTCGTCCTGAGCCTGTCGAAGGACGAGGAAGCGCCGTACCAACCGGCACACTTACATTAGAGCGCTTCGGATCGAGTCATGACCGATAGCCTGCTGGTGCTGAACGCCGGTTCGTCGAGCATCAAGTTCGCGCTCTTCGCTCGCGAACGGGGTAGCGCGGAGCCGCGCCTGACAGAGCGCGGCCAGATCGAAGGCATCGGCCGCCAGCCGCGATTCCAACTCAGCGGGACAGGCAAGCCCGTGGCACCCGACGCGGTCGCAGTCGCGGCCCTCGCCAACCACGAGGACGCCATCGACCTGCTGCTCGACTGGATCGGCCGCGACCGTTCCCTCGCCGCGGCCGGGCACCGTGTAGTGCACGGCGGCACGCGCTACAGCAAGCCGCAGCGCATCACGCCGGAGGTGATCGAGACGCTGGCCTCTTTCGGTCCCCGTGCTCCTCATCACCAGCCGCACAACGTGGCCGCCATCCGCGCCATCGCGCGCCGCCGGCCCGAGCTGCCGCAGGTCGCCTGCTTCGACACCGCCTTCCATGCCGGCCAGCCCGAGCTTGCCAGCCGCTTCGCCCTGCCCCGCGCGCTGCACGACCAGGGCCTGCGGCGCTACGGTTTTCACGGCCTGTCCTACGAGTACATCGTCTCTGCCCTGCCGGGCATCATGGGCGCCCTGCCCCGCCGTCTGGTGGTCGCCCACCTCGGCAACGGAGCCAGCATGGCGGCCATCAAGGAGGGATGCAGCGTCGCCACTACCATGGGATTCTCGACGCTGGACGGCCTGGCCATGGGCACGCGCAGCGGCGCCATCGATCCCGGCGTGCTGCTCTACCTGCTGCGCGAGCGCGGCCTGGACGAGCCGGCGCTGACCGACCTGCTGTACAACAGGTCCGGGCTGCTCGGCGTCTCGGGCGAGAGCGCGGACATGCGCACCCTGCTGGCCAGCCCGCGGCCCGAGGCAGCCGAGGCGGTCGCCCTCTTCTGCTATCGCATCGTGCGCGAGCTGGGCTCGCTCGCCGCCGCGCTCGGCGGACTCGACGCCCTGGTCTTCACCGGCGGCATCGGCGAGCACGCCGCCGCCGTACGCGCGCAGGTCTGCCGCGACTCGCGCTGGCTCGGCCTGGGGCTGGACGAAGCCGCCAACGACGCAGGCGGCCCGCGCATCACGACGCCCGGCAGCGCAGCGTCAGCCTGGGTCGTCCCGACCAACGAGGAGCTGGTGATCGCCCGTCATAGCGAGCGCTTGATCGGCTAGAGCGGGCTCAAACCGACAAGGGATGATTTGACACGGATGAACACAGATGAACACAAGAAACAAACTGGTTTGTGCGCCTAAACAAGAGTTTGTTGCTTGTGTTCATCTGTGTTCATCCGTGTCAAATCATCCC
>JBHJOF010000072.1:0-21861 GCA_050330055.1 Kiloniellales bacterium
CACGGGCCTGCGGCTCAGGCGAATGGTGCGCTCCACCGTCGTTCCTACGAGCACGTCACGCAATGCCCGCCGCCGATGCGGCCCCAAGATTATGACGTCGGCATCAATCTCCTCGGAAGCCCCGACGATGCCCTGAAAGGGATCGCCCAGTGCTACGCGGCCGTCGCACGCCACGCCGTCGGCCTCGCGGACCGTCCTGGCGAGCTCCTGGAGCAGCGCCGTCGCCTCCTGCCGCTCTGCCTCCAACAGCCTTCGCGGCTGGTCGTCGTCGACCACGTGCAGCAGTACCAGCTTGGCGGAGAACTGTCTCGCCAGCAGAGTCGCGCGGCGCAGTGCCCGATCGGACCGCATGGAGAAGTCCGTCGCGACCAGCATGCTCTTCATTCGCTGCGCCCTCCCTGCTTCTCAGGTGATTGTCCAGTCCTTGCTTCGGCTGGCCCAAGTCCATCTGCGGCGCCCCGAATCGATGAACGTTGATCTCGGTCAAGGAGGCGTCCGACACTCTAGGATCATATAGTCTATTAGCGCCGGGCGGCACCGACGTCCAGACACGAGCCGCCAGCGAGCGGGACGCAAAGTCGAAACCGATCCTAGCGAGGAAACCGAGGTTCTCACAATGACGCAAAAGATGAAGGCGGCCATCTTCGTTGAGCCGAACCGAATAGTGCTCGACGAGAAGACGATCCCCGATGTCGGCCCTTTGGACGCGCTCATCCGCATCACGACGACGACCATCTGCGGCACCGACGTTCACATCCTGAAGGGCGAGTACCCGGTCGCACGAGGACTGACGATCGGCCACGAGCCGGTCGGCATCATCGAAAAGCTTGGATCGGCGGTCGCCGGCTACCAGGAAGGCCAGCGCGTGATCGCCGGGGCTATTACCCCGAGCGGCCATAGCGCAGCCTCGCTCTGTGGCTGCCACGCGCAGGACGGGCCCGGCACCAAGCACGGCTTCAAGCCGCTCGGCGGATGGCGCTTCGGCAACACGGTCGACGGGTCGCAGGCCGAGTACCTGCTCGTGCCGGACGCCATGGCGAACCTCGCGCCGATCCCGGACGGCCTCAGCGACGAGCAGGTGCTCATGTGCCCCGACATCATGTCGACGGGCTTCTCCGGCGCGGAAAGCGGCAGGGTGCGCATCGGCGACGTCGTCGCGGTGTTTGCCCAAGGCCCTATCGGCCTCTGCGCGACTGCCGGCGCACGGCTCATGGGTGCGACCACCGTGATCGGCGTCGAGGCCGTGCCGGCGAGGATGGAGATCGCACGCGCCATGGGCGCCGACCACGTGGTCGACTTCACCAAGGTCGATGCGGTCGAGGAGATCATGCGGCTGACCGACGGCCGCGGAGTCGACGTGGCGATCGAGGCCTTGGGTCGGCAGGAGACCTTCGAAAGCGCGCTTCGCGTCTTGCGGCCGGGCGGAACGCTGTCCTCTCTCGGTGTCTATTCGGGCGACCTGAAGATCCCGCTCGACGCCTTCCTTGCGGGACTCGGCGACCACACGATCGTTACCACGCTGTGCCCGGGCGGCAAGGAGCGCATGCGGCGGCTGATGGAGGTCATCGCCTCCGGGCGTCTCGACACGCGGCCGCTCGTCACCCACCGCTTCAGGCTGGACCAGATCGAAGAGGCCTACGAGCTCTTTGCCAACCAGCGTGACGGTGTTCTGAAGGTCGCGATCTCGCCCTGAGCCGCTTTCTCCATAGCGCAGGCCATAGCTGCAAGGCATTGAAGCGTCTAGATCTTGACCACCAGACTCGGCACGCCCTGACCTGGGCCGACAGTGGGCGAGCGAGATCCGCGGCAAGCAGCGAACGGGCATGGGAAAGCGCAGTTCCGCAACAGCGCCTCGGTCGATGAGCATCCTATCGCCGGATGGCCACGTGCCGTTGCCTGACAGAGATCACCACTGGCACGCGATGGAGCCGCGGGACGTCCTGTCAGCCCTGCAGGCGGCGCCCCGCGGCCTGTCCGATGCCGAAGCCGCGGCGCGGCTCGAAATCTATGGCCCCAATCGACTGCCGCAGGGCCCGCGCCGCGGCGTCCTGGTGCGCTTCCTCATGCAGTTCCACAACCTGCTGATCTACGTGCTGATAGCGGCCGCGGCGCTCGCGGCGGCGATCGGCCACGAGACGGACGCGCTGGTGATCCTCGCGGTCGTGATCGTCAACGCCGTCATCGGCTTCGTCCAGGAGGGGCGCGCCGAGAAGGCGCTCGAGGCGATACGGGGAATGATCGACCCGAACGCCTCCGTAATCCGCGCCGGCCGGCGCATGACGATCCGCGCCCATGCGGTGGTGCCGGGCGATATCGTGATGCTCGGGGCGGGCGACCGCGTGCCGGCCGACCTGCGGCTTCTCCAGGCCCGCAACCTTCGGGTGGACGAGGCGATCCTGACCGGCGAGTCGGTCCCGGTCGACAAGGCGGTCGCCGCTGTCGGAGCGCAAGCCGCCTTGGGCGATCGCTTCTCGATGGCCTTCTCCGGCACCTTCGTCGCCGCCGGGCAGGGCACCGGCGTGGTCGTAGCGACGGGGCCGGCCACCGAGCTCGGCCGCATCAGCGCGATAATCGGCGCGGTGGAGCGCCTCACCACGCCGCTGGTGCGGCAGATGGATCAGTTTGCCCGGCAGGTGACCGTCGCAGTCCTGGCTGTGTCCGCGCTGGTCTTCGTCTACGCCGCCCTTCTCCAGTCATACCCCCTCAGTGACGCGTTCATGGTCGTGGTCGGCCTCGCGGTTGCGGCGATCCCGGAAGGACTTCCCGCGGTCATGACCATTACCCTGGCCTTTGGGGTGCAGCGCATGGCGCGCCGCAACGCCATAATCCGCAGGCTGCCCGCTGTCGAGACGCTGGGCTCGGTCTCGGTGATCTGCTCGGACAAGACCGGCACCTTGACCCGTAACGAGATGACGGTCCGCGCGCTCGTGACTGTGCTCGCACAGGTGAAAGTGGAAGGTGTCGGCTATAGGCCCGAAGGAAAGTTGCTGATCGGCGAAGAGGCGATCGACCCTCCCGCCTATCCTGTGGTGGAGGAGACTACGCTCGCAGGGCTCCTCTGCAACGATGCGCAGCTGCGAGTGGCCGACGGGCAGTGGATCGTGGACGGCGATCCGATGGAGGGCGCGCTGGTCTCGCTGGCGATCAAGGCAGGCCACGATACGGCGGCGGCGCGCGGGCACTTCACGCGCCTGGACGAGATCCCCTTCGACTCGCGTCATCGCTACATGGCCACGCTGCATGCTCGAGAGGGCCGTCCGCCGGTGGTCTACATAAAGGGCGCGCCCGAGCGCGTCCTGGCCATGTGCACCCGGATGGCGACACCCGACGGCGACCGCACGGTCGAGCCCGACTACTGGCATCGACAGGTCGAGACGCTTGCGGCGGACGGCCAGCGCGTCATCGCCTTCGCGCGCCGAATCATGCCGGAGGACAGCCGTGGAATTCCCCCCGCCGATGTCGAGCACGGCCTGACTCTGCTCGGCATCGTCGGGCTGATCGATCCGCCGCGCCCCGAGGCCATTGCCGCGGTGGCCGAATGCAGAGCGGCCGGCATCCAGGTCAAGATGATCACCGGCGATCACCGGGCCACGGCGCGCGCCATCGCTTTGCAGCTCGGCCTCGCGCGCGATCCCAAGGTCATCACCGGCCAGGAGCTGGACGGCCTGGCCGACGCCGACTTCCGCACGCAGGCGCGCGAGGCGACGGTGTTCGCGCGGACCAGTCCCGAGCACAAGCTGCGCCTCGTCGAGTCCCTGCAGGCGGACCGCTCCATAGTCGCCATGACCGGCGACGGCGTGAACGACGCGCCGGCGCTGAAGCGTGCCGACGTCGGCGTCGCCATGGGCGGCAAGGGGACGGAGGCGGCCAAGGAGGCGAGCGAAATGGTGCTGGCCGACGACAATTTCGCCTCCATTGTCGCCGCGGTGCGCGAGGGCCGGACGGTCTATGACAACCTCACCAAGGTTATCGCCTGGACGCTGCCGACCAACGGCGGCGAGTCCCTCACGATCATCCTGGCCATTCTGTTCGGCCTGACGCTTCCGGTGACGCCGGTGCAGATCCTTTGGATCAACATGGTCACGGCCGTCGCGCTCGGCCTCACCCTGGCATTCGAGCCGACCGAGGCCGGCGCGATGCGGCGCCCGGCGCGGCCGGCGGGCCAGCCGCTGCTGTCGGGCCGGCTGCTGTGGAGAATCCTGTTCGTCTCTGGGCTCATGGTAGCCGGCGCCTTCGGTATCTATGCCTGGGCCGTCGGCCGCGGCTTGTCGCTGGAGGCCGCCCGGACGATGGTCGTCAACGCGCTCGTAGTGATGGAGATCTTCTACCTCTTCAGCGTCCGCTACGTTCACGGCACCTCCCTGACGTGGCAAGGCGTGCTGGGAACGCCCGCTGTGCTGATCGGCGTGACTACCGTGGTCGTCGCGCAGTTCGCTTTCACCTACCTGCCGCCGATGCACGGCATCTTCGGGAGCCGGCCGGTGGCGCTGCCGGATGGCCTGGCCGTCGTTGCAGTCGGAATCGTGCTGCTGCTGATCGTCGAGGTCGAAAAGCGCGTGGCGGCGCGCATCGGGAGAGGCTCCTGACCGCGTAGGCGGGCGCCCCTTGTTCGACTCGCGGGCTGGCGTACAAGACGCCCTTCTGAAGGCGGAGGAACACAGGGGCAGGGCGCACCGCCGTTTGACGGCCACGTGCGCGCAAGCAACCCGTCACCACGGGACAGAGCCTGAGCACGGCGAGCGGACGAGGCTCAGCGGGCATCCGCCAAGACGAGATCGGCGCCCTTCTCGCCGACCATGATCGCCGGCGCATTGGTGTTGCCCGAGATCAGGGTCGGGAAGATGGAGGCGTCGACAACCCTAAGGCGCTCCAAACCATGGACCCGGAGACGGTGATCGACCACCGAACGATCAGGGTCGGGCCCCATGATGCAGGTGCTGACCGGATGGAACACGGTCGAGGCCCGCTTGCGGATGTCGTCGAGCAGCTCGTCCCTCGTTCGCACCTCGGCGCCCGGCGCCAGCTCCGCCTCGATGATCGCCGAAAGCGATGGTGTGGCCGCCAGCTTCCGCAGAAACGTGACGCCCTCGAGCATCTCCTGAATGTCGTGTTCGGTGGAGAGGTACTTGGGCCGTATCTCGGGAAGTTCGAAGGGATCGGCGCTGCGGATGCGGACCTGTCCCCGGCTGCTCGGCCGGCAGGGAGATATGCCGACCAGGAAGGCGGCATAAGGGTCGGGGCTCATCAGTGGCCGGACACCGGGCGGCGCCTTGAGGTAGCTGACCGGCGAGAAGTAGAGCTGCATGTTGGGACGTGCGAGATCGGGCCGCGTGCGGAAAAAGCCGCCGCCCTGATTGACGCTCAGAGCCAGCGGCCCGCGCCGCCGCAAAACGTAGTTCATGCCGGCATAGAGCTTGCCCCACCAGGGATAGAGCTCGTTGTTCAGGGTCGGCCGGCGCGAGCGGTAGAGATAGTCGACCCCCAGGTGATCGCTGAGATTGCGCCCGACCGCGGGGCTGTCGAGCCGCAGCTCGACGCCGGCCGCACCAAGTACAGATGCCGGCCCGATGCCGGAGAGCTGGAGCAACTGCGGCGAGTTGACGGCGCCCGCCGACAGGATGACCTCACGCCCGGCGCGGGCGCGCAGGCGGACGCCCTTCCGCCTGTACTCGACACCGACGGCCCTCATGCCCTCGAACAGCAGACGGGTCGCATGGGCATGCGTCTCGACCCGCAGATTGGTCCGCGTCCCGGCCGGCCAAAGATAGGCGCGCGCGCTCGACATCCTGAATCCGCCGCGCGTCGTGATCTGGTAGAGACCCACGCCCTCCTGGGTCGCGCCATTGAAATCCCCATTGAAGGGCAGACCGGCCTCCTGTCCCGCCCGGATGAAGACATCGCAGAGCGGATGAACATCCTTGGAGACGTCGCAGACGTGCAGCGGGCCGCCGGCGGCGTGATGGGCGCAGGCGCCCCAGGCGTGGTCCTCCAGCTTCTTGAAATAAGGCAGCAGGTCCCGCCAGGCCCAGCCCGGATTGCCCTGCGCCTGCCAGTCCTCGTAGTCCTCCGGCTGGCCGCGGATGTAGACCATGGCGTTGATCGCGCTCGATCCGCCCAGCACCTTGCCGCGCGGCCAATAGCTCCCGCGCCCGGCCAGGCCCGGCTCCGGCTCGGTCTGGTACATCCAGTTCACGCGCGGATCGTAGAACGACTTGCCGTAGCCGATCGGAACCTGCAGCCAGAACCTCTTGTCCGAGCCGCCCGCCTCGAGCAGCAGGACACGGTAGCGGCCCGACTCGCTCAGCCGGTTGGCGAGCACGCAGCCGGCCGAGCCGGCGCCGACGATGATGTAGTCGAACTCGCTCATGCGCTCCGGGCATCAAAGGAACAAGCCGTTGCGGCGGCGAACGGCCACAGCCGGCCTGACGCTAGGCGGGAATTGGTCTGACCGGAAGTGCCATTCTCGGCAAATACACAGACCATTCAGGCCCCTGGGAGGCCCCTAGGCCCGGCGTTTCTGCCGCATCATCCCTTCCAGCGCCTGGCCAAGAACCTCCACGCCGGTCCGAATTTCATGCGCGCGGATACTGCCGAAGCCGAGCACCAGGCCGCTGATGCCGGTCGGTTTGAGGGAGAAGCGCCTGATCGGCGATACGGTGATGCCGCGCCGCTCCGCGGCCTCGGCGACGGCGCTCTCCGACAGTCCGCGAGGCAGATAACCGACCGTGTGGAGGCCGCTGTCCGTCGGGATCACATCGAGCAGACCGGCCAGTCTCTGCACTGCTGCGTCACGCAGTGCCTGGTGACGCTCGGCATAGATCTTTCGCATGCGCCGAATATGGGCGACGAAGTAGCCCTCCTCGATAAAGGCCGCAGTGACGGCCTGCAGGCTGGTCGGCACGCCCGGCAGGAACGCGCTCATCAGGTGCTCGAAGGTCGGAATCAGGGCCGGCGGCGCCAGTAGATAGCCCAGCCGGAGCGACGGGAACAGCGACTTGCTGAAGGTGCCGACGTAGATGACCCGTCCGGTCGTATCGACGCTCTTCAAGGTCGGTAAGGGCTGCCGCCCGTAGCAGAACTCCCCGTCGTAGTCATCTTCGACAATCCAGGAGGCGGCACGCTCGGCTGCCTGCAACAGCGCGAAACGACGTTCAAGACTGAGGATGGCACCCAGCGGCTGATGATGCGACGGCGTGACGAAAGCCAGGCGAAAGCGCGGCGCTTTCTCCAGGCCGACATCGACGCGAAGCCCTTCGCCGTCGATCGGCACGGGAACCAGATCCGCACCGCAGGCCACGAAGCTGTTACGCGCGCCGATCGCGCCCGGATTCTCGAACCACACCTTGTCGCCGGGATTGAGCAGCAAGCTGCCGATCAGGTGAAAGGCCTCCTGGGCGCCGCCGGTGATGAAGATCTGCTCGGGCTCGCAGGTTATCCCGCGATTGGCGCGCAGGTGGCCGGCGATCGCGCAGCGCAGAGGGCGATAGCCATTGGGGTCGCCGTAGCCCATCACTTCGTCGCGGCCGCCACGCCAATGCTTCGCCATCAGCCTGGACCACTGCGCCAGGGGAAAGGCATCGAGGGCCGGCAGCGCGGTTACGAAGGCGCGCGGCTGGTGCGGCAGGCGCTGGCGCTCGGCGAAACCGCCAATCGCCCGAGTCATCGCCGTCGCCAGGTGCGGCCTGCGAAAAGCCTGTTGGCCCTGCCGCGTTCCTGCCGGCGGCATTGGCCGCTCCGCCTTCAGCGCCTGGCTGACGAAGGTGCCGGCCCCGACCCGGGACTCGATGAGGCCCTCGGCGACCAGCCGCTCGAAGGCTTCGTTGACGGTGGTTCGCGAGATGCCGAGATCCTTGGCCAGGGTTCGACTGGCCGGCAAGCGATCGCCGGCGCTCAGGCCACCCGAGAGAATCACCTCGCGCAAGGCCATGCACAGCTGTGTGCTGATCGGCCTCGCCGACTCCCGGTCCAGCCCCATGGACAGAAGCAAGGCCCCGCCGGTGCGCTTCACCATCTCCACCCCCTGGGGACCGCCCGACGAACCGGACCACCCCGCTGGCCCAACGTGGCTGGCCGCTGCCGCATCGTCCGCCGCCTCAGGATTGCGCAGCACTTTACGCCCGGCATCGGCCAGCGGCCCGCCCATCAGCGTAAATGGTATCCTAGTTTTTTCATAGTGGCACTTATCTACAGGCCAATTGCCGTCACTATCGGGAAAGTCGCAATGGTCGATGCTGGCGGCTTGATCAGCCGGTTTCCCGGTCCGCTCGCCTCTCCTTGCTTCGGTCGATCTCCAACCCGTGGCCTCGTGCCGCGTGATGCAACCGGTGACGCGCTCCCCATCGAACCAACCTATCAATGAAGATCAAGAGCATAGAAACCTTCTGCAATCAGTACGTCGGCGTCCTGCGCATCCGGACGGACGAGGGGCACGAGGGCTGGGGCCAGGTATCGCCCTACAACGCCGACATCACCTCGCTGATCGTGCACCGGCAGATCGCGCCCTGGGCGCTCGGCGCCGATGCGCTCGATATCGAGCATCTCGTCGACATCATCCCGGAGCGCGAGCACAAGTTCCCCGGCTCCTACCTGCGTCGTGCCCTGGCCGGACTCGACACCGCGCTTTGGGACCTGCGTGGCAGGCTCGAGGGCAAGAGCGTCTGCGAGTTGATCGGCGGCAAGCCCGGGCACCTGCGCGTCTACGCCTCCTCCATGAAGCGGGATATCACCCCGCGCGACGAAGCGGAGCGGCTCCTGCGCTTGCGCGATCAATACGGCTACGAGGCCTTCAAGATTCGCATCGGCGCGGAATGCGGGCGCGACGTCGACGAGTGGCCCGGGCGTACCGAGGAGATCGTCCCGACCATGCGCAAGGCCCTTGGCGACGACGCCGAGCTCCTGGTCGACGCCAACAGCGGATTCTCGCCCGGGCGTGCGATCCAAGTCGGCATGATGCTGCAGGACTATGGCGTGTGCCACTTCGAGGAGCCCTGCCCCTACTGGGAGCTGGAGCAGACCAAGGCGGTCGCCGACGTCTTGGAGCTGGACGTGGCCGGCGGCGAGCAGGACTGCGACCTCTCGACCTGGCGGCACATGATCGGGATGCGCGCGGTCGACATCATCCAGCCGGACGTCTGCTACCTGGGCGGCCTGACGCGCACGCTGCAGGTGGCAAAGATGGCTGAGCGGGCCGGCCTCCCCTGCACGCCGCACAGCGCCAATCTGTCGATGGTGACGCTGTTCACCATGCACCTCCTCGGCGCCATCCCGAACGCGGGGAAGTACCTGGAGCTCTCCATCGAGGGCCCGGACTACTACCCCTGGCAGGAGGGTCTGTTCTGCGAATCGCCCTACGCGATCGCGGACGGCCAGGCGACGATTCCGGACGCGCCCGGCTGGGGCGTGGAAATCCGGCCCGAGTGGCTGGATCAGGCTGCCTACCAGGTCAGCGAGATGAGCTAGTCATGGCAACGGTCATTCAGGGCTTGGTCGAAGAAGCGCTCGCCACCGGCACGATCATGAACCTGCCGGACCGGCATTTCATTCAAGGGCAATGGGTTGCCGCGGCCTCCGGCCGCATGATCGAGGTCTTCGACCCCGGCTCCGGCCGCACCTTCGCTCGCGTGGCCGCGGGCGATGCCGCGGACGTCGAGGCCGCCGTGGCTGCCGCCAAGGCGGCCCTGCCGGGGCCGTGGCGCAGGATCACGCCGGCGGAGCGAGGCCGCCTGCTGTACCGGGCCGCCGCCCTGATCCGGCAGAACGCCGACCGGCTGGCCGTGGTCGAGAGCCTCGACAGCGGCAAGTGCCTGCGAGAGGCGCAGGGCGACGTGGCGGGCGCCGCGCGGGCCTTCGAATACTACGCCGGGGCCTGCGACAAGCTGCAGGGCGACAGCATACCCCTGGGGCCGGACTATCTCGCCTATACGATCAAAGAGCCGGTCGGCGTCACCGCCCACATCATCCCCTGGAACTATCCGATCTCGACCACGGCGCGCGGCGTGGCGCCCGCCCTGGCGGCCGGCTGCACGGTCGTGGCCAAGCCGGCGGAGCAGACCCCCTTAACCGCCCTCATGCTGGCCGACATCCTGCAGGAGGCCGGACTGCCGGACGGCGTCTACAACGTGGTGACGGGCAGCGGGCCGGAGGCCGGCGCGCCTCTGGTGGCGCACCCCGACGTGCAGCACGTGACCTTCACCGGCTCGGTCGAGACCGGAACCCTGGTCATGCAGGCGGCGGCGCGCAACATCACGCGGGTCACGCTCGAGCTCGGCGGCAAGTCGCCCGTGGTGGTGCTGGCCGATTGCGACCGGGACAAGGCGCTCGAAGGTGTGCTCGGGGCGATCTATGAGAACGCCGGCCAAATCTGCTCGGCCGGGTCGCGCCTGGTGATCGAGCGCAGCATTCACGACGAGTTCCTGCAGAGCCTGATCCGGCGGGCCGAGCGGCTGACCCTCGGCCACGGCCTGCGCAACACGCAGGTCGGACCGGTCAATTCCCTAGAGCATCTCAACAGGATTGCCGGCTATGTGGACGGCGCCAAGGGGCGCGGCATCTGCGTGGCGACCGGCGGCGCGCCCACGACCGATCCACAGACAGGCCTCGGCTGGTTTTTCCAGCCGACCATTCTGGACCAGGTCGCGGCCGACGACATCGTGGCTCAGGAGGAGATATTCGGACCCGTGCTGGCGGTGCAGGTCGTCGACTCGATCGACGAGGCAACGGTGATCGCCAACGGAACGCCCTACGGTCTGGTCGCCGGCATCTATACTCGGGACCTGAGCAAGGCGCAGCGTTTCGCTCGCGACGTCGATGCCGGCCAGGTCTATATAAACGAGTACTTCGCCGGCGGGATCGAAGTGCCCTTCGGCGGCAACAAGAAGTCCGGATTCGGGCGGGAGAAGGGGCTGGAGGCCCTGCGCAGCTATTGCAAGATCAAGGGCGTCGCTGCTCGCATCTGAAGCCCAATCGATGCCCGGCAAAGGTCGGGACCGTAGCATGAGCGAGCGTCTCTTTGCCCCGGACTTCAAGGTCACGCCGTACTGGTGGGAACGCACGCCGCGCCCCGACCTGGGCCAGCAAGCGCTGCCGCAACGTGCCGACGTCGCCATCGTCGGCTCCGGCTACACGGGACTCTGCGCCGCCCTGCAAACGGCACGCGCCGGACGCCATACTGTGGTGCTCGACGCCGAGGACGCCGGCTGGGGCTGCAGCTCGCGCAACGGCGGGCAGATCAGCACGAGCATCAAGCCGTCGCTCGCGGCGCTGGCCAAGACCCATGGCCGGGACCGCGCCCTTGCCATCCTGCAGGAGGGCCATGCCGCCCTCGTCTGGATCGGCACGTTCATCGCCGAAGAGGGAATCGACTGCGATTTCCGGCGCGTCGGCCGCTTCTACGGCGCCCACAGCCCGGCCCGCTGCCGCGCGCTCGAGCGCAGGATCGCCGATGAGCCCAGCGAGCTGCCGACCGGCGCCTATCTGGTGCCGCGCGCCGAGCAACACCGGCAGATCGGCAGCGACTTCTATCACGGCGGCATCGTCTATCCCAGGCACGCGTCGCTCGACCCGGCGCGCTACCACAAGGGACTGCTTGATCGCGCGCTTGCCGCCGGCGTCCAGGTCGTCCCGCGCTGTGCGGTCAGGCAGACAGACCCCGATGGCACTGGCCACCGGTTACGGACGGACAAGGGCGAGCTGCTGGCCCGCGACGTGGTGATCGCAACCAGCGGCTACAGCGGCCGTCTCAGCCCCTGGCATCGCCGGCGCATCATCCCGATCGGCAGCTACATCATCGCCACGGAGCCGCTGGCGCCCGACCTCGCCCGGCGCCTGATTCCGGACGACCGCGTGATCACCGATACCCGCAAGCTCGTCGTCTACTACCGGCTTTCGCCGGACGGCACGCGGCTGCTGTTCGGGGCGCGCGTGTCGCTGCGCGAGACCGATCCCCGCACCAGTGCCGCGCCGCTCCACGCCGAGATGACGCGCCGCTTCCCGGAGTTGGCCAAGACGCGCATCACGCATTCCTGGATGGGATTCGTCGGCTACACCTTCGACCAGTTGCCGCACCTGGGCCGCCGGGACGGCATCCACTATGCCATGGGCTACTGCGGCTCCGGCGTGTCGTTGGCGAGCTATCTGGGCACGCGGATCGGCCAGCAGCTCCTGGGCCTGCCCGAGGGCCGCACGGCACTGGACCAAGCCTCGTTCCAGTCCCGTCCCTACTACTGGGGCTATCCCTGGTTCCTCGCCCCCTCGATCGCCTACTACCGCTGGCGCGATCAACGGTCCTGGTAATGCCCTGCAACAGGCATTCCGCCAGCTCGCCGGTCACCTCCCCGGCGGCCCTTCCGGCTGCGCCCGACGCCCGGATTGGCATTGTCAAATGTTCAGAATGGACCTTGTTATCAGACCATTTGAGTCGCGACACTCATGATAATGGACAAGACCATGTCGTCATCATCACTCTGGGAGGCCACAACAATGCGCCAACGCACACCGCTGGTCTTGGCGGCCGCTGTCACCGCACTCCTGGGCGTCGCCGCGTCCGGCGCGTCCGCCGATGAGATCACCGTCGCCTCCTGGGGCGGCTCCTATCAGGAAGCACAGAGCAAAGCGCTGTTCGGCCCCGCCGCGGAGGCCATGGGCATCACCGTCAAGGAAGAGACCTATGGCGGCATGTCCGACGTTCGCCTGAAGGTCAATGCCGGGGCGGTCACCTGGGACATCGTCGCCAGCGGCTCCGGCAGCGCCGCCCGCGCTGGCGCGGAAGGGCTGCTCGAGCCCCTCGACTATTCGATCATCGATGTCTCGACCTTCTATCCCACACTGAAGGATGAGTACTGCGTCGGCACCGACGTCTTCTCGACCGTGTTTGCCTGGAGCACCGACACCTATGGCGAGCAAGGGCCGCAAAGCTGGGCCGATTTCTGGGATGTTGAGAAGTTCCCAGGCACGCGGGCCTACCGCAACGCGGTGGCGGGCGCGCTGGAGCCGGCGCTGATGGCCGACGGCGTGCTGCCGGAAAAGGTCTATGAGGTTCTCTCCACCGACGAGGGCATCGAGCGGGCGATCAACAAGATTCGCGAGCTCAAGCCCCACATTGCCGTCTGGTGGTCGTCCGGCGCGCAGCACGCCCAGCTCATGAAGGATGGCGAGGTCGACATGACCACCGGCTGGAACGGCCGCTTCGACAACGCCGCCAAGGACGGCGCAAAGGTCACCTATACCTTCAATCAGGCCCTGCTCGACTACGACTGCTTCGCCATTCCCAAGGGAGCGCCGAACAAGGACCTGGCCATGAGGTTCCTGGCCGAGGTCAGCAAGCCCGAGCTGCAGGCCAATCTGCCCGACTACATCACCTACGGGCCGACCAACAAAAAGGCCTATGAGCTGGGCAAGATCGACGAGGCGACCGCCAGGGCCCTGCCGTCGCACCCGGACAATGCGGCGAAACAGCTGCCGATCAACCTCGAATGGTATATTGAGTTCGAGGAGAAGGCCTCGGCCGCCTATCAGGATTTGCTGACCGAATAGCGGCGACCGCCAGCCGCGCTGGTCAAGGGTGAAGGGTGACGGCTCGAACGTCGCCCTTCACCGCCTGTTTGCTGCTTGCGCCATGAGGACAGCCATTGCCGAGCGAGACGACCGCCCCTAGGCAGGGCCTGCCGATCACCATTCGTTCCGTCACCAAGACCTACGGCAAGGTCTTCGCGTTGCGCGACGTCGACCTCGAAGTCAGGCCGGGAGAGTTCCTCACCCTGCTGGGCCCGTCCGGGTCGGGCAAGACGACGCTGCTGATGGTCCTTGCCGGCTTTACCCGGCCGGACTTCGGCAGCGTTCGCTTCGGCGAGACTGAGGTGATCCGCAAGCCGCCCCACAAGCGCGACGTCGGCATGGTGTTCCAGAGCTATGCCCTCTTTCCCCACATGACGGTCGCCGACAATGTCGGGTTCGCGCTGCGGCTGCGCCGGCTGCCCAAGGCGGAGATCGCCCGGCGCGTCGAGGGCGCGCTTCAGACGGTCCAGTTGGCCGGATACGGGGACCGGCGAATCCACCAGCTGTCCGGCGGCCAGAAGCAGCGCGTCGCGCTGGCTCGCGCCATCGTGTTCGAGCCGCGCATCCTGCTGATGGACGAGCCGCTCTCCGCGCTCGACAAGAAGCTGCGCGAGCACATGCAGATCGAGCTCAGGCGGCTGCACGACAAGCTCGGCATGACCACGGTCTACGTCACCCACGACCAGCGCGAGGCTCTGACCATGTCGGACCGCATCGCAGTGATCAATCATGGCGTGGTGAAGCAGCTCGACGAGCCGCGCCGGCTCTACGAGCGGCCGGCCAACAGGTTCGTGGCCGAGTTCATCGGCGAATCCACCTTCCTCCCGGTCAGCGTCTCGGACGGCAGGGCCTACTACGAGTCCATGCCGCTGCATCTCCAGGAGCAGCCGAACGGAGCCAGGCGCTACCACCTGCTGCTGCGTCCCGAGCGTCTGCACCTGGTAACGGGCCCGCCTGCGCCGGATGTCAACGCCTTCATCGGCCGGGTAACCGACCTTGTCTATCAGGGCGAGAGCTTTCTCATGTACGTCACGCTGGCCGGCTGCGTCGAGGTCGGGGTGCGAGGGGTCACGCGGCGCGACGCGATGGCCGAGGTACCCCAGGTGGGCGGCGAGGTCACGCTGGGGCTGCACCGGGACGACGCGGTCCTGATCGCCGACGCGGAGGACTAGGGACATGACTGCGGCGCCGCTGTCGCCCCTGGCCGCCACGCAAGAGCACGGCGTTCCGGCCGGCCCCAATGCCGCGGGCTTGCGCCGTGATGCCCTGCTCGAGCGCCTCGCCCTCTTTGGCCTCTGCTCCCCCGCCCTCCTCCTGGTCCTGGTCATCATGGTGATCCCCGTCGCCTGGTTGTTCTGGCTCTCGTTCGTGGGCGACGACGGCAGTTTCTCGCTGGAGCACTACCAGCGCATGCTGGAGAGCAAGTCCTACGCGCGCACCTTCCGGACGACCTTCGAGGTCAGCATCCTGACCACCGCCATATGCATCCTGATCGGCTATCCGCTGGCCTACTTCCTGTCGCAGTTGCCGCGCTGGGTCGCCAACCTCTGCATGATCACGGTGCTGCTGCCGTTCTGGACGTCCCTGCTGGTCCGCACCTATGCCTGGCTCGTGCTTCTGCAACGCAAAGGCCTGGTCAACGAATGGGCGATCGACCTCGGCCTATGGGACGAACCGATCAAGCTGGTGCACAACCTGACCGGAACGCTGATCGGCATGGTGCATATCATGCTGCCATTCCTGGTGTTGCCGCTGTACGGCTCGATGCGGGCGATCGACGGCGACTACATCAAGGCCGCCGCCAACCTGGGCGCCGGACCGGTCGATGCCTTCTGGCGCGTGTTCTTCCCGCTCTCGCTGCCCGGCCTCTTTGCCGGCGCCCTGATCGTCTTCGTGCTCTGCCTGGGCTTCTTCGTGACGCCTGCCGTGCTCGGCGGCGGCACGGTCATCATGGTATCCATGCGGATCACCACGAACATCGAGCTGTTCTTCAACTGGGGCGCGGCCAGCGCGCTGGGAGTGGTCCTGCTTGTGCTGACGCTGGTCATCCTCTTCGCGTCCTCGCGCCTACTGCGGCTTGACCGGGTCCTGGGCGGGGGCCACGGCACATGAGCTGGCTCGGCAACTCGGCCTCGGAGACCCAGATCACGCACGGCCAGCGCCTGTGGCTCTACGTGGTGGCGGGGCTGGTCATGCTGTTCCTGCTGGCGCCGACGGTCATCGTCATCCCGATGTCGTTCTCCGAATCGCAGTACCTGGAGTTCCCGCCGAGAACCTGGTCGCTGCGCTGGTACGACCACTACTTCGGGTCCATCGAGTGGATCAGCGCCACCAAGACGTCCCTGATCGCCGGGTTTCTTACCATGTGCGTGGCGACGCCGCTGGGGACCATGGCAGCCTACGGCCTGTTCGCCTCGAACCTGCGCATTGCGAACCTGGTATTCCTGATCCTCGTCACACCCATCATCGTGCCGCTCATCCTGGTCGCCATCGGAATCTTCTACAGCTACGTGCAGCTCAATCTGGTCAACACGATCCTTGGCCTGGTGCTGGCCCATTCCATCCTGGCCATTCCCTTGGTGCTCGTGATCGTCAGTTCCGCCTTGAAGAGCTACGACATGAGTCAGGAAATGGTGGCTCGCAGCCTCGGCGCGTCGCGCCTCCGTGCCTTCCTGGTCGTCACGCTGCCGCAGATCCGTTTCGCCGTGATCACAAGCGCGCTGCTCTCATTCCTTACCTCCTTCGACGAGGTCATCATCGCCATGTTCGTTTCGGGCGGCGATAATTCCACCCTAACGCGCAACATGTTCAACGCGCTGCGCGATCAGATCGATCCGACCATTGCGTCGATCTCGACCATAATGATCATCATCTCCACCGCGCTGCTGGTCATCGCCCAGCTGTTCGGCAAGGCGAAGGAACGGGAGTCTTCGTGAGCGAGATGCAAGCCGGTCACCGCAGCAGGTCCATGGCGCGGTAGTAGGCGCCGACCAGGGGCAGGAACCAGGGCGTGCCGAAATGGCCCGGGACTGCCGGCCAGGGCAGGCCGGCTCAGGGATTGAGCTCTAGCTGATGCCAATTGAAGCAGCGCGCAATCCTATAGCGCCATGCAGAGCCGCAGAGCGTCAAGTATTGCGCTGTGAATGTTGCGGCTCGAGATCGCATCACCGATGCGATGCAGCTCAAATCCGCCGTGTCCAGATAAGTCGACTTGCGGAACCCCTGCTAGAAGCCGGTCATTGTTCGTATAGCCGTCGTTCGCGGATGATCCGCGCAGCTCATCGAAGACCCCAGTGATCGGCATCGTCCCGTGCTCGACAATAACTTGCGCGGTGTGCAGTTCCGTGCTCGCGCCGGTCAGCTCATGCACGAAACGTGCGGTCAGCCCATTGGCGCTGCGGCACACCTCCACCAAGGCTTGATCGATGGCAATTGGGATGCCGTGCTGGGCAAGCTGTTTGCGGAACACAACGCGCTCGGGATAGGGCACTTCAAGCGCGACCGTATCGTCAGGCGTGAAGAACTGCACCTTGCTCCCCTGCTCGGCAAGCTGCAGTGCGCATGACGGCGCCTGCTGCCGCCCGATCCCGTCATAGACAATGACCTCATCCGCCGCTTTCGTCGGCGCTGCCAGAACGTCCCACACCGTCAGGCAGAGGCCATGCCCTTTCAGCCAGGAGGCGTCGGGAATGCCGCCGGTCGCCACGATCACGGCATCGGGGCCCAGGTCCAACACGTCCGCGGCTCCCGCGTAAACGCCCAGCCGGACATCGACGCCCAGCCGTTTGAGCTCTGCCTCGCGCCATTGCACGATGCCGATCAGGTCCTTACGCCACGACGCGCGCGCTGCCAGCAGCACCTGACCGCCTAGCCGATGGCCCGCCTCGAAGAGGGTGACGGCATGGCCGCGCTCCGCCGCGACGCGCGCCGCCTCCATGCCGCCGGGCCCGCCACCGACGACCACAACGCGGCGCCCGGGCCTGTCGGACCGTGCGACGATCTGCGGTAGGGACTGCTCGCGGCCACTGGCCGGGTTGTGAATGCAGGAGCCCTTCTTGTACATGCAGTAGGATGCTCCCACACAGGGGCGGATCTGGTCTTCTTCACCGCGCGTGATCTTGTTGACGATCTGTGGATCCGCCATGTGCGCCCGCGTCATTCCCACCATGTCCACCAGGCCCTCTCGGACGGCATGGCGCGCGGTGGCGACGTCCCGGATGCGGGCGGCATGGAACACGGGGAGTGCAATCTCCCGCTTGAAACGGCCAACCAAGGCGAGATAGGGTGCGCTCGGCTGCGACATGCCGGGCATATTGTGCTCGGCCAAGTAGATGTCCTTGTCGGCGCGGCCATAGATCGCATTAATGAAGTCGATAGTGCTTTCGCGCTCGAATATCCGGGCGATCTTCACACCCTCATCGAAGTCCATGCCGTCATCCGCTCCCTCGTCGATGACGTAGCGCAGGCCGATGATGAAGTCATCGCCGGCGCGCTTGCGCAGCTCTTCATGCACCATCAGGCAAAAGCGCATCCGATTCTCGGTCGATCCTCCGAACGCGTCGGTACGAAGATTGGTCAAAGGCGAAAGGAACTGTCCCATCAGATGGCCGCTGGTCAGCGTCTCGATTCCGTCAAGACCGCCTTCCTTGGCCCTGACGATTGCCTCGCCATACTCGCGGATCACCCGCCCGATATCGTGCCGGTCCATCTCGCGCGGGAAGTTGCGGTGCCGCGCCTCGCGGATCGGTGAGGGCGCGATGGTCGGCAGCCAGTTGTGGGACGTGGCGTCCGCCCGCCGGCCGAGATGCGATATCTGCATCATCAAGGCCGCCCCATGCCGATGGATACGCTCGGAGAACTGCTGCAGATAGGGGATGATTCGATCGTCCGAGATGTCAATCTGCCCGCCACCCCAGCTCGTGTCCTTCGAAATCATCGACGATCCGCCGAACATGGTCAGCGCGATCCCGCCCTTGGCCTTCTCCTCGTGGTAGCGCTGATAGCGCTCTCCCGGCATGCCGTTTTCGTCCATTGCCGAGGCGTGGCTGGTGCTGATGATCCGGTTGCGAAAGATGACGTTGCGGATGCGCAGCGGCTGCAGCAGGGGATCCGACGAATGCGCTGCGGATCGGGCGCCAGTCATGTCAATAGGTCCTTCGCGCGGTAGTAGGCGCCGACCAGAGGCAGGAACCAGGGCGGGCCGAAGTGGCCCGGGACCGCCGGCCAGGGAAGGTCGGCCCAGGGATTGCGCTCAGGCCGGCCGTTCATCACCTCCGCCATGACCTGCCCCATGTGCACCGACATCTGCACACCGTGACCGCTGTAGCCCAGGGCGTAATAGAGGCCGCCCTGCTCGCCGGCGCGCGGCAGGCGGTCGGCGGTCATGTCGACCAGGCCGCCCCAGCAGTAGTCGATGCGCGTGCCCGCGAGCTGCGGGAAGATCCGACGCATCGCGAGTTCGAGGTTGCGGCCACTCTTGGCATCCGACTGCGGGTTCGACGCCGCGAAGCGCGCCCGCCCGCCGAAGATCAGCCGGTTGTCCGGTGCGACCCGGAAGTAGTTGCCGATGTACTTGGTCGTCGTCGCCGTGCGCCGCGTCGGCATGATGGTGTCGAGCGTCGCCGGGGCGAGCGGCTCGGTGGCAATGATGAAGCTGCCGACCGGCACCACGCGGCGGCGGAAGTAGCCGAAGGGCCCCCGGGTATAGGCGCCGGTCGCCAGCAGCACCTGGTCGGCGCGGAGCACTCCCCGGGGCGTCGTAAGCTCGTGGCTCTTGCCGTTGCGCCTGAGCCCCGTGACCGCGGCGTTCTCGAAGATACGCGCGCCGCGGCGGGCGGCGGACTCGGCGAGCCCGCTGCCGAAGCGGCCCATGTGCATCATGGCGCTGCGCTTCTGCAGCAGGGCGCCGTGGAACCGGTCCGAGCCGATCTCGGCGGCGAGACCGCTGGCCGGAATCAGTGCGGTGTCCGGGTCGACCTCGCGCTGCAGCAGCTCGAAGCTGCGCGCCAGGCCGTCATAGTGGGCCGGCTTGGCGGCGAGCTTGATCTTGCCGCTGCGCCGGAAGCCGCAGTCGATCGCCTCCTCGGCGACCAGACGCTCGACCGTATCGACCGCGGCATCGAAGGCCTGATAGAGGCTGCGCGCCTTTTCGAGGCCAAGCCGCCCGGCCATGTTCGCGAAGTCCTGCGCCAGCCCATTGTTGCAGTGCCCGCCGTTGCGCCCCGAGGCGGCGGCCACGACACGGTCGGCCTCGAGCACGACCACGGTCGCGCCCCTGCGGGCCAGCGCCAGCGCCGCCGAAAGCCCGGTAAAGCCACCACCGATGATGGCTACGTCAGCCTGTCCCTCGAGCGGGCCGTCGCTCCCGGAGGCGAAGCGGGGCGCCGTGTCGAGCCAATAGGACTGCAGCTTCATCCGGCCTCACTGCAACGCCGCTGGGCAACGCCGTCACCCGCACGCTCACAACCCCAGGACGCCGGGCAGGCCGCCGATGTCGGTGATCTCACTATAGCCATAGAAGGGCGTCGAGGGCTCGTAGCCGCGATTGACGTAGACCTTGTTGGTGATGCCGAGGCCGTAGGCCGGCATCAGGTCATAGCGCAGGCTAGCCGAGACGTGCAGCAGATCGGCGGGATCGCAGCCGAGCTGGTCGAACATGTATTCGAAAGCCTGGAAGCGGGGCTTGTAGGCCTGCGCCTGCTGCGCCGTGTAGACCGCGTGGAAGGGCGCGCCGAGCTTGTCGACGTTCGACTGGATCTGGTCGTTCGAGGCGTTGGAGAGGATCACCAGCGGATAGTGCTCGGCCACCTTGGCGAGCGGCGCCGGGACATCCGGATGCGGGCCCCAGGTCGGCACCGCGTCGTAGAAGGCCTGGCCTTCGGCCTCGTTGAAGGGCTGCCCCCACTTCCGACAGGTCCGCTCCCAGGCGCTCTTGAGGACGTCGACGTAGGGCTTCCAGGCGCCCATCACCTCGTCGAAGCGGTAGGCGTTGAAGTCCCTGACCAGGTCCTCCATGCGGTCGGCCGGGATGCGGCCGGCCATCAGCTCGCGGGTCATGTCGCTCATCCGGAACCAGGTGAGCGTGCCGTAGCAGTCGAAGGTAATGTACTTGGGCCGGAATGGCGCCATGGTCTTCTTCCCCATCACTTGTTGCGGTGCGCCCGGTCGAGCCGGTGGCCGGGCGCCAGTCTAGGCACAGCGCAGCAGCAATCGGTTCATCCAGTTCCCCCTGCACGAGGCAGATTATGCCAATTCCGGGCCGCGTTTCAGCAGGGCTTGTCGCAGCCGCGGAGGGGACCCGAGACCAGCGCCGACAGTCATGGCACGATGTCGATCAGCACGCTCTTCACGCGCTGGCTGGCCTCGAAGGCCTGGCGGCCCAGGTCCTTGCCTATGCCCGAGCCCTTGTAGCCGCCCGTCGGGATAATGAAGTCCTCGCTTCTCCCGTAACGGTTGACCCAGACCGTGCCGACCTCCAGCCGGCGCGTGGCGCGCATCGCGCGGGAGATGTCGCGCGTATAGATGCCGGCCGCAAGGCCGTAGAACGGATGGTCGGCCAGCGCGAGCCCCTCGGCCTCGTCCTCGAAGCTCTGCACGGTCAGCACGGGGCCGAAGACCTCCTCGCGCACAGCAAGCGTCTCCGCATCGACGCCGGTCAGGATGGTCGGCGCATAGAAGGCGCCGTCGCCGAAACCATCCATCTCGCGGGCGCCGATCAGGGCTTCGGCACCCTGGTCGAGGCTGCGTCGAACGAGTCCATCGATGCGCTCTGCCTGGCGCCGGGAGATAATTGGCGAGAACCCGGTGGCCTCGCTCCAGGTTGGTCCAGGCGTGACCTGCGACATCAGGGCGGCGGTGCGCTCGACCACCTCATCGTGCAGGCGGCGGTGGACGATCAGGCGCGAGCCGGCAACGCAGACCTGACCGGCGTTGCCGAGGATTCCGCGCGCAATACAGCGCGACGCCAGCTCGGCGTCAGCGTCCTCGAACACCAGCTGCGGGCTCTTGCCGCCCAGCTCCAGAGTCACCGGCTTGACGCCGCTTGCCGCGCTTGCCGCCATTATGGTCGCGCCGGTTGCAGTCGAGCCGGTGAAGGTGATCTTGGCCACCTCCGGATGGCGACAGAGCGCATCGCCGGTGAGCGGTCCATCACCCTCGATGACGTTGAAGATGCCCGGTGGCAGGCCGGCCTCGACCGCGAGCTGGGCCAGGCGAAGGGTGGAGAGGGGCGTCAGCTCCGACGGCTTCAACACCACCGCATTGCCCGCCGCCAAAGCGGGCGCGATTTTCCAGCCGGCCATCACCAAGGGA
>JBHJOF010000073.1:0-38094 GCA_050330055.1 Kiloniellales bacterium
ATCGAGGCGGAGGGCATGCGGCGCAGCCGCATGCGGGCGGAGAGCGCCGATTTGAAGCTGGTGGTGCTGGACGCTCGTGCCTGGCGCTCGACGGCCACCGACGTCCTGGCACTTTGCGACTGGCGTAGCCTAGTGCTGCTGAACAAGCGCGACCTGCTGCCGGAACCCGGGCGCGATGGCATCGTGGCGTCGATCGCGGCGGCTGCTCCGCAGGAGCTGCGCGACGCAGCGGCATCCGGCAGGCTGCGTTCGCTCTCGGCCAAGGGGGGCGAGGGCGTGGCGGAGCTGCTGGCGGCACTCGGCCAGATGGCGGAGGAGGCGATGGGGGCCGGCGCCGATGGCCTGGTGACGCGGTTGCGCCATCGGCAGGCGCTGGAAGACTGTCTGGCGGCCTTGGGGCGGGCGCAGGCAGCTACCGCCGTGGAGCTGGCGGCAGAGGACTTGCGCCTGGCATTGCGGGCGCTCGGCCGGATTGCGGGGCGGGTCGACGTGGAGGATGTCCTGGACGTGATTTTCCGGGATTTCTGTATCGGCAAGTAGCGACTCTCATGGTTAACGGCGCGATTACCTTGAGTTCGAGGGGTGAGGGGAGCGACATTGACCCTTAAACTGTTTCACGTGAAACGGCAGAATCGCAGGGACTCCAATGGTTAACGGCCGTTCTGCTTTTGACTTGACCTGAGCGATTGCCTACAACGCGAACATGACCCGAGTCGATGTCATCATAGTGGGCGGCGGTCATGCCGGCTGTGAGGCCGCGGGCGCGGCCGCCCGTATGGGGGCCAGGACGCTTCTCCTTACGCACCGGCTGGACACAATCGGCGCCATGTCGTGCAACCCGGCGATCGGTGGCCTGGGCAAGGGCCATCTGGTCCGTGAGATCGATGCCCTGGACGGTGTCATGGGCCGGGCGATCGACCAGGCCGGTATCCAGTTCCGTATGCTCAACCGCAGCAAGGGCCCGGCGGTTCGCGGCCCGCGCGCCCAGGCCGACCGGGCGCTCTATCGGCAGGCCATGCGCGGGCTGCTGGAAGCTCAGGAAAACCTGGAGATCCGGGCGGCTGCGGTCGAGGACCTGGAGCTCGACGCTGCGGGGCGCTGCGTTGGCGTCAAGACCTCGGAGGGCCAGGTGCTGTCGGCGGCGGCGGTGGTGCTGACCACTGGCACCTTCCTGCGCGGCCTGATCCACATCGGCGAGGAGAGGCTTCCGGCCGGCCGGGTGGGCGAAGCGCCGGCACTCGGCCTGTCGGAGACCCTGGCGCGGGCGGGATTTACCCTGGGCCGGCTGAAGACCGGCACGCCGCCGCGGCTCGATGGCCGAACAATCGACTATGCGGGGCTGGCCGAGCAGCCGGGCGACGAGCCGCCGCAGCCATTCTCGACCCTGACGACGGCGATCCGGCAGCGCCAGGTGACTTGCCATATCACCTACACCTCGCTGGAGAGCCACCGGCTGATCCGAGAGAACCTGCACCGGGCGCCGATCTACTCCGGCCAGATCGAGAGCAGCGGGCCGCGCTATTGCCCCTCAATCGAGGACAAGGTGGTGCGCTTCGCCGATCGCGAGCGCCACCAGATATTCCTGGAGCCCGAGGGGCTGGACGACCCGACGGTCTATCCCAATGGCATCTCGACGTCGCTGCCGCGCGAGGTGCAGGCGGCGCTGCTCAAGACGATCCCGGGCCTGGAGCGGGCGGTCATGCTGCGGCCCGGCTACGCCATCGAGTACGACTATTTCGATCCGCGCGGACTCAAGACCTCGCTGGAAACCAAGGCGGTCGCCGGACTGTTCTTCGCCGGCCAGATCAACGGCACCACCGGCTACGAGGAGGCGGCGGCGCAAGGCCTGATGGCTGGGATCAACGCGGCGCTGCGGGCGGGCGGGGGCGTCGGAAAGGCAACCGAATCCTTCGTCCTCGACCGCGCCGAGGCCTACATCGGCGTGATGATCGACGACCTGGTGAACCGGGGCGTCACCGAGCCATACCGCATGTTCACCAGCCGGGCCGAGTACCGCCTGCATCTGCGGGCCGACAACGCCGACCAGCGTCTGACGCCGCGCGGCGGGATGATCGGCTGTATCGGCGCAGAGCGGGCCACGGCCTTTTCCGCCAAGGCCCGGGCCCTGGCCGAGGCGCGCGAGCTGGCGCGCCGGGTGAGCGCCACCCCGGACGCTCTGGCCGGCCATGGCCTGCCCGTCAAGCGCGACGGCGTGCGTCGCAGCGCCTTCGACCTGCTGCGCCATCCAGGGGTCGATCTGGCCCGACTGGCCTCGATCTGGCCCGAGCTGGGATCGCTGGCGCCGGCAGTCGTCGAGCAGCTCGAGATCGAGGCAGGCTACGCCGGCTATCTGGAGCGGCAGGAGGCCGACATCCATGCCTTCCGCCGCGACGAGGCGCTGCGCCTGCCGGGCGATTTGGCCTATGACAGAATTCCGGGGCTGTCGAAGGAGTTGCAGGAAGTCCTCGACCGGGCGCGGCCGGCGACCCTGGGGGCGGCGGCGCGTCTGTCCGGCGTCACGCCGGCGGCCTTGGTGACCCTGCTCCGCTATGTAAAGAAGGCCAGCGGTCGGGCGGGGCGGCCGGGCAGGCAAGCGGCGCAGGAGGGGGGCGCCATTGACGCTGCCTAGTGGAGAGGACGTGAGAGAAGCCCTGACGGTCGAGGCCTTTCAAGACGCCACCCGTGTTTCACGTGAAACGCTGGAGCGACTGAAGGTCTACGCCGAGCTGCTGGTCAAGTGGAACGGCAGCATCAACCTGGTCGGCGCCAAATCGCTCGACGATCTCTGGGGCCGGCACATGCTGGATTCGGCACAGCTCCAACCGCTGCTGCCGCCGAAACCACCGGAGCGGTCGCTGGTGATCGTCGATCTCGGCACGGGCGCCGGCTTCCCCGGCATGGTGCTCTCGATCCTCGGGGCCGGCGAGGTCCACCTGATCGAGTCGGACCAGCGCAAGGTGCAGTTTCTCCGCGAGGTGGCGCGTAATGTCGGCAGCGAGGCCCACATCCACGGCGTCCGCATCGAGGAGCTGCGACCCTTTCCGGCCGACGTGGTGACGGCCAGGGCCCTGGCGCCGCTCGACAAGTTGCTGCAGCACGCCGCGCCCTACCTGGAAGGCGGCGGGTATGCACTTTTTCTCAAGGGGCGCCGGGCCCGACAGGAATTGACCGAGGCTGAGAAAGCATGGAAGATGCAGGCGGATTGCATCCCGAGCCGATCCGATCCGTCCGGCACCATCCTCCACGTCGGAGACATCAGCGCGCGTGAGACCAGCGGGCATGGAATGGTCTGAAAGCCAGTCGCTGCGGGCCAGAGTGCTCGCGGTGGCGAACCAGAAGGGCGGCGTCGGCAAGACGACCACAGCCATCAACCTGGCGACGGCGCTCGCCGCCTGCGAGAAGCGGGTGCTGGTCATCGACATGGACCCGCAGGGCAACGCCAGTACCGGCCTGGGGCTCGACACCCGGCATCGTCCCGAAAACATCTATCCGGTGCTGGTGCAGGACCTCCCGGCCACGGCGGCAGTCGTCCGGAGCGACGTCCCCGGCATGGACGTGATCCCTTCGTCGGTCGATCTCTCGGGCGCGGAGATCGAGCTGATCGACCTTCAGCGCCGGGAATACCGCCTGGCCGATGCGATCGGCCCCTTGCGGGAGCGCTATGACTACATACTGATCGACTGCCCGCCGGCGCTCGGGCTCTTGACGCTGAACGCCCTGGTTGCGGCCGACGCCGTGCTGGTGCCGCTGCAGGCCGAGTTCTATGCGCTGCAGGGCCTGACCCATCTGCTCAACACCCTGGAGCGGGTCAAGCGCGCCCTCAACCCGCGCTTGACCATCCAGGGGATCGTTCTAACCATGTATGATCGGCGCAACAATCTGAGCGACATGGTTGCGGCCGACGTACGGGCTCATCTCGGCGCCAAGGTCTACGAGACCGTGATCCCGCGCAACGTGCGGGTCTCGGAGGCGCCGTCGCATGGCAAGCCAGTGCTGCTCTACGACATGCGCTGTGCCGGGGCGCGGGCCTACATTCGTTTGGCGGGCGAGATTCTGCGCCGCGAACAGGACTTGGCGACACGCTCGGCCGTCCTGGCGTCCTGAGGCAGCGCGGCATGGCGAGAGCCCGCATGTTTACTGGATCATTTCGATGACGGAACAATCAACGCGCAGCAATCTGGGCCGTGGTCTCTCGGCCCTGTTCGGCGAGGAAGGCAGCGACTACGCCTCGCTCGACCGGGTCCGCTCCAGCAAGGAGGTGCCGATCGAGCAGCTCCATCCCAATCCCAAGCAGCCGCGCCAGAGCTTCGACGACACGGCGCTCCAGGAACTCGCCGATTCGATCAAGGAAAACGGCCTCCTGCAGCCGATCCTGGTGCGCCGCCACGCCGAGCGTACGGCGGAGTACGAAATCGTGGCCGGCGAACGCCGCTGGCGCGCCGCCCAGATCGCCAAGCTGCACAGCGTCCCGGTGGTGATCCGTGAGCTGACCGACAGCCAGGCGCTCGAAGTCGCGCTGGTCGAGAACCTGCAGCGCCAGGATCTCTCGGCGCTGGAAGAGGCCGAGGCCTACAAGCGGCTGGTCGACGAGTTCCACAACAGCCAGGATGACCTCGGGCGCGCGGTCGGCAAGAGCCGCAGCCACGTGGCCAACAGCCTGCGCCTGCTGGGCCTGCCGGAGCCGGTCAAGGAGCTGCTGCGCAAGGGCGATCTCACCGCCGGCCACGCCCGCGCGCTGCTGACCGCCGACAATCCGGAAGCGGTCGCCCGCGAGGTGGTGAAGAAGCAGCTCAACGTGCGCCAGACCGAGCGCCTGGTGCAGCATGCCAAGGAGGGCGCGAAGCCGCGCGCCGCCGGCAAGTCCGGCGCGGCGCAGGTCAAGGACAGCGATACGCTGGCGCTCGAGCACGATCTTTCGAGCCTGCTCGGCATGCGGGTCAACATCGAGATCCGCGGCCAGGGCGGCGCCTTGACGATTCACTACCAGAGCCTCGAGCAGCTCGACGATCTCCTGCGCCGCTTGAACCAGGGCGCCGCCGGCGGCGACTGAGCGGCGTCTTCGCCGCTCTAGAGCCGCGGGGCCAGCCCCGACCAAGATCGTTTCGCTTGCGAAACCGTCTCATTTGTCACTTGGCTAAACCATTCCGATAGCGGAATGAACTGATGCCACGACGCGCTATTCTGTTTCGCATGCGAAACGAGCGTGTAAAGCGGGCGACGAATTTGTTTCCTAGGCGAAACGACCGAGGCGGGCATTGCGTTCGTTGCGCTACGGCATTCACACATCTCGGGCGGGAGAAGCTCGTCATTGCCACAGCCACGGCTGTCGTCCCGGCACTTGTTGCCGGGACCCATATGCCCTAGCCGCTCACGTACTGACGCTTATGGGTCCCGGGGACAAGCCCCGCCTGCGCGGCCGAAGCCGCTTCGGCGCGGCGAAGGCCCGGGACGACAGTGGCGTGTGCATAGCCATTGCGAGACCACGGCATGAAAGCGTGGTTCTTGTAGTTCGTGGGCGGGGATGCGACCCACGGCCCTGTTTAGTGCGCTCGGGCCTGGCGCCTGGAAGCCTGCGCTCTGGTGGGCGCATTGGCGGCGATCTCCAGCAGGGCACGGGCGGCCAGACTTTCGGCCGGCGCGCCGCTGCTCTTGCAGGCGAGCTCGGCTTCGAGCAGGCGGGCCAGCGCGCGACCGAGCTGCTGCGCCGACCAGGCGCGCTGCTGCGCCTTGAAGCGCTCGGCCATCTTCCAGAACACCGGCGGGCGCAACCGCTTCATGGCGTCGGCCTGGGGCAGGCCGCCCGCCGCCAGGCCAGCCACCAGGTGCAGCCGCTGGAAATGCCCCGCCACGGCACGCAGGGCGGCGATCGGCGAGAGTCCTTCCTGCAGGCTGCGTTCAAGGATCCGCTCGAGCGCCACCAGATCGCCGTCGGCCGTGGCATAGACCAGGTCGTCGAGGGTGAGTGCCGCGTTGTCGCCGACGCAGGCGACGGCATCTTCCAGCATCACCTGGCGGCGCTCGGCCGATCCACCCGCAGGCGCCTGCATATAGAGCACAAGCTTTTCCAGCTCGCGCCGGGTGACTTGCCGGTCTTCGCCCAGCCGGCTGGCAAGGAAACCCAGCGCGTCCGGCGCGACCTCCAAGCCGGCCTCGGCTAGCGCACCGCGGATCACGCTGGGCAGGCTTTCGGCGTCGTCCTTGTAACAGGGCAGGGCGGCGCCGTTGCCGGCCGACTCGAAGAGCTTGCGCAGGGCCGAGCGCGGCGCCAGGTCGCCGGCTTCGATCACCAGCAGGGCATCGCCCGGCGGCGCCTCGAGAATCGCGGACAGCGGAGCCGCCAGCGCCTCGTCCGGATCGCGCAGGCGCACCACGCGGCGGCCGCCGGTCAGCGCCATGGCGGCCAACTCGTCGCCGAGCCGGGCCGGATCGTCGTTCGCCTGCTGTCCGGTCAGCTCGGCGACGCGGAAGGGGTCGCCCGGATCTTCGACAACCGAGCGCACCAGCTTGCCGGCACGTTCGCGCACCAGGCCGCCGTCGGGACCATAGACCAGCACGGCCACGACCCGCGCGTCCGGCGACGCGGCGAAGCGGTCGGCCTGAGTGGCGGAGATCTTCACGCTGCTGCGCGAGCCCTATCGGCCCGCGGCTCCGCACGCGAAGGGCGCATCACTGCGTCCCACCGGCCGCCGACGCGCCGCTGCGCGCACGATTGAAGAAGGTGGCGAGCTGCAGCCGCACCCGCTCCGACAGCTCGCGCAGGCCGCGGTTGCGCGCGTCCTGCTCCGAGGTGTAGGTGGCGAACTGCGAGCTCAGGATGTTGTAGCTGGTGATCGCGTTGGTCACGCCCTCGAACAGCTGCTGATCATTGTCGCGGCGGCTCAGCGAGAAGCTCGCGCGCAATCGCAGATTGGCCCGCGTCGCGGTCTCGTCGGAGCGGATCGCCAGCTGCTCGGTCGTTTCCGTGAGACGGATCCGCAGCACGTAGGCGGGGTCGCCCGGCAGGCCGCGCGGGTTCAGGCGGTCGCGCAGATAGTTGTGGAAAATCTGGCCGGTGCGGTCGCGCAGCGGCATGACATAGACCGACGCCAAGTCGTTCACCGGCCCGATGCTCGCGCTCTCGTCGGGCTTGGCATAGAGCGGCTGAAAGCCGCAACCGGCGAGGCCGCCGGCAATGAACATCAGGCCGAGCGCAGCACAAAGTCCCGCGACCACCTGGCGTCGCACTGCGTTCCCGTCTCTGCCTTCAGGCCACGACATTGACGATCTTGTTCTTGACCACGATGACTTTCCTGACCGACTTGCCGTCGATCGCGCGCCGCACCGCCGGCTCTTCCAGTGCCGCCGCCTGGGCCATGCCGTCATCGGCGTCGCGCGGCAGGGCGATGGTTGCGCGGAGCTTGCCGTTGACCTGCACGGCGATGGTGACGCTCTCCTCGACCAGCAGCGCGGCATCGGCCTCGGGCCAGGGCTGCTCGACCAGCATAGCCGTCGCGCCCAGGCGCTGCCAGAGCTCCTCGCCGAGGTGCGGCATCATCGGCCCGAGCAGCCGCGTCATGGACTCCAGCGCCTCGCGCAGCGCCCAGCGCTCGGCCTCGTCGCCGGCGGTGAAAGCCGAGATGCTGTTCGACAGCTCGTAGACGCGCGCCACCGCGCGGTTGAAGCGGAACTGCTCGATGTCCTCGGTGACCGCGCTGATCGCGCGATGGCTGGCGCGGCGCAGCGCCATGGCGGCGGCGCCGAAGGCCGTTGGCGGCGGCGTGCCGAAGGGCGGCAGGCCAGGCAGCGACTCGCTGACCAGGCGCCACAGCCGGTTGACGAAGCGATAGGCGCCCTCGACGCCAGCGTCGGTCCACTCCATTTCGCGGTCCGGCGGGCTGTCGGACAACATGAACCAGCGCGCCGTGTCGGCGCCGTAGGTCTCGATAATCTGCTCCGGATCGACCACGTTGCGCTTCGACTTGCTCATCGACTCGATGCGGCCGACACGCACCGGCTCGCCGCTCTCCACGTGCACCGCGCGGCCGTCGGGCAGCTTCTTGACCTCTTCCGGATAGAGCCACCTGCCGGCCTGGTCCTTGTAGGTCTCGTGGCACACCATGCCTTGGGTGAAGAGCCCGGCGAAGGGCTCGTCGAGCTTGACGTGTCCGGTCTTGCGCATCGCGCGGACGAAGAACCGCGAATAGAGCAGGTGCAGGATGGCGTGCTCGATGCCGCCGATGTACTGATCGACCGGCAGCCAGTAGTCGACGGCACTCGCCCTGACCGGCCTGTCCTCGCGCGGCGAGCAGAAGCGCGCGAAGTACCACGACGAGTCCACGAAGGTATCCATGGTATCCGTATCGCGCCGTGCCGCCGTGCCGCACTTCGGGCAGTCGACCCGCTTCCAGGTCGGATGCTGGTCGAGCGGATTGCCCGGCTTGTCGAAGCTGACATCCTCGGGCAGGCGCACCGGCAGGTCGCCCTTCGGCACCGGCACGATGCCGCAGCGTTCGCAGTGGATCACCGGGATCGGACAGCCCCAATAGCGCTGCCGCGAGACGCCCCAGTCGCGCAGGCGGTACTGCACCTCGCCCTTGCCGCAGCCGTCCTGCTCCAGGCGCGCGATTGCCGCAACGATCGCGTCCTTCACCTTCAGGCCGTCGAGGAAGCGTGAATTGATGATTGTCCCCTCGCCGACATAGGCCTCGTCGCCGATGCTGAAGCCGGCGGCGTCCTCACCGGGCGGCAGCACCACGGGAATCACCGGCAGGTCGTACTTGCGGGCAAAGTCCAGGTCGCGCTGGTCGCCGGCCGGGCAGCCGAAGATGGCGCCGGTGCCGTACTCCATCAGCACGAAGTTCGCCACGTAGACCGGCAGCGTCCAGTCGGGATCGAAGGGATGCACCGCGCGCACGCCGGTGTCGTAGCCCTGCTTCTCGGCGGTTTCGATCGCCTCCTCGCTGGTGCCCAGGCGGTCGCACTCGGCGATGAAGTCGCGCAGCGCCGGATCCTTGGCGGCCAGCTTGTCGGCCAGCGGATGGTGCGGCGAGAGCGCGCAGAAGGACGCGCCGAACAGCGTGTCGGGCCGCGTCGTGAAGATCTCGAGCGTCTCGCCGTCGAGCGCGCCGCCTTGCAGCACGAAGTTGGCCCGCGCGCCGCGCGAGCGGCCGATCCAGTTCTGCTGCATCAAGCGCACGCGCTCGGGCCAGCGCTCCATGCCCTGCAGCTCGTCCAGCAGCTCGTCGGCAAAGGCGGTGATGCGCAGGAACCACTGGCTCAGCTTGCGCCGCTCGATCAAGGCGCCGGAGCGCCAGCCGCGGCCCTCGATCACCTGCTCGTTGGCCAGCACCGTGTTGTCGACCGGGTCCCAGTTGACCCAGGACTCGCGGCGGTAAGCCAAGCCCGCCTCGAGGAAGTCGAGGAACAGCGCCTGCTGATGCTCGTAGTAGCCTTCGTGACAGGTCGCGAGCTCGCGGTTCCAGTCGAGCGACAGGCCCATCATCTTGAGCTGACCGCGCATGGTCGCGATATTCGAATAGGTCCAGGTGGCCGGATGAATCTTGCGCTCGATCGCGGCATTCTCTGCCGGCAGGCCGAAGGCGTCCCAGCCCATGGGGTGCAGCACGTTGAAGCCGCGGGCGCGCTTGTAGCGGGCGATCACGTCGCCGATGGTGTAGTTGCGCACGTGCCCCATGTGGATGCGTCCCGACGGATAGGGAAACATCTCCAGCACGTAGTACTTCGGCCGACTCGAATCCTCGAGAACGGCGAAGCACTGCGTCGCTTCCCAGGCCTGCCGCCACTTCGCTTCCGTCTCTTTGACGTTGTATCGCTTCATTGGCGCCTGCTGGTGAGGGCTCGGATGATGGTGGTTCGGGGGTGACGAAAGGCGACGGAGCGATAGGCGGGCGCCGGGCGAGTCAGGCGCGGTTTCGAACGAATCCGCCGGCGCCTGGCGATCGTGATGCACACAAGCTTGCACCGTCCCCCGCCAATCCACCACGTCGGCTACAGGCTTGCCCGATCCCGCGTTCGAGGAGTCCTGCGCTGGACGCTCTATTGCAGACCGGCGATGCGAAGCTGCCGCGCCCGGGTAAGGATCGCGTTCTCCAGGTCGAGCACCGTCTGCTGCTCGACCTTGGCGTCGGTCCAACCACCCAGTTGGTTGCTCTCCTGCCGGAACACGGCGGCGCGAATGCCATCGGCCCGCAGGTCGCGGCCCAGGATGTAGACGTTGACCTTGAAGCGCTCGCTCTGCGATTCGGGCGGCGTGTACCAGTCGGTTATGATGACGCCGCCGAAGGGATCGGCCGAGGCGAGCGGCATGAACGAGATGGTATCGAGCGAGGCGCGCCAGAGATAGCTGTTCACGCCGATGCCGCCACCGGCCTGCCCGTCTTCGATCGGCGCGTCGCCGCCGCCGAAGATGCCCAGGCCACCTTCGCCGAAGACGCTTTCCCTAGGCTCATAGGTGGAACCGCCCCTGCGATCCGCCTGGCGCGGATAGACGGTCTCTTCGCCGGTGCAGGCGACAAGCCCGATCGCGAACAGCAAAGCCAGCGCCGCAGCGCCGTGCCGTTTGGCTCGATCTTGGTTGGACATGTCCCATTGACTCCATTCGCTAAGGCGCGATCCCGGCACCTTTGCAGAGCAGTCGCGGTCGGCGACCCTCCGCGGTTTCAGTCCCATAGCCCCACTGTTGAATAGCGCCATTGCAGGGGGCGCCGCAAGGGCTCCGCCACGGCAAGCCCCCGGAAAAGGCGAGCCGCTAACGGCACCAGCCATAGGCCTCGGCCAGCTCCGGCGGTATCTGCCGCCAGGCCCGCTCCTGCTGGGCCGGGGTGAAGGCCTCGCGCCACTCGTCGACCAGGCCGCGCCGCAGGTGCACCACCTCCGCCTCGGCTTCGGCGGCAAAGACCTCGCGGGGGATGCCATAGAAATCGAGAACTCGCTCGAAATAGCGCTCCGGCTCGCTCAGGAACTGCTCGAAGGTCAGGAACAGCACCTCGATCGGCTGGGTCGGGTCGTCGCCCAGCCTGGTCCAGCCGCGGATGAAATCGACGGCGATCGGCAGATAGCGGTCGATGCACCAGTCGAGCAGCGCGGGGAAGGGCCCCTTCAGGATGTCGGCCGGCGGCACCGTCTTGCGCCAGATCGGCGCCAACAGCCGCATCGAGACGTCGCTCTGCACAAAATGCGCCCACGACAGCGTGGCCTGGCGCGGATCGCGTTGGTGAAACACCACCTTGGTCAGGCCGTGCTGGGCGAGCTGCTGCAGGTTGAAGGGCGTCGCCGGCAGGTGTTCCTTGGCGATCAGACCGCCGGAAGCGGCACTCTGCAGCCGGGCCGGCACCAGGCAGCATTCCGGGAAGAGGCCGAGCGAGAGGTGCGACTGCGCCAAGCCCAGGCCCTCGGCCAGGCGGTTCCAGATGCTTTCGCTGGCCGACTTGGGCAGGGTATTGATCAGCATCGCCGGCAGGCCGCGCGCGATCCCGTCCTTGCGCCGCTGCGTGAAGACCTGCGGCGTGGCGCGGATCGGGTTGAGCGGCAGCTTGAGGACGCGGATGTAGTGCTCCGCCTCGTCGCGCCGGCCGCGCGCCAGCAGGCTGTTGACCAGGGGTGCCCGCACGCCCAGGTTCTCCGGCATGTGGGTCACCACGTGACGATAGATGCCGATCGCCCGCTCCAGATAGGCCTCGGCCTGGACGTCGTCGCCCTGCTGATAGCTGATCGAGGCCAGCATCACGAGGGCCTCGGCGTGGTGCGGCACGTTGATCAGAACCTGGCCGTAGTGGCGCTTGGCCTGGTCCAGGTCGCCCGCAGCCTGGAAGCGGCGGGCCGCCTCGAAGGCCTCCGGCGGGGGCAGTGTCTGCTGGCTTGACTGGTTCACCGGCTCGCTTGCTTCCCTCGTCCTGACGCGGTGATCGCCGCGGGCTGGCGGCGCTTCGGGCAGCGGAGTATGGCGTTTCGCCTACAGCCCGGCAAGCCTGGGGCCGGCTGCATGCCTTGCCGCCCCTTGTTCGCTTCGGCAGGCTCCACTAAGACTGCAGCCGGCGGCGGGCGGCCGCCCGGTCGGACGGCAGCAAGCCGCGGCCGGCTGCGGCTATGGTGGAGCGAGATCGTGCCCGGCATCGTCTGGTTGGCCTCCTATCCCAAGTCCGGCAACACCTGGGTCAGGGCCTTTCTCGCCAACTACCAGAACGACGCCAAAGCAGCGGTCCCGATCAATCTCCTGCCGAGCTTCTCGCTCGGCGATAACTTCTTGAGTCACTACGAGAAATACTCGGGCAAGCCGGCCAGCTCGCTGACCATGGAGGAGCTCGAGGCGCTGCGGCCGAAGGTGCACGAATGGTTTGCCTACTCGCGGCCTGACAATACCTTCGTCAAGACCCACAGCGCCGTGCTGAAGGTCGCCGGGCGGCCGCTGATCACGCCCTCGGCGACCGCCGGGGCAATCTACGTCGTGCGCAACCCGCTCGACGTGGCGGTATCCTTTGCCCACCACTACCAGGTCAGCTACGAGCGTGCGGTCGAGGCCCTGTGCGACGAGCGCTACAGCCTGCCGCGCACCGACGAGCAGCTCGAGCAGGTTCTGAGCAGCTGGTCGCGCCACGTCCGCTCCTGGACTACCGCCCCCGGGTTGCCGCTCCACCTGATGCGCTACGAGGACATGCGCCGCAAGCCGGCCAAGGCCTTCGCCGGGCTGGTCCGCTTCCTGCGCCTGCCGGCCGATCACGACCGCCTGGACCGGGCCATCCGCTTCAGCTCCTTCCGCGAGCTGCAGGCCCAGGAAAAGCGGGAGAAGTTCGTCGAATCCCGGCCCGACGGCAAGGCCGCCTTCTTTCGCCAGGGCGCGGTTGGCGGCTGGCGTCACCATCTGAGCGAGGAGCTGGCCGAGCGCCTGATCGAGGCCAACCGCGCGGTCATGACCGAGCTCGGCTATATGACGGCCGCCGGCAAGCTGCGGTCGTGAGAGCCGTCGCGCTGGAGGTGACGGGTAGCCCGGTTTCCTAACGATCGTCCGCGCAGCCTACCCGGCGCTGGCCTGAGTCGCTATCCTCGCGTCTTGCCGGGGTTGGCAGCCTGACGAACCAGCGGATGGCCATGGCTCCAAATAGCGGGGCAGGAGATGTGAGCCGGTTGCAGGACCGGGCGCGGCAGGCCTTTCGCGCCGGCGACGCCGCCGCCTTTGAGGCTGCCTGCAAAGGACTGCTGGACAGCGACCCGAGCAATCTCGTCGCCCTCGAGCTGCTGGGGCTCGCGGCCCTGCGGTCGGGCGACCTCGGCCGCTCGGAAGTCGTGCTGCGGCGGGCCCTGGACAGGCATCCGCGCGCTGCGACGGTGCTGGGCGCGCTCGGCCAGGCGCTCGCGCGTCAGGGCAGGCTGGCCGAGGCGATCGACTGCTATCGGCGGTCGCTCGCGCTCGACCCGGCGCAGGCCGCCGTGCACGTCGACCTGGGCAACGCGCTCGGCAGCCAAGGCCAGATCGCCGCCGCAACGGACTCCTTCCGGCGCGCCCTGGCGCTTGAGCCCGGCAATGCCCAGGCCCTGGTCTGCCTCGGCAATGCCCAGCGCCACCTGGGTCGGCCGGACGAGGCGGCCGAATGCTACCGGAGCGCGCTGGCCGCGCGGCCGCGTTTCCTCGACGCCGAGATCAACCTGGGGGCGCTGCTGTGCGAGCGGGGCGCGCTGCAGGACGCCGCGGACTGCTTCGTCCGCGCCCTCGGCGTCGACCCGCGATCGGTCGCCGGGCTGACCAACCTGGGCGTCGTCAGGCGCCTCCAGGGCGACGCCGATGCGGCCGTCGTCCAGCTCCGCCGCGCCCTCGAGCTCCAGCCGAGCAACCTCCAGGCGTTGCTGCATCTCGGCCGTGCCCTCGGCGCCCTGCAACGCTGGGACGAGGCCTTGCAGGCGCTCGAGCAGGCGGCCGCCCTGGAGCCGCGGGCGCCCGAGGTGCAGCTCGAGATCGGCGATGCCTTGCGGGCGCTGCGGCGCTGGCGGGCGGCGAGCGCCGCCTATCTGCGGGCGATCGAGCTCGACCCCTCCCTGGCGCGGCTGCGCAGGCACTACTACCTGGGCCTGGCCTGCGCCAGTACGGGGGACTTCGAAACCGCCGCCGCGGCCATGCTGGCGCCGGTGGTCCATCGGTACAGCACGCCGGCCCCGCCGCCGGCCGAGCCGGTCTTTCGGATCTCCCGCTTCAAGCTGATCCATGACCTCGGGCAGCTCGAGCATCTGCGGTCGCATGGCCGGCTCGGGCCGGACGATGAGGCGGTGATCGCGGAATACCGGCGCGTTCTCGCCGCGTCCCCCGCCGCCGGAGCCGAGCAGACGGTCGCGGTTGATTCGCGAGCCAGTCCGGCCCTGGCGGCCAATCTCTTTCGGCTGCGCTACCTGGCCGATGCGCCAGTGTGGCCGGGCGGCGCGCTCAACAAGGCCTTGGACACCGCGGCGATCGAGGCGGCCTTCGCGGCACGCCCGCCCGGGATGGCCGTGATCGACGACCTGCTGGAGCCTGGCGCGCTCACCGCGCTGCAGAGGTTCTGCCTCGAATCCACCGTCTGGTGGCAGCTCGAGCACAGCTCCGAGGTGGGCAGCACGCTGTCGCGTGGCTTTGCCTGCCCGCTGCTGCTCCAGATCGCGCACGACCTGCGGCGCGCCTTTCCCAGCATACTGGGCCGGCATCCTTTCACGACGATGTGGGCCTACAAGTACTTCGATCCACAGGGGCAGGAGGGCGGCCTGAACCGCTCGTCGGGCCGCGACGTCCACGCCGATGACGGCGCGGTCAGCGTCAACCTCTGGATCACCCCGGACGAGGCCAACCTGGGACCGGAGCCGGGCGGCATCGATATCTGGGACCGGGAGGCGCCGGCATCCTATTTCGCCACGCAGAGCCGTCGCGAACGCCTGGAGGTGGTGCGCCCCGTCTTCGCGGCGGCCGGGCAGCCGCGCCTGACCATCCCTCATCTCTGCAACCGCGCCGCGATTTTCCATTCGAATCTGCTACATCGTACCGCCCCGCATCACTTCCGGGACGCCTATGCGGACCGGCGCATCAGCATCACGATCATGTTCGGCCGCCGCGCCGGCAGCGACTGACAGCCTGGCACGAAACGACTTGGGTGCTTTCGGGTGTTGCATTCAGACGGCGCAGGAGCGGTTGCGGATCGGCTGCCGAGGCGGCCCGGACGCTCCTGGCGGGGCCCCGGTCCGGGCGGCTCTGCCCGGGGGCCCGTCCGGCTGCGGGGGGCCAAATCGGGCAGTCTCGCCCAACTGTGGCGGCTGCGACACAGTGGTGAATATTTGCCACGAAAGTTACGGCAAAATCTTGACCTAGCGGTGTTTCCTCAGGCTCTATAGCAGTGCTTCTCGTGTTCTCTACGGGGAGCAGTTTCCGCGTGATTCCCGACGGGGGCTGGCAGATGTCGCTTCGGCGGGGGGCATATCAACGGAAACCTTGGTTCTAGGTATCCACGTTGAGGGACATGGAAGCGATGAAGAAGACGCTATTTGGGACGACGGCTCTCGTAACCGCCGGTCTGCTTGCGTCGTCGGGAGCCCACGCTGATGGCATCAAACTCGGCCTCGGCGGCTACATGAACAACTACTTCGGCATCGGCTCAAGCGATCCGGACGACGGCACCGACTTTGCCCCGACCGGCATTTTCAGCGACGGCGAGATTTTCTTCGTCGGCTCGTACACGGCCGACAACGGCATCACCTTCGGTGCCAACGTCCAGCTGGAAAGCTTTACCACGGGCGACCAGATCGACGAGAACTACGGCTGGATGGAGGGCAGCTTCGGCCGCCTGCAGTTCGGCTCGGAGAACACGGCCGCCTATCTGATGCACTACGCCTCGCCCTCTGTCGGTGCGACGCTCAACTCCGGCTGGGTGACCTCGTTCGTGCCGCAGCCGGCGGGCCACAACGCCGGTTTCCGTACGGTCGGCCTGTCGACCTACCTCGACATCGGCAACGACGAGAACGTGATCACCTACTTCACGCCGCGCATGTTCGGCTTCCAGGTTGGTGTCACCTATGCCCCGGCGGTGGTCTTCACCGGCGAAGGCAAGAACTTCCCGGTCTATGCCAACGAGGACACGGAGTACCACAACGGCATCGCCGTCGGCGTGAACTTCGTCGAATCGTTCGGCGCGGTAGACCTGGCAGTTGCCGGCGGTTACCGTCACGCCGAGCCGCCGGACGGCCCGGTCGGCGGCGATCCCAGCCCGCCGAGCATCGATCAGGTCACGTTCGGTGCCAACATCGGTTTCGCCGGCTTTACCATCGGCGGCTCCTACGCGAACGAGTTTGGCGGCCGGGTGACGGCTGCCAATGTTTCGACCGAAGGTCAATCTTATGACTTCGGCATTACCTACAGCACCGGCCCCTGGACCATCGGTGCGGCCTACCTCCATGGCGAGATCGCGGGTTCGCGCGGTAACAACAGCGATGACGAACTGGATGCCATCCGGGCCGCCATCGAATATGCTGTAGCCCCGGGCATTTCGGCCAGTGTCAGTGGCATGTGGGCCAACTGGGACGAAGAGAACGGCAACGACAATGAAGGCTTTGCCGGCATCATCGGCACGACGTTCAGTTTCTAACGGCTCTCACGAGCCGGCTGCAGTCTACGGGGGCGGCCCAGGTCGCCCCCGTTCTCTTTCCGCACCCTTCTGCTTGCACCCCGTTGCCTTTTCAGCGTGTTGACCGCGCCCTGCGGCGACCCCCGGCCAAGCCTCCGGCGGCGGCGGACGCTCACGCAAGCGAATCATTGACCGGGCGCGCCGGGCGGCCTATCCACGGGGCCAGACGTCCCGGTCCTTCCGTCAGCCAGCACCCAGCCACGCCATGTCCCAGCCAGTGACCGACCCCGCAGCGGACCTGGAAAGCGCGCTGCAAGAGGCCATCGGGCTGCACCGCAGCGGCCGTCTCGCCGAGGCGGAGACGATCTACCGCAAGCTGCTCCGCGCCGCGCCGCGCCACGCGGAGACGCTCTCCATGCTGGGCGTGCTGGCGGCGCAGTGCGGCGATCTGCGGCGCGGCCGCGAGCTGGTCAAGGCGGCCATCGCCGAGTGTCCCGACCACGCCGGCCACCGCTTCAACCTGGCTCACATCCTGCACATGGCTGGCGATCCGACGGCGGGCCACGTCTATCGCGAGGCCCTCGACCGCGACCCGAACCACCTGCCGGCCCTGGTCAACTTCGGCAATCTGCTGCTGGCGACCGATCGTCTGGACGAGGCGGCCAACTGTTTCGAGTCCGCGGTGCGCGTCGATCCGCAGGCGCTTGTCGCCCTTGAGGGGCTGGGCATCACGCGGCAGCGCCAGCACCGCGTGACCGAGGCGATCGCCGCCTTCGAGCGGGTCGTCGCCCTCGATCCGGACAACGCCAACGCGCAAAGCAATCTGGGTGGCCTGCTGCTCGAAGCCGGCCGCCGCGACGATGCCATTGTCGCCATTCGCGCTGCGCTGGAGCGTCTGCCAGGCCGCGCCGACCTGCATACCAACCTGGGCGTCGCGCTCGCATCAGGCGGTCTGCATGCCGAAGCCCTGGCCGAGTTCGATCGCGCCCTGCAGCTCGCGCCCGGCTATACGCGGGCGCTCGGCATGAAAGGCCTGACGCTGATCGAAAGCGGCGACCACGCGGCGGCGGCGGCGATACTCAACTACGATCGCCTGCTGGTCTCGACGCGCCTGACCAGCGTGCCGGGCTATGCCGATCTCGCCGCCTTCAATGCGGCGCTTGCCCATGCCGTGCGGCATCACCCGACCCTGCTGATGGATCGTCCGAGCAAGACCACGCGCATCGGCGCGCAGACCGGGGAGCTGCTCGATGGTCCCGGGAGCACCAAGGGGGGAAGCGCCACGGGAGGCGGACCGCTCGCCGTGCTCTGCGAGGTCATCCGCCAGGCGGTCGCGACCTATTTCCGGCTCATGCAGGAAGCGCCGGACCGCCCCTTCCCGGCACCGATCCCGGCGCGCTGGCGTCTGGCCGTCTGGGGCACGGTGCTGAACGAAGGTGGCCATCAGGATCCGCACAATCATCCGGCCGGCGTGCTGAGCGGGGTCTACTATGTCCAGCTTCCTCGCGTGACGGACGGCGGCGCAGAGGGCCGTGGGGCCGGACAGGGCGCCATCGAGTTCGGCGCGCCGCCGGCCCAGCTCGCCTTCGAAGCCGAGCCGCTGCTGCGCCTGCTGCCGCCGCAGGAGGGCTTGCTGCTGATGTTCCCCTCCTACTTCTGGCACCGCACGATCCCCGCGTCCGGCGACCGCCAGCGCATCTCGATCGCCTTCGACGTGGTGCCGGAAGACTAATACCAGCGGTGCTTATTCTTGACCCGTCATCCCGTGCGCACCGCAGCACGCAGTGATGCGGTGCAGACACGGGATGACGAGTCAGAATTGGCGGCCGTTGGTATAAGGCCTTGCGAGGTTACGGCAGGCTTTGGCCCAGTGCAGTGACAAGCGGCTGCAGGTGCGAGGCGTAGTTGCGCCAGCGTCCGATGGCGCGCTTGCTGATTCCCTGCCGCACCTGCATCTGGCTCGCGGTGCCGATCGCCCGCTTCGTCGTGTGGAACGACAGGCAGGCCTCTTCCCATTCGAGCCCGGCGGCGCCGATCAGCCTGCGGATCTCATCCTCGGGCTCGGCGACCAACGCTTCGTGGCTGACCTCAATCAGGCGCAGCGGCAGCCTGGCCCGCCAGTGCGCCATGAGGCGCCGGTACTCGCGGTAGAACAGGCCGAGCTCCGCCAGGTCGCAGGTGTAGGGCGCGCGGATGTTCTGCTGGAAGCACGACAGGCAGGTGTCCAATGGATCGCGCAGACAGTGAACTACCGTCGCCTGCGGAAAGAGCCGCGCAATCACGCCGAGATGCAGGAAGTTCAGCGGCAGCTTGTCGGTGATGCGCTCGGCCGCCGGATCGATTGCCGTGAGGGATTCGAGATAGTCCTGCGCCAGACCGAGCAGGGATTCGGGAAACTGTGCGGCCATGCCGGCCGGATAGCCGTCGATCTTCGCGACCAGCCACGGCAGGAACGGCAGCTCGTCGCCGCCCGTCACCTTGCTGTGGCTCGCCAGGATCTGCTCGACCAGCGTGGTGCCGGAGCGCGGCATGCCGACGACAAAAATGGCGCGTGCGCTGGCCGCCATTTCGATCGGCTTGCCGCCGTCCGGGAAGGCGGCGATCAGCGCATCGATGAAGCGGCTGTGCGCCGCCGGGTCGAAGGCCTCGCCACGCCGCTCCAGGTCGCGGCGCGTCGCCGCCTTGCCGGCCTGGAAGTGTGCGAAGGCGCTGTCGTAGTCGCCAGCCTTGTCCGCGACGATGCCGAGCGCCGTGTGCAGCATCGCCGCTTCCCCGTCTGCCCCTGGTCCGCTGGGGCCGCCGTCTGCCAGGCGCTGCGCGAAGCGCTCGACCACGGCCGGATCGATCGCGCCGCCGCCCTTGAGCGCCAGGGCCCAGTGATAGAAGGCGCGCGTCGACTGCGGCTGCAGCGACAGTGCGTTGCGATAGGACTCGATCGCCGCCGCGGCGTCGCCCAGCTCGGCCTGGGCCTGGCCGAGTCCGATCTGCGCCGCCGCCAACTCCGGCCTCAGCGCGCTGGCCCGCCGATAGGCCGCCTGCGCTTCCTCCGTCCGTCCCGCCTTGCGCAGGGCATTGCCCAGGTTGATCTGCAGCTCGGCCACCTTGGGCTGCAGGGCGGCGGCGCGGCCCGCCGCCTGGGCGGCCTCGGCAAAGCGCGCCAGCGCGCCCAGCGCCAGAGCGTGCGCGTTGTGAAGGGCGGCGTCCTCGACAGCGGCTTCGATCAAGGGCTGCAGCACCGCGAGGGCCTCGCGGCTGCGGCCGCGTTGCAGCAACAGCAGGCCCAGCAGGCTGGCGATCTGCGCGTTGCGTGGCTGTTTGGCCAAGAGCGTGCGATAAACCGGCTCGGCGTCGTCGAGTTGCCCCGCTTGCTGTTGCGCCACCGCGCGCTGCAACAGCGGCCTGTCCTCGGCGGCTAGGGACTCGGCCGGGGGGCGACCGGCCGCCGCGGCACCGGCCTTTGCAGAACGGGGGGCGATCGGTCCGGTTGGAGTGGTGTCACGCATCGTGCTTGCGCCGGCTTACCACAACGCGTCCGGCCCCGGAAGCCGCATTGCGGCGCCATGCCCGGGCGGCTAGGGTCGCAGCGACGGCAAGCGGAGACGCGCTCGAACCATGGCGGCAAGCGAAGCCGGGATCGCGATGGACGATATCGCCCGCAATCTGGCGGCGGTGCGGCAGCACATTGCCGCTGCGGCCCGTGCCGCCGGCCGCGATCCCGCCTCGGTCACCCTGGTGGCGGTCAGCAAGACGCACGGCCCCGACGCCGTATCCGCCGCGTTCGCGGCGGGCCAGCGCGTGTTCGGTGAGAACCGCGTGCAGGAGGCCAAGGCCAAGTACCCGGCGCTCAAGGCCGCGCATCCCGACCTGCTGCTGCATCTGATCGGTCCGTTGCAGACCAACAAGGCGCGTGACGCGATCGCGCTGTTCGACGTGATCGAGACCGTCGACCGGCCGAAGCTGGCCCGCGCCCTGGCTAAGGAGATGGCGAGCCTGGGCCGCCGCCCTGCCTGCTTCATCCAGGTCAATACCGGCGAGGAGCCGCAGAAGGCCGGTGTCGCGCCGGCCGAGGCCGACGCCCTGGTGGCGCTCTGCCGCGACGAGCTCGATCTGCCGCTCGCCGGCCTGATGTGCATCCCCCCCTTCGACGAGGAGCCGGCGCTGCATTTCGCTCTGCTGCGGGAGATCGCCCGACGCAACCGGCTGGCAGGACTCTCCATGGGCATGAGCGGGGACTATGAGGCCGCGATCCGCTTCGGCGCCACGCACGTACGCGTCGGAACCGCGATCTTCGGCGCCCGCCCCTATCCGGATCCCGAGGCCGGCTAGCGATCCTCGACACAGAGCCGCGTTTCGGGGCCGACCCGGCGCAACAGGTCGAGCAGATCGGCGCCGGCCAGCGCGACGCAGCCCTCGGTCGGCGCATAATCGTCGCGCGCCAAGTGCAGGAAGATGGCGCTGCCGGCGCCCGGCTGCGGCGGGTCGTCGTTGTGGCCCAGCACCACGATCACGTCATAGATCGCGTCGTCGCGCCACAGGCGCTCGTGGCTCGCCGCGTAGGGCAGCTTGACCGGGCGGTTGTAGCCGGGATCGCCCGGCGCGTCGCACCAGCCGTCGTCCGGCGCCAGCGCAGCCACCGGCAAGGCCGTCACCGGTGCCGCCAGGCGATCCGGCCGGTAGAGTACGCGGCGCAGCGGCCAGCAGCCGATCGGCGTGGCGCCGTCGCCCTCGCGCTTGTCGGCGCGAATCCCGCCGCGCCCGATGGCGCAGCGCCAGCGCGCCGCACCGAAGCTGGCCTGCCAGGCGCCGTCCGTTGCGCTGACGATGATGTCCATGGCGGGCTTATAACCCAGGGCGGGTGCCGGCTAACAGGCCGCTGACGCGGGCACGGCCGCTGCGCCCGGCTCAGCGCGGATTGCCGGCCTTTGCCGGCTAGAGCATTTTCAGGCGAAGTGGAAACCGGTTCGCCGTCCGAAAATGCGACCAATCAAGAAGTTATGGAGCATGATCCGATTCAATCGGATCGGATCATGCGCTAGTCGTCCAGCATGGTCTCGTACTTCTGCAGGGCGCGCATCATCTGCTCGGAGAAGTCGTTCGGCACCGCGCTGTCGGGCGGCGGCGCGGCGGTGCTGGGTGCGCTCGTCTCGCTGCTTGGCTCCGTCGCGAACAGAGTCGGATCCAGCGTCGCCGCGCCCGACAGGCGCGGGGCCGCGCCGCTGTTGATCCGTGGCGCGTTCCTGCCGGGCTCCTGGGCCGCCGCCGGCTGCTGAGTGTTGGTGAGGCGCGCGGCCGGCACCACCAAGGCCGGGGCTTTGGGCGCGGAGGGTCGGCTGTCGCGGCTGCCGAGCCCGGCCAGGTTGCCGCGCTCGCCCAACGGCCGCGACTCGCCCGCGGCCTGCGCTGCTGCCGGCTCGTTGCCGGCGACCGTCAACGTTGCGTCCTCGGCATCGGGCCCCGCCGCTTGGCGCCCCAACGCCGCCATGTCGTTGAGGAAGGCATTGAGCGCCGCCTCGCCGGTCAAGGTGGCACCCGCCGGCGCGGTCATGGCCGCAGAGACGGCGGCGGCCTCGTCCATGGCTTGATCGGCGGGCGTGGCAGCGGGCGTTTCGGCCGCAAGAGATCTTGTGCTGCCCGGCACCGGCGCATAGGCAGCGCCTCCAGCGTTTCCCTTGGCCGCCTGCGCGCCGGCCGCCGGCTGCAGCTGCGCGGCGAGTGCCGCCTCGGTTGCCTCCGCAGGCACAGTTGCCATGTTGGCGGGAGCCGCCTCGTCGCCGAACAGCGCCGCAACTGCGGCCTCGCCGATGTCGCGGCCGCTCGATTCCTTGATCACCGCGTTGGCCGCAGCGGCCACCAGGCCGATCCCGCCGCCGAACAGCAGGCCGCCCAGCACCTGCGCCGGCGCCTTGATCTCGTCGCCGGTCACGGCGCGATAGACGCTGGCCAGGCCGGGGATGTGCTGCATCGGATTGATGACGTCGAGCAGGTCGTAGAAGCTGAACTCGCCGGCCGCCGTCTCGTGGTCCGCCTTGGCGCCGCGCTCGCCGGCGGCTCCGTCGCTCAGCCAGGCTGCCTGCAGCGCCGATGCCGCGGCCGTGCGCCCGTTCGCCGCTTGCGCCGCCGCGGCCGAGTGGGCCGGGGTCGCAGCCGGCCTGACCGGCGGCCGGATGAAGGCGTCAGCGGCGGTTTCGAAGGTCATGGCGGGGCAAAGGCTTGCAAGGCCCAGGCCAGGCTCGTGCTCGCTTTGCCTGCCTCTGCAGAACTCCATAGCTGCTTCCCGGGGCAGGCAGCGGCCGAGCGGGCAGACAACTATGTCCGGCAATTCAAGGCACTATGGACCTGATTTGGCCTATCGTGGCGCCAGCTACGGCCTAGCGACCGGACGTCTCAGGACTACGGCCAGCCGTGCGCGCCACGCGGACCCGGCAGAATCTGCCGCCCCGCCGCCAGAGCCTAGAACAAATGGCCGCCGCGCTCGGCCTTGGTGGCGAGGTAGAAGGCGTTGTGCCCGTTGCTCTGAAAGCTGTGCGGCACCCGCTCCTTGACCGCGATGCCACAGCGTTGCAGGCCGGCCACCTTGGCGGGATTGTTGGTCAGCAGGCGCACCGCCCGGAAGCCGAGCAGCCTCAGCATCTCGGCGGCCGGCTGGTAGACCCGCTCGTCGGCGTCGAAGCCGAGCTGCTGGTTGGCCTCGAAGGTGTCGGCGCCCAGGTCCTGCAGGCTGTAGGCGCGCAGCTTGTTGACCAGGCCGATGCCGCGCCCCTCCTGCGCCAGGTAGAGCAGGATGCCGGCGCCCTCGGCGGCGATCGCCTCGATCGAGCCGCGCAGCTGGTCGCCGCAGTCGCAGCGCAGGCTGCCCAGCAGGTCGCCGGTGAAGCATTCGGAGTGCAGGCGGGTCAACACGGCGCTGCCCGGCTCCGGCTCGCCGATGATGATCGCCAAGTGCTCGATGCCGCCGTCGGCCGGGCGGAAGGCGACGATGCGCGTGTCCTCGGCGGCGGCCAGCGGGACCCGCGCGGCCGCCACCTCCTCGAGCGAGCGCGCTGCCGAGAGCCCATAGGCCTCGACCGCCGGGGCCGCGACGCTCAGCAGATCGTGACGGCGGGCAAGCGCCTCTGCGTCTGCGGCGTCCAGCGGGACCATCAGCATGGCCGGCAGCAGGCGGGCAAGCTTGGCGAGCGCTATGGCTTCGGCCGCCAGCAGCGGCGCCGGCAGCAGGGCCGGTCCGGCACTCTCCCCGGCGCGGATCGGCAGCGCCGTCGGCCGCCGTGCCGAGGGGTCCGCCAGCTCGGCCAGGGACTCGGCGCGCAGGCCGTCGGTGCCGAGCGCCACCACGGCGTCATCCTGCAGCGCCAGGCTGCGATCGATCGGCGTTGCCAGACCCAGGCGGCTGGCGCGCTGCCGGGTCAATAGCAACAGGGGCTCGCCACCACCCAGGCTTGGGCCGCCCAACCGGCGCAGGCGGGCCAGCCCGGCGCCATCGATGCCCTCGGCCGCCAGCAGCAGCGCCCAGCACTCGCCGCCGTCGCTCAGCAGCACGGCCTCGCCGCGGCGTAGCTCGGCCACGGCACGCCCGACGGCGCGCAGCACGGCCCCGTCAAGGATTTCGTGGGCGATCGGCTCGCCGGAAAGCTGGGAGAGCGATGAGGTCATGGCATCCGCCGCTGGAATGCGTCTCTTGGGCAGTGGGGCCGACTCACGGACCCCGCTGCCGTCTCGGCCGGTCCGGCTGGCGGCGGGCACCCGATCCTTTACTTCCTTGCCGGCGAAGATAGCCTTGCGCGGGCGCCAGGCCAACCCGTGTGATTGGCCGCTCGCTAGGCCGCAGCGCAGCAGAAATGGAAGGTTCGGCGATGATCGCTCCCCTCTACCGCGATTACGACCAGGACGGCCTCGACCGGCAGTTCAATCTGCGCGCCCGCTGGCCCGAGCACCCGACCTACTTCGCCCGCTGGGAGAACGACAGCGCCGCCGTGCGCGAGCGCCTGCCGGCCAGGCTCGACCTCGCCTATGGCACCAGCCCGGGCGAGCGCCTCGACCTCTTCCCGGCCGCCGGGTCCGGCCAGGCGCCGCTGCTCGCCTTTATCCACGGCGGCTATTGGCAGGCCCTGGACAAGAGCGATTTCAGCTACCTGGCGCCGGCCTTCGTCGAGGCCGGCATCGCCTTCGCCTCGCTCAACTACGACCTGGCGCCGCAGACGCGTATCGCCGAGATGGTGGCCCAGGTGCGCCGCGCGCTCGCTTGGCTCTATTGCAACGCGGCCGGGCACGGTATCGATCCGGCGCGGATCTACGTCGCCGGCCATTCCGCCGGCGGCCACCTGACCGCCATGGCCCTGGCTACCGACTGGGCCTACCAGAACGGCCTGCCGGCCGATCTGGTGAAGGGCGGCTGCTCGGTCTCCGGCGTCTACGACCTGGAGCCGATCAGCCTCAGTTACCACCAGGCGGTGCTCTCGGTGACCCCGCAGGAGGTGGCGGCCTGCAGCCCGATTCGCTGCCTGCCGGGGCAGGCCGGCCCCCTCCTCTGCGCCGTCGGCAGCGAGGAAACCGACGAGTTCCTGCGCCAGCAGGCGGACTATCTGGCCGCCTGGCGCGCCGCCGGCTTGCCAGGCACCGCCATCGACCTGCCAAAGCGCAACCACTTCACCGCCGTCGACGCTCTGGGCGAGCCCGGCCATCCCCTGTTCCAGGCCGTCTGCCGGCTGGTCGCCACGGGTCACGCGGCCGCCTGAGTCGCGCTTTGGCCGCTCACCAGGCTCCCAGGCACCGCGGGGGGTTCCTTGAACGGCCTTGTTCGCGGTGTTATGTCAGGTCCACTGCCACACAGAGGATGGGCGTGCCATGGCCGCTGCGACGGGCCGAAAGGTGCTGCTGGTCGACGACGACAGGGCCTTGTCCCAGTCGCTGGCGGAGCAGCTTCGCCTGCACGAGGAGTTCTCCACGGTCGAGGCCGAGAGCGGCGGCCGCGCGCTGGAGCTGGCCAAGGGCGAGTACTTCGACGCCATCCTGCTCGACGTCGGCCTGCCCGACATCGACGGCCGCGAGGTCTGTCGCCTGATGCGGCGCAACGGCGTCAAGTCGCCGATCATCATGCTGACCGCCGCGGAATCGGACGCCGACACCATCCTCGGGCTCGACGCCGGCGCCAACGACTACATCACCAAGCCGTTCCGCCTCGGCGTGCTGCTCGCCCGCCTGCGCGCTCAGCTGCGCCAGCATGAGCAGAGCGAGGGCGCCGTCTTTACCATCGGTCCCTACACCTTCCGGCCCAGCGCCAAGCTGCTGGTGCACGGCGAGAGCAAGAAGAAGGTGCGCCTGACCGAGAAGGAAACCGCGATCCTCAAGTACCTGTACCGCAGCGGCGACACCGTGGTCGGGCGCGACACGCTCCTGGGAGAGGTCTGGGGCTACAACGCCGGCGTCACCACGCATACGCTGGAGACGCACGTCTATCGCCTGCGCCAGAAGATCGAGGCCGATCCCTCGAACGCGGCGATCCTGGTGACCGAGCCGGGCGGCTACCGGCTGGTGCCGTGAGCCGCAGGGCCCAGGCGCGCAAGACGCAGGGCGAGCGCCGCCGCTAACACGGTGGCCGCCAAGGCCAGCGCGGCGAAGACCGGCACCACGTCGCTCCAGTTTCCCGTCAGCTTGAAGACCTGTCCGATCAGCACCGGCCCGACCAGGACGCCGAGGTTGCGTCCGGTCATCATGACGCCGAAGGCGCCGGCCGCGCGGCGGCTCTGGCCGACGATGGCGTTCGGCATGGCGAACAGACAGGCCGGCGCGATGCCGGCGCCCATGCCGTAGATCACCAGCAACGCCAGGCCCAGCGCGCCCTGCCCCATCGGCACCAGCAACCAGAGCACCGCCTGCGACGCCACGGCGCCGAGCAGCAGCAGGCCGAGCGGCACACCGGCGCGCAGCAGCACGCCGGTCAAGAGATTGAACAGCGCCAGCACCGCGACCGGCAGCAGGTACGCGGCGAGCGCGCTGTCGAGCGCCAGGCCCTGCGCCTCGACCAGGAACTGCGGCAGCCAGGTCATGGCGGCGATGTACTGGCCCGACCACAGCATGAAGACGGCGGCCGCCAGCATCAGCGTGCGCCGCTGCGCCGGGGTGATCGGCTCGCTCGGCCGTGTACTGCCCTCGGCGTGGTGCGGGCCGAGCGCCACCGTGCCGCGGCCGGCCAGCACCATGGTCCAGGCGGCGAGCGCCAGGCAGCCGGCCAGCGCTGCGATCCACAGAAGCTGCCAGCCGTAGAGCGCGAAGGCGAAGGGCGCGGCAACCGCGGCGACCATCTGCCCGACCGGCATCCAGGCGGCGGTCAGCCCAATCACCAGCGGCAGCTGGCGGGCGCTGGTCTCGCGCTGGGCCAGCACCGGCCCGGCGATCGCCAGTGCCGCGAAGGCGATGCCCTCCAGGCCGCGCGCGGCCAGCATCATCAGGCCCTGCTCCGGCCACAGCAGCGACAGCAGGTTGCCGGCGACCATGATGACGAGCGCCGCCAGCACCGGCCGGGCGATGCCGTGGCGCTCGATCTGCCGGCCCAGGTAGAGCGAGGTCAAAAGGCCGGCCAGCGCGTAGACTGACATGAAGCCGCCGGCCAGCGCCCGGTCGTAGCCATAGCGTTCGAGCAGCAGCGGCAACGCTGGCGGCAGCCGGAACAGCTGATAGGCGGCGAAGAATGACAGGCTCAGCCCGTAGATCACGCCGGTCCAGTTGGTGCGGCTCGCGATCATGCTCGTCCTGCGCTACCGCTCCCACTCGGCCGACCCGATAAGCACGGCGCGCACTTTGGCCGAGCCCGACCGACCCGGCAAGGGACGAGACCATGCCAGGGGGCCAAGCCACCGGAAACATGGGTCTACGAACGGCAATGCGACGCCAGGCCCCGCCCTCGTGCCGCCCGATATGTGACGTACGTCACAGTCCGCCGCCTTTGGTATGGTCAGTTAACGTTGGTAGGGTTACATAGATGGGTTTGCATCGCGCACGCCCATCACGAAAATCCATAACGAGAGCCCACTGCGAGAGCCCACTGCGAGAGAGCGACCGGGACTTGGCCGAGGAGTCCAACTTTTCCGTAAAGTTCTGGGGTACACGCGGCTCGATCGCCTGTCCGGGCGAGGCCTACGAGCGCTATGGCGGCAACACCTCGTGCCTGGAGGTGCGCTGCGGCGGCCAGCTTCTGATCTTCGATGCCGGCACCGGCCTGCGCCGGCTGGGGCAGCACCTGGCGAGCTCGGGCGACGACGAGGACGGCATCCAGGGCGACCTCTTCCTCACCCATACGCACCACGATCACATCATCGGCCTGCCCTTCTTCGTGCCGATGTTCGATCCGCGCAATCGCTTCCGCCTTTGGGCCGGGCATCTGCAGCCCGCCGGCAACCTCTGGGGCGTGCTCTGCAAGTTCATGGCGCCGCCGCTGTTCCCGGTGCCGCCGAAGATCTTCGCCGCCAACGTCACCTATCACGACTTCGTCGCCGGCGAGACGCTCGAGCCGCGGCCCGACATTCGCCTGCGCACCGCGCCGCTCAATCACCCGAACGGCGCGACCGGCTACCGGATCGAATACGACGGCAAGGCGGTCTGCTACGTCACCGACACCGAGCACAAGGCAAGCGGCCGCGATGCGAACATCATGGAGCTGGTCGCCGGTGCCGACGCCATGATCTACGACTGCAGCTACACCGAGGACGAGTATCCCCGCTTCAAGGGCTGGGGCCATTCCACCTGGCAGGAGGGCGTGCGGATTTGCGACGAGGCCGGCGTCGGACGCCTGATTATCTTCCATCACGATCCCTCGCACGACGACTATTTCATGGACCGGGTCGCGGAGCAGGCAGAGAAAGCCCGCCCGGGCACCATGGTCGCGCAAGAGGGCGCGGCCCTCAGGCTATGAGCGGCCGTGCTGACGGCCTGGATTGTTCCTTGGATCGATCTGCCATGCCGCGCTTCGAAAGCCTCTGGCCGCGCAGTGCGCGGCGCCGCGCCTGGTTCGGCCTGCTGACCGCACTGGGCATCGCCGAGCGCGGCTTCTTCATCCCCTATCGCTACGCCTGGGCGCAGCGGGCCGCCGCGTCGCGCCCCTCATACGCCGCGGTCGAGGCGCTGTTCGCTGCCCGCGAAGCAGCCTTTGTCGAGCGGCTCGGCTGGATCGACGATTATGCCGAGGACCTGCGCCGCATCGGCACCGCGCCTGCGCCTGGGCCGCGCTGGGCCCAGGACTGGTTCCCGCGCCTTGACGCCGCGGCAGCTTACGCGCAGGTGCGCCGTTTGGCGCCGCGTCGCATCGTCGAGGTCGGCGCCGGCCACTCGACGCGTTTCCTGCTGCAGGCGGTGATCGACGGCGATCTCGACACCCGGATTACCAGCATCGACCCGGCGCCGCGCGCCCGGCTCGCGCTCGCCGATCCGCGCCTGACCCTGGTGCATGCCACGCTGCAGAAAACCGGCAACGCGCCCTTCGCGGCGCTCGATGCCGGCGACCTGCTGTCGATCGATTCCAGCCACATCCTGATGCCGGGCAGCGACGTCGACATCCTCTTCGGCCACCTGTTGCCGGCCCTGCCCTCCGGCGTCCTGCTGCATCTGCACGACATCTTCCTGCCCGACGACTATCCCGCCGCCTGGCGCTGGCGCGGCTACAACGAGCAGCTCGGCGTGTTGCCGCTGCTGCTGGGCGGCGCCTGGGAGGTGCTCTTCGCCAGCCACTACGTCGCCACCCGGATGAAGGACTCCCTGGCGCGCTCGGCCGTGGCCGGCCTGCCGCTGCCACAGGGCGCGCGGGAAAGCAGCCTCTGGCTGCGCCGGCGCTAGGCAGCGCTCGCCCCACCACCAGAAGGGGCCGCCAGGGGGGATCACGGAGGGGTCACAAGAATATGAGCGGCACGGCGGCCAAATGCGCCCATCTTTCCGTCTTGACGATCGCACCGCTTGAGCCCGCTCTATGGCCGAGCGCAGGCCTGCGCTCGGGGCGCCGCGCCAACGGGAACTGCCGATGCCGATGCTGACCGATCTGCGACGCGAGTTCTTCGTGCGCTCCGACACCGGCGCCCTGCCGGCGCGGGTGCGCGATGCCATCGGTCGGCAGCAGGACCGCAGCGAGACCCTGATCGGCTGGTTCCAGCTCTTCGTGGTGGCGACCCTCGGTACCCTCTACGCGATCTCGCCCAAGCCGCCCCTCATGTTCGACCTGGTGCCCTGGGCGCTCGGCATCTACTTTCTGCTGACCGTGATCCGGCTGGTCTGGTCGCGCCTGGCGCGGCTGCCGTCCTGGGCGCTGGCGCTGTCGGTGGTGCTCGACATGACCCTGCTGATGGCGCTGATCTGGAGCTTCCATCTCAAGTACGAGCAGCCGGCGTCGTTCTATCTCAAGGCGCCGACCATGCTCTACGTCTTCATCTTCATCGCGCTGCGGGCGCTGCGCTTCGAGGCGCGCTACGTGCTGCTGGCCGGGCTGGCGGCGGCGGTCGGCTGGGGCGGGCTGATGGCCTACGTGCTGCTGGCCGATCCGCACGATGCCATGATCACGCGCGACTTCGTTACCTACATGACCTCGAACTCGATCCTACTGGGCGCCGAGTTCGACAAGATCATCTCGATCATGATGGTCACGCTGATCATCGCGGTGGCGCTGGTCCGCGCCAAGGGCCTGCTGGTCCGCGCGGTGGCCGAGCAGAGCGCGGCGCGCGACCTGTCGCGCTTCTTCGATCCGCAGATCGCCCAGCGAATCACTGGCGCCGAGCAGCAGATCCTGGCCGGCAGCGGCGAGCTGCGCGACGCCGCCATCGTCAACCTCGATATGCGCGGCTTCACCCGCCTGGCCGAGCGTCATCCGCCGGATCAGGTGATCGGACTTCTGGCCGAGTACCAGTCGATCATGGTTCCGATCATCCAGAGCCACGGCGGCTCGATCGACAAGTTCATGGGCGACGGCATCCTCACCACATTCGGCGCTTCCGCGCCGAGCGAAACCTACGCCGCCGACGCGCTGCGCGCGATCGACGCGGTGATACAGGCGGCCGCGGCCTGGCAAGAGGGGCGCAGCGCGGCCGGCGACCCCGCTCCGGCGGTCAACGCGGCGGCCGCCACCGGGCGCATCCTGTTCGGCGCCGTCGGCGACGAGACGCGCCTGGAGTACACCGTGATCGGCGACGCGGTGAACCTCTCGGCCAAGCTCGAGAAGGCCAACAAGGATCACAGCGTACGTGCAATCTGCGACGCCGCGACCTACGACCAGGCTCTGGCGCAGGGCTATACGCCTCCCGTCCCGCACCGCCGCCTGCCTGGCGGCAAGGTGGCCGGCGTCGAGAACGCGCTGGATTTGGTGGTGCTGGCAGAATAGCGGCGGCGCAGCTTCCGTCATTCAATGTCATGCCCCGGACATGATCCGGGCATCCAGAGTTTTGCTCTCACGGTTCTCTGGATCGCCGGGCCTTCGCCGCGCCGAAGGGACTTCGGCCCCGCAGGCGGGTCAAGCCCGGCAATGACAAACTGAATCTGACACGGATGAACACAGATGAACACAAACCAGATAGGTGTCGGATGCTTGCCCTTCAGGCATCTCGCATCGGAGTGCCAGTATCCCGTTCATGTTCATCTGTGTTCATCTGTGTCAATTCACCTGGTTTCTATTTATAGGGATCCGCGGCGTCGCGCATGCCGTCGCCCAGGAAGTTGAAGGCCAGCACCACCAGGATCACCGGAATCACCGGCAGCATCAGCCAGGGGAAAAGCTTCACCGCCTCGATGTTCTGCGCCTCGGACAGCAGCACGCCCCACGAGGTGATCGGCGGCCGCAGGCCCAGGCCGAGGTAGGACAGCGCCGTCTCGCCCAGGATCATGCTGGGGATCGACAGCGTCGCCGAGGCGATCAGGTGGCTGGTAAAGCTGGGCAGCAGGTGGCGCCCGATGATGCGGCTCGGCGAGGCGCCCATGAGCTGCGCGGCGACGCAGAAATCCTCCTCGCGCAAAGACAGCAGCTTGGAGCGCACGGCACGCGCCAGACCCGGCCAGTCGAGCAGCCCCAGGATAAGGGTTATGCCGAAGTAGACCAGCAGCGGGCTCCAGGTCACCGGCAGGATCGCCGAGAGCGCCAGCCACAAGGGGATCTCAGGGAAGCTGCGCACCACCTCGATCGAGCGCTGCACCAGGTTGTCGACCCAGCCGCCGTAATAGCCGGCGACGCCGCCGATGATTATGCCGAGCAGGAACGAGATGGTGATGCCGACCAGGCCGATGGTGAGCGAGATGCGCCCGCCATAGATGATGCGGCTCAACATGTCGCGGCCGAGCCGGTCGGTGCCGAGCAGGAAGAGCGTGCCGCCCTCGGCCGGGCAGACCAGGTGGAAGCTGCCGGGGATCAGGCCCCAGTACCTGTATTCGTCACCCCGGCAGAAGTAGCGCAAGCGTTCGATCTTGTTGGGATCGGGCGTGTACTCGCGCCGCAGCGTGGTCATGTCGAGCTTGTAGGAGTAGCCGTAGACGAAGGGACCGACGAAGCTGCCCTCGTGGAACAAGTGCAGGCTTTGCGGCGGCGCATAGATGAAGTTCGTGTTGCGGGTATGCAGGTTGTAAGGCGCGATGAACTCGCAGATGAAGATCGAGAGATAGAGCAGCAGCAGGAACCAGCCGGAAATCAGGGCCAGCTTGTGGCGCTTGAACTTCCACCAGATCAGGCGCCACTGCGGCGCCATGTAGTAGCGCTCCATCTCCGGCGTCATGGCCTCGACGCGGTGCGGATCGAAGGGCGCCGGGTTGACGTAGTGCTCGATCGGCTGGCGCGCGCCTTGCTTGGGCTTGCCGCTTGCGAAGGAGGTGTCGCTCATCGGGTGACGCCTCCCTCGAGCCGGATGCGGGGGTCGAGCGCGGCCAACGCCAGGTCGGACAGGAACACGCCGATCACCGTCAAGAGCGCCAGGAACATCAGGAACGATCCGGCCAGGTACATGTCCTGGCTGCGCAGCGCGTCAACCAGCATTGGCCCGGTGGTCGGCAGGCTCATGACGATCGACACGATGGCTGCGCTGGACACGATCTGCGGCAGCAGGCTGCCGATGTCGGCAATGAAGGGATTGATCGCCAGGCGCAGCGGATACTTGAGCAGGAGCTTGGCCGGGGACAGGCCCTTGGCGCGTCCGGTAATGACGTACTGGCGCTGCAGCTCGTCCAGCAAGTTGGCGCGCAGCCGGCGGATCATGCCGGCGGTGCCCGAGGTGCCGATCACGATGACCGGCACCAGCAGGTGCTCCAGCACGGACTGCATCTTGCCCCAGCTCCAGGGCTGGCCGATGTACTGCTCGTCCATCAGCCCGCCGATCGAGGTGCCGAAGTAGTAGTTGGCGAAATAGAGCAGGACCAGGGCGAGCAGGAAGTTGGGCGTGGCGAGGCCAAGGAAGCCGAGGAAGGTGAAGGCGTAGTCGCCGATGCTGTATTGCCGCACCGCAGAATAGATGCCGATCGGAAAGGACACCGCATAGGTGAAAATGATCGTGGCGAAGGACAGGATGAAGCTCAGCCACAGGCGATCGCCGACCACGTCGTTGACCGGCAGCTGATACTCGAAGGAATAGCCCATGTCACCCTGCAGCAGGCCCAGAACCCAGAGCGCGTACTGCTCGACCAGCGGCCGGTCGAGGCCGTACTGGGCGCGCAGCTGGGCGATCTTCTGCGGGTCGACCGCCTCGCCCTGGGCCTGCAACTCGGAGATATAGGTCTCGAGGTAATCGCCCGGTGGAAGCTGGATGATGATGAAAACGATCGCGCTGATCGCCAGCAGCGTCGGCACCATGATCAGGATGCGGCGGATTGTATAGGCCAGCATGGGGCGTGGGATTCCGCTGCCTTTACATGAAGCGGTCTTGGCCGGATCGTCCTGACGGCACAGCTATTCCCCTGCAAGCTGCAACGCAGCGGACACAGGTCCATCAATAGCGGAAAGCGCCGGCAAATTCGAGGCCGGAGTCCCCATGCCTTCTTCGGTCGGCCCTTCAATCCGCCAGGCGCACCAGGGTCAGGCAGGAACCGAGCGGATAGTGCGTGAGGGGCGCCAGCTCGGGCAGCACCAGGCAGTCCGCGACCAGGGCGCGGACGTCGGCGACGGCCGCTGCGTCGAAGTTGTAGCTGTAGGCCTTACCCTTGCGGGTCCAGGCCAGGCGGCCGCCCGTGGCCAGCGCCGGATCGGTGATCATGGCGAGCGTCGGCAGCGGCGGCCCGCCGGTGGCGTAGAGAGCGTGGGCCGGGAAGTTGTCGTCCAGCAGCAGCAGCCGGAAGCCGCGGGCGTGGGCCTCGCGCAGGCGCCTGGCGTGGCTGACGTGGTCATCGAAGAAGATCAGGCTCGCGGCCGGGTCGCGCGCCGAGAGCGCGACGTCCGACCAGTCGCAGGCATGGTAGGTGATATCGGGCTCGCGGTGGCTCAGGCGCTCGGGCGCGATGTCAAAGCTGTGGATCTCCGCCTGGGGGCAGGCCTGGCGGAACAGCCAGGCGGAATGGCCGCGATGGGTGCCGCTCTCGACGATCAGACTGGGCGCGAAGGCGCGGGCCAGGGCGAAGAGCCAGAGGCTGTCGTTAAAGCCGCTGCCGCCGCTGTTGTCGCGCAGCGGCCGGCGCGCATAGAGCGCCGGGAACTCGGCCACCGCCGCCTGCGCCCGCGTCGCCGCGCCCGGCGGTGCAAAGGCTGCGCTCTTCGCAAGTGTACCGCCGGCCAAGTCGGTGAGCAGAACCTGGAGGCGGGCCCGCTCGGCCGGGTTGGTCATGGCTGGCAGATCGTCGGCGCCGGCGGGTGCCGGCGTGATCGTCATCTCGCCCAGTCTGCTCGGGCCCTGCCGCCGCGCAGGCATCGCGCACTTAGCCCTCTTCGCTTTCGGCAAACCAGAAGGTATCGGGATGATAGAGGCCGAAAAAGGCTCCCGGGTCCCAATTGTAGAGGCCCTCCTCCGGAAGGTTGCGCAGGCGCGGATCGACCGCGACCGGCTGCGGGATGTTGCTGACCAGGCCGATCGTCAAGACCTGGTCGGCGTGCAGCGACAGCATCTCGTGCCAGATGCGCGTTCTCTCGTCACGGTCGGTGGTGGCGCGCCAGGCTTCGTAGAGCGCCAGCAGCCGCTCGGCGACCGGCATGTCGGGCGCCGCGCCGGCCAGGCCGCCGGTCTCGTAGTGTTGGCCCCAGCGTGCCCATTGCAGACCGTCCTGTCGCACCGGCGCCAGCTCGAGCGGGCTCATGTCGGCGGTGGGCAGGCCGTTCTCCAGGCCGGCCGAGATCGTCATCAGCGTTTCGCCGGCATAGACCCGGTTGCGCAGCACCTCGCGCTGCAGCGGCTTGGCGTAGAGCGCGATGCCGGCTTCGGCCCAGGAATCGCGCAACAGCTGCAGCACGTCGGTCTCCTCGCTGCTTTCGCCGTCGGTCTCGACGATAATGCGGAGCGGTCGGCCGTCGGGCAGCCGGCGGATGCCGCGGCCGTCGCGCTCGGTCAGGCCGATCTCGTCGAGCAGGCGGTTCGCCCGCGCCAGGTCCAACTGCGTCCAGCGGTTCTGATACTCGGGCATAAAGAGCGGGCTCTCCGGCAGCACCGTGTTGTTGCCCTCGCGCGCCAGGCCGAAGAAGGCGACTTGGTTGATCTCGCGGCGATTGATGGCGAGTGACAGGGCGCGGCGGAAGCGCACGTCGCGGAACAGCGCGCGATAGACCGGGTCGTTCACCGTCAGATTGGGATACAGCGCCAGCCGCGAGCCCCTCGCGCTGTGCCACAGCAGCACCTTGATCTTGCCCTGCGGCTCGGAGGCCTTGAGGAAGGTATAGTTGTCGAAGCGGATGTAGCGCGCCTGCAGATCGCTCTCGCCGGCCCCGGTCTTGACCGGGATCAGGTCCGGCGCGGCGACGTGCACGGCCACCTCGTCGATGTAGGGCAACTGCCGGCCCTCCGGGTCGACGCGGTGGAAATAGGGATTGCGGCGCAGTACGAAGCGCTCGGATGGCGGCGCCGTCCGCAGCACCCAGGGATCGAGAGTCGGCAGGTCCGGATTGTCGTTCCTGTTGAGATTGTCGAGCCGGTTATGCAGCGCCGCCCAGTTGCGCTGGCGCGCCGCCTCGATCGCGGCTGCGATGACCTGCGGGTCGCCATAGTCGATGTGAAAGCGCTTCAGGTAGTGCGCCGGGCGGTATATGAACAGCGGGCTGGCGCCGGCCAGGAGATTCAGGAAGGTCGGGTGCGGCCGCGACCAGCTGTAGCGCAGGGTGGTCTCGTCCAGGATCTCTACCTTGGGCGCTTCGTCCTTGACCAGCAGGGCAACCGGCGGCCCGGTCGGCGACAGCGCCTCGTTGTTGGCGACGTCCTGCCACCAGTAGCGGAAGTCCTCGGTGGTGAAGGGCGCGCCGTCCGACCAACGGTGCCCCGGCCGCAGGTACAGGGTGTAGACGCGCTCGCCCTCGACCTCGACGCGCTCCAGGATGTCCGGCGCGAGCGTGAGGTCGGGCCGGTAGCCGACCAGCCGCGAATAGCCGTAGACCATGACCTGGCGCAGGTCGCGCGACTTCGCCATCAGCAGATCGAGCCGGCCGCCGTAGCGCCCAAGGCTCTGCCAGGGCTGGTCCAGCGCATCGACGTAGGGTACCGCCGGCAGCCGTTCGGCCAAGGGCGGCAGAGTCCCGGCGGTGACCTGCTCGGCCAGCGCCGGCGGCTCTTCCGCCGTCGTGGCCAGCGCCCCGGCGGGAGCGCTCGCGCCTAGCAGCAGACCCAGTAGGAGACCCAGCAGGAAACCGGGCAAAAAGCGGGTCACGATGCCGCCCTGAGGTCGCCCAGCTCGGGATCGGCGCGCACGAAGTGGTCGTTGCCCAGGTCGACCAGCTTCGGCCGGCTGCGCCCGTCGATGGTGAAGGGCGCCGGCCAGTCGGCCGGGTTCGAGGCGCGCCCTTCCATCAGCGCGGTCAGGTCGAGCCGGCGTTCGGGGTTCGGCTCGGGCACCGCCGACAGCAGCGCCTGGGTATAGGGATGCACCGGGTCGTTGAACAGCACCTCGCGCGGCGCCAGCTCGACCAGGCGGGCGCGGCACATCACGGCGATGCGGTCCGCGATGTAGTCGACCACCGCCAGGTTGTGCGAGATGAAGAGATAGGTCAGGCCCAGTTCGTCGCGCAGGTCCTTCAGCAGGTTCAGGATCTGCGCCTGGATCGAGACGTCGAGCGCCGAGACCGGCTCGTCGCAGATCAGCAGGTCGGGGTTGAGCGCGAGCGCGCGGGCGATGCCGATGCGCTGGCGCTGGCCGCCCGAGAAGGAATGCGGATAGCGCTTCAGGTGGCGCACGTCGAGTCCGACCACCTTCATCAGCGCCTTGACCGTCTCGGCCCGGCTCTGGGCGTCGCCGATCTTGTGGATCAGCAGGGGCTCGCTGATGATATCCATCACCGTCATGCGCGGGTTGAGCGAGCTGAAGGGGTCCTGGAACATGAACTGGATCCGCTCGCGGAACCTGATCAGGTCCTCGCCCTTGAGCGCCAGCACGTCGATCAGGCGACCGCGGTCGTTGAAAGTGATGCGTCCGGCATCGGGCTTGAGCGCGCGCATGATCATCTTCGACAGTGTGGTCTTGCCGCAGCCGCTCTCGCCGACCAGTCCCAGGCACTCGCCGCGCCGGATGGTCAGGCTCACGTCGTCGACCGCCAGCGCCCGATTGGCGTTGCCGCTGTCGAACCAGCCGCCCTTGCGGATGCTGAAGCTCTTGCTCACGTGCTCGACGCGGAGCAGCGGGCCGGCCTTGTCGGCCTCCGGCGGCCAGGGCTCCTTTTGGTGCAGCAGCGAGCCGGCACCGTTGTGCTTGATCTCGCGGATCGGCTGCAGGCGCTCGCCCTTGGTCATGTGGAAGCGCGGCACGGCGCGCAGCAGCGCGCGCAGGTAGGGATGCGCCGGCTGCTTGAAGATGTCCTCCAGCGTGCCGCGCTCCATGACCTCGCCGTGGTACATGACCACGACCTCCTCGGCGACGTTGGCGACCACGCCCAGGTCGTGGGTGATGATCAGCACTGCCATGCCGAGCTCCTGCTGCAGGTCGGCCAGCAGCTTCAGGATCTGCGCCTGGATGGTGACGTCGAGCGCCGTGGTCGGCTCGTCGGCGATCAGCAGCGCCGGCCGGCAGATCAGCGCCATGGCGATCATGGCACGCTGGCGCAGGCCGCCCGACAGCTCGAAGGGGTAGGTCCTGAGCGCCTTCTGCGGATCGGGAAAACCGACCAAGCGCAGCATCTCGGCGGTCAGCTCGCGGCTCTCGGCCGCCGTCACCTTGCGGTGCAGCTCGAGGGCCTCGCTCACCTGGTTGCCGACGGTATGCACCGGCGACAGCGAGGTCATCGGTTCCTGGAAGATGATCGAGATGCGGCCGCCGCGGATCGCGCGCATGGCGGCGCTGCTTGGATCGAGCTTGGCGATGTCGGTGACCGGCTCGCTACCGTTTGCCGGCGCGTCCGGATCGGCGAACAGGATTTCGCCGCGCTCGACCCGCGCCGAGCGCGGCAGGATGCCCATGATCGCCT
>JBHJOF010000074.1:0-2395 GCA_050330055.1 Kiloniellales bacterium
GGACCGTACGGGTACGGGTGAGCGGGTTCTCCTCCGGCACCACGGCGCGCACCACGGCCCAGTGACTGCTGCCGTCGTCCAGCGTGACGCGGATCGCGGTACCGCTCTCCAGCCCGCTGATGTTGCGAAAGGGCACGTCGGCCTCGATCTCGAGATTGCCGTCGTCGATCATGCTGACGATCGGGTCGCCCATGCGTACGAAGGCGCCGGCCTCGGTCAGGCGCTGGGTGATCACGCCCGCATAGGGCGCCATGACCTCGGCGTAGCCCAGGTTGATCTCGGCCAGGCGCAGCTCGGCGCTGTAGGTCTGGACGTTGGCTTCGGCCTCGGCCAGCTCGGCCGTGGCCATGGCGAGCTGCTGCTGGGTGTCGTCGTAGCGGCCCTGGCTGAAGGCGGCGGAGTCCTTCAGGCCCTCGATGCGCTTGGCCTCCTGGCGCGCCAGGGCCTGGGCCGCCTTGCGCGTGGCGAGCTGCGCCTTGGCCTCGGCGAGCTGGCCGGCGGCCAGGTCGCGCCGCGCCTGCAGGGCCTCGACATTGAGCAGCGCGATCACCTGGCCGGCCTCGACCCGGTCGCCGACCTCGACACGGAAGGCCTCGACCGGCCCGTCGATGCGCGCCGCCACCACGCCGGACTGGCGCGGCACCAGGCGGCCGATGACCGGGACCGTCTGGTCCATCGGCTCGATCGAGACCCGGTCGACCCGGACCAGCGCCGCGCCGTTCTGGGCGGGGGCTGGACCGGCGCAGACCACCACGAGCACCAGTGCCAGCGCCCCCGCCAGAGCGGGTCTGGGGAGAGGGGTCCTCATGACGGTCGCGGTCTCCAGGGTTGCCGGGGTGCGGAGCGGAGTAAAGGCTATTGCGACGACGACGGCAATCGCCGCTCTTGCGACGGCCGGCCGCGTGACATGCCCATTATAGAATGCCTGGACGCCTTTTGTTCACTGGCAAAGGGACATAGGATCAAATCTTTGTGGCGTCGGGTTTGTTGGCCGTCTAACACTGGCGCCTGGGGAAGGGACGACCATGACCACGCTGCTGTACAGTCACAGCGCTTGCCGCGAGCACGACACCGGCGCCATGCATCCGGAGCGGCCGGCCCGCCTGGACGCGGTGCTGGAGACGCTGGCGGGCGACGAATTCGCAGGCCTGGAGCGGCGCGAGGCGCCACGCGCCACGGTCGAGCAGATCGCTCGGGTGCACCCCAAGGCCTTCGTCGAGGCGGTGCTGGAGGCGATCCCCGACAGCGGCCACGTCGGGCTCGACGCCGATACCATCGTCTCGCCCGGCTCCGGCGAGGCGGCGCTCCGGGCTGCGGGCGCGCTCTGCGCCGCGGTCGATGCGGTGATCGCCGGCGAGGCGGACAACGCCTTCTGCGCCGTGCGGCCGCCCGGCCATCACGCCGAGCCGCGCCGGGCCATGGGCTTCTGCCTCTTCAACAATGTGGCGATCGGCGCCGAGCAGGCGCGCAAGGTGCACGGCCTGACGCGCGTCGCGGTGATGGACTTCGACGTGCACCACGGCAACGGCACCCAGGCCATGTTCTGGGACGACCCGGACCTGTTCTACGCCTCGACCCATCAGTCGCCGCTCTATCCCGGCACCGGCGCCGCCTCCGAGCGCGGCGCGGCCGGCAACATCGTCAACGCGCCGCTGCCGCCGATGGCCGGGACGCGCGAGTTCCGCCAGGCCATGGAGGGCATCGTGCTGCCGGCGCTGGCCGGCTTCGCGCCCGAGCTGGTGATCGTCTCGGCCGGCTTCGACGCCCATGCGAACGATCCGCTGGCCAACCTGCAGTTCCAGGACGAGGACTACGCCTGGGCGACCCGCGAGCTCCTGAAGATCGCCAGAGAGCACAGCCAGGGCCGACTGGTCTCGGCGCTCGAGGGCGGTTACGACCTCAAGGCGCTGGCCAGCAGCAGCGCCGCCCACGTCCGCGCCCTCATGACGGCCTGATCGCGGCAACCAGGAGGGGCCCTTGACGGCGACCGAAGCGGATTTCTCGGCCGAGGGCGGCTGCACCTGCCGCGCGGTGCGCTATCGCATGATCAGCCGGCCGCTCTTCGTGCACTGCTGTCACTGCCGCTGGTGCCAGCGCGAGACCGGGACCGCTTTCGCGCTCAACGCCATGATCGAGGCCGACCGCGTGGTCCTGCTGCAGGGCGAGTTGGAGGTGGTCAACACGCCGTCCAACAGCGGCAAGGGGCAGAAGATCGTCCGTTGCCGGACCTGCCGCATCGCGGTCTGGAGCCACTACGCCGGGGCCGGTGATGCCATCAAGTTCGTGCGCGTCGGCACGCTGGACGAGCCGGACCTGCTGCCGCCCGACATCCACATCTTCACCGCCTCGAAGCTGCCCTGGGTGATCCTGCCGCCGGGCGTCCCGGCCGTTGAAG
>JBHJOF010000075.1:0-9780 GCA_050330055.1 Kiloniellales bacterium
AGCTGGAAGGCGTCGAGCGCCTCCTCGTCGGTCGCCGCCACGTACTCGACGCGGCCGCTGTCCTTCAGCCAGGAATGCTCCGGGCCGATGCCGGGATAGTCGAGCCCCGCCGAGATCGAATGCGCCTCGAGAATCTGGCCGTCGTCGTCCTGCAGCAGGTAGGTGCGGTTGCCGTGCAGCACGCCGGGCCGCCCGCCCGTGATCGAGGCGGCATGCGCGCCGGTCTCGATGCCGCGGCCGGCCGCCTCGACGCCGATGATGCGCACCTCCTTGTCGTCGAGGAAGGGATAGAACAGGCCCATGGCGTTCGAGCCGCCGCCGATGCAGGCGACCAGCGTGTCGGGCAGGCGGCCTTCGGCCGCCATCATCTGCTGCTTGACCTCCTCGCCGATCACCGCCTGGAAGTCGCGCACCATGGCAGGATAGGGATGCGGCCCGGCCACCGTGCCGATGATGTAGAAAGTGTCCTCGACGTTGGCGACCCAGTCGCGCAGCGCCTCGTTCAGCGCATCTTTCAGGGTGCGCGAGCCGCTGGTCACGGGCCGCACCTCGGCGCCCAGCAGCTTCATGCGGAACACGTTGGGCGCCTGGCGCGCGATGTCGGTCTCGCCCATGTAGACCACGCAGGGCAGGTCGAACAGGGCACAAACGGTTGCCACCGCCACACCATGCTGGCCGGCGCCGGTCTCGGCGATGATGCGGCGCTTGCCCATGCGCTTGGCCAGCAGGATCTGGCCCATGCAGTTGTTGATCTTGTGCGAGCCGGTGTGGTTCAGCTCCTCGCGCTTGAAGTAGATCTTGGCGCCGCCCAGCTGCGCGGTCATCCGCGGCGCGAAGTAGAGCGGGCTCGGCCGCCCCACGTAGTACTGGGCGTAGTAGTCAATCTCCTTCTTGAAATTCGGATCGGCCTTGGCCGCCTCGTAGGCCTGCTCCAGCTCGAGGATCAGCGGCATCAGGGTCTCGGCGACGAAGCGGCCGCCGTAGAGCCCGAACCGGCCGGCCTCGTCCGGCCCGCCCTTGTAGGTGTTGAGTGCTTCCATGCCTGACCGCTGTATCGCTTGACCACCCCGCCTGGTGGGTCCCTTGCACGCGCCGCTTGTTGCTTGCTCCTTGGTTCCCCGGACCGACCCCAAGGGAGCCCGTGCCGCAAGTATTGGGGGCCGGAGCCGGCAAGGCAATCCTGCCCCGCCGCGAGCCTCGATCCTTGCGGCCAGGGAGGCGCGACTCTGCCCCATCCGGCCAGCCGCCGCAACGTCCGATAGCCCGGCCGAGGCGCGCCTGCCGGCGCGCCTAGAGGGCCCGCGCCTTGTCCAGGAAGTCTTTGATCTTACTGGGTGATTTCTGGCCCGGCGCGTCCTCGACGCCGGACGAGACGTCGACCGCCCGGGCGCCGGTGATGGTGACCGCCTCGGCCAGGTTGCCGGCCTCGAGCCCGCCCGACAGCATCCAGGGCCGGCGCCATCTGCGCCCGGCCAGGAGGCGCCAGTCGAAGGCCACGGCGTTGCCGCCGGGCAGGGCGTTCTTCATCGACTTGGACGTCTTGGCGTCGAACAGCAGCCGGTCGGCCACCGGCTCGATCGCCTCGACCGCCTCGAGGTCGGCGGCGGTGGCGATCTTGATCGCCTTCATGACCGGCAGGGCGAAGCGCGCCTTGATCGTGGCGATGCGGCGCGCGTCCTCGCTGCCGTGCAGCTGGATCAGGTCGAGCGGCACCTGGGCCAGCACGCGCGCCAGGGTCTCGTCGTCGGGATCGACGAAGAGGCCGACGCGCTGGACCTGGGGCGGCGTCATGCGGGCCAGCGCCGCCGCCTGCTCGGGCGTCACCGAGCGCGGCGAGGGCGGGTAGAAGTTGAGCCCGATAAAGGCCGCCCCACCGCCGGCCGCAGCGGCCAGCGACTCGGGCGTGTTCACGCCGCAGATCTTGGCCTCGATCGCCATGGGTCCCAGTTCGCTCTGCGCGGCGGCCGTGCGCCGCCGGGAGGGGACAAGGGCCACAAGCGGACCCGTGCGGTCAAGTCGTTTGGCGGGGCGGGCGCGGTCTCGGCGTCAGGATGAATGGAAGCCGGCGTCGCCCGTTGGCGGCGGCGGCGTGGCCTCGCCACCGTTTTCTCGTCGCCAGCCGCTGAGATGCATGAAGGAAAGGGACAGGAAGCTTACGCCGATGGCCATGCCCAGGTAATTGATAACTGTATAGATCGCTATCCAGATGTAGAGGGACATGATCCCGGAGAATGCAGCCGCGGGATAGCGATCGATTTCGGCGGCGAGGTCTCTGACGTGCTCATCGATGAGGAAGTTGACGATCACGAAGGGGATCGAGATGACGATGAAGGCAACCAGCAATCGAAAGCCTTGCTTCTCCGACAGGCGAAAGGCATCGCCGATTCCGTAATGCTTGTCTATTGCCGTAGGCGGAAGCACCAAGGAGAGTCGAAGAATCACTGCGAGGGCGACCGCGACAGTTGCCAGGGCGACAAGGCCGCCCAGGAGCTGAGAACGGAAGATCAGGACTGCAATGAGCGTGGACAAGCCAACGATGACTAGTGCCACCACAATGCCCAGCAGGATGAGAAGCAGGCTGTAGCCGTAGAAGCGCCAGTGGCGGTTGGTCATGCCCGGGATCACGGTCGGCGCCGCCACTGCCGGTCCCAGGAGAATCAGCCGGTGCCAGGCGACGGCGAAGATCACGTAGGGCACCAGGCTGACAAAGCCGGCAAGGATTAGGCCCAGCCACCCGCTGGCCGTCGTCGGATTGCCGCCAAGGAGTGTGACGTCGATACCGAGGCGGAAGAACAGATACATGATCATTAGCGACAGCACGAAGGGGCCGGCGACCGCGTTGGGCAGGTGATTCAGGTTGTCGACAAAGACGCTGCGATAGCTGGCCGTGACGGTCTCCCAGATCGGCAGGGGACCAGGCGGTGGTGGCAGGTCTCTAGGCGGAAGGCCCATGTCATCTCCCCCTCACATGCCCACGATACGTCCTGTGCCGCGACGGCCACAGACTAGAGAGTTCGCCTAGAAAGAGCAATAATTCTTATTGTATACACGTAAAATGGGTACACAAAACCTGAGCCGGAATGGCTCTAGGTCAGACCGTGGCGGTCAGCCGCGCGAGGGCTGGGCGTGGACGCCGGCGTCGGCGCTGCCGGGGCCGGCGGTGGCGGGGTCGGGCGGGTACCAGCGCAGGATGGTCTGGAAGGCGAAGGCGATGAAGCTGGCGTTGACCGCCGTCCAGAGCAGCGCCAGCAGCGTGGCGAGCAGATAGTGCAGCAGGAAGCCCGGCTCCTCCGGCGCGAACAGCACGCCCGCATCGCCCTGGGCCCAGGGGGCGTCCAGGCTACCGCCAGCCAGATGGAAGCCGGTCAGGCCGACGGCGATCACCGGCACCCAGACGATCAGCAGCGCGATCAGCAGCCGGAGGTTCTGGCCGCTGCTGAGGCGCCAGGCCTCGGCCAGCGTCTCCTGCGGCGCCACCAGCGTGACCGGCAGGGCGAGCGCCAGGCGCAGGAAGGTGCCGATCGCCAGCACCACGACAAAGGCCATGGTGACGATGCCGATCAGCGTGCCGATCACGGTGATGGGCGGGATGCTGTCGAACAGCGACAACACGACCCACAGCAGGAAGATCAGCAGCGAGCCGGCAAGCAGCACGCCCAATCCGCCGAGCGCGGCCAGCAGCAGATAGCCGAAGGCGCGGCAGTGAGCCCAGCCCAGCCGCGGCAGCAGCGGCGGCGCCGCACGCCGCGGCCCGAGCAGCGTCAGGCGGATCCAGGCGACCGCCAGGATCAGATGCGGGATGTAGAGCAGCAGAACGCCGAGCAGGAACCAGCCCAGGTCGATGACTGCCTGGCGCAGCGGCGATTCGCCCAGGGCGGCCAGCAGCTGCGGGTCGGGGAAGAGATCACCGGCGACCAACCCGTAAGTGATCAGCAGCGTCAGCACGAGCGGCGCGAGCACCGCTCCTGGGAAGAAACGCAAATTGTCGACGAAGACGCTGCGATAGGTGACCAGCGCGGTTTCGCGCACCGGAAACCCCCACTCGTTCGTCCCGCCAAAAATCGCATGGACCATGGCATCCCCGCAGGCAAAGTCCCCCCAAAGGACCCTTGCCGCTTGCGCCTTCCGTTGCCCCCAACCGAGTCGAAGCGGCGACCCTACGGCCAGCAACGTAAAACATTAAGCCCGCGTGGCCAACCCTTCGGTTGTACACATACCCACAATTGATGGCAGCAGTTTGGTCGTGCCTTTGTGCAGGTGCGAGAATTGCACGCACTGCGACATCGGCCTGTCGGAGTTTGCGCAGCAAGCGCCTTGCTACGCGAGTTCCTCGGCGATGCGCCGCGCTGCAGCAAGCGGATCGGCGGCGCCGGTGATCGGACGGCCGATCACAAGCACGTCGGCGCCGGCCGCGAGCGCCTCGGCCGGAGTCATGACCCGCTTCTGGTCGCCGGCCGCGGCCCAGGCCGGCCGGAGTCCGGGCACCACGAGATGGAACTCGGACCCGCTTGCGGCGCGCAGCGCGGCGATCTCGCGCGGGCTGCAGACCACGCCGTCGCAGCCACTCGACTGGGCGAGCGCGGCCAGGCGCTTCACCTGATCGCCGGCCGGGCCCTGCTGGCCGACCGCGGCGAGGTCGGCGTCGTCCAGGCTGGTCAGCACCGTGACGCCGATGATCAGCGGACGCGGCACGCCGAGGTCCTCGGCGGCCTCGCGCGCCGCCTGCGCCGCTGCCTCCATCATGGCGCGGCCGCCGGAGGCATGGATGGTCAGCAGGTTCGGCCGCAGGTGTACCGCGGCGCGCACCGCGCCGGCCACCGTGTTGGGGATGTCGTGGAACTTGAGGTCAAGGAACAGGCGCTCGCCGCCGGCCACGGCGCGCACGCCGTCGGGGCCCTGCGCGGTGAAGAACTCCTTGCCGAGCTTGACGCCGCCCAGTGTGCCTGCGAGCTGGCGCGCGAGTGCTGCGGCGCGCGTGAGATCGGTGGTGTCGAGGGCGACGAAGATGCGCTCGGCGCCCGCGACTGCTGCGCTGTGAGATCGCTCTGCCTGGGACACGGGCACCATCGTGGCCTCCCTCTAGCACGGCCCCGCGCCCAAGGAAAGCAGACGCGCTAAACCTGCTGCACGGCGAGCTGCGCGGCGGCCAGGTCCTCGATCGCCGTGCCGACCGACTTGAACAGGGTGATCTGCGCGTAGTGTCGCCGTCCGGCCCGCTCGCCGCGCGTCAGCTCGAAGAGGTCGCCGGCCACGTCGTCGGGATCGAGCACGCCTGACTCGATCGGCTGCACGATGTCGCCCGCCTCCTTCAGCGCGCCGGCCCGGGTGTCGACGAAGACGCGGGCGCGTTGGATCGCCGTGTCGTCGGTCTCGCGCATCAGCGGCGTGAAGCCGCCGACCAGGTCGAGGTGCTGGCCGGGCTGCAGCCATTCGCCGAGGATCAGCGGTTCCTTCGAGAGGGTGGCGCAGGAGATGATGTCGGCGCCGCGCGCCGCCTCGGAGAGGTCCTCGGTGTGAGCGACGCGCAGCCGCTTGCTGTTCAGCTTCTTGGCCAGGCTTGCGGCCTTCTCGGGGTTGCGGCCCCAGATCAGCACCGTGCCGATCGGCCGCACGCTGGCATGTGCCAGGATCAGGTGCGGCGCCAGCGCGCCGGTGCCGACCATCAGCAGCCGCTCGCTGTCCGGCCGCGACAGATAGCCGGAGGCGAGCGCCGAGGCCGCGGCGGTCCGCTTCAGGGTCAGCGAGGGGCCGTCGATCAGCGCCTCGGGCACGCCGGTCTGGCCGTTCAGCAGCAGGTAGGCGCCCATTACCGCTGGCAGCCCCTGATCGGCATTGCTGGGAAAGACCGTGGCGATCTTGACGCCGATGTGGCGGCCGCGCTGCCAGGCCGGCATCAGGAGCAGGGTGGCGTCCTCGCCGCCGGGCCGGCCGGTCGGGTTGGCGATGGTGTGGTGGTGCCGCACCGGCACCTCGGCGCCGCGCCGGAAGGCCTGGCGCAGCCGCTCGATCAGGGCGTCCCACCGGAGCGCCGCTTCAACGTCGGACGCGGCGATGATGCGCAAGGGACGCCCCGCTCAGCGCCGCGCGCTGGCGGCGTGGAGCTGGGTGTCCGCGCCGGCGCCTGGGTTGTTGACGGCGGCCTTTTCGGCGGCCTCGTGCTGCTTGCGCTTGAGGTAGGCCACCTCGCGCTCCAGGTTGCTCGCCCGGTAGTGGGATTCGCGGGCGCGGCGGCGGGTCTTGCCGGCCGACAGCCACATGACGACGCCGCCGCAGAGAAATCCGAACAGCAGGCAGGCCAGTACCAGCGCCAGTAGCGGCACCGGATAGTCCGCCACGTCAAAGGGAAAGAGGTCGATCGCCACGAAGGTATTGCGGTTGGCCACCGCGAAGACCACGACGACCAGGGTCAGCGGCAGGGTCACGATCCAGGCAAGGCGTCTCACGCGGCTACCGTAGTGGCGAGAGGGGCGGGAATTTGGCCTCCCAGGGGGCTCAGGGCGTCACGCGGCCAGAGCATCCGCGAGTGTCGCGCAGCAGGCCGCGCGGCAGCAAGCTCAATTGTCGGAGTTGAGCCGCTCGCGGAGCTGCTTCCCCGTCTTGAAGAAGGGGATGTACTTCTCGGAGACGTGCACCGAGGCGCCGGTGCGTGGATTGCGCCCGACCCGCGAATCGCGCCGCTTCACCGAGAAGGCGCCGAAGCCGCGCAGCTCGACGCGATCGCCACGGGCCAGGGCCTCGCTGATCTCGTCGAAGATGGTGGTGACGATGCGCTCGACGTCGCGGTGATAGAGATGCGGATTGAGCTCGGCTATCCGTTGAATCAGCTCGGACTTCGTCATGGTCCTGCTTCCCCCTGTCGTTCGCCGGAACGGCAGATGACCACCGATTCAACCGGCAAACTCCGGCCTTTCATCTCGTTCTTGGACTGCCCGACCGTTCGACTGGACAGCCGCTGATTGAAGCCTTTTCCCGACGCTTCTGACGACAGTGCCAGAGTGGCGCGGGTCCGTCAAGGATAAGCCTTTCAGATCAATAGGCTATACCAAAGCCCCTAGAGCCGTGCCGTGCCCCCCTCTGCCGCACGGGAGTTAGGACCGATTTCTTGCCCGGCTCGGGGCCCGGCCAAGGAAAAGGCCCGATGCCCCGAGCTTCGCCGGGACGTCGGGCCTTGCCGTGGTCTCGTGCGGGCCGGCGCAGCGGGCGCCGGCCCATCGCGAGGCTCCTGCGAGCGGACTGGGCTCAGTCGTCGCTGTCGTTGGCCTTGGTTTTCTTCTCGGCCTCGCGCTCCTGGGCCGCCTTGGAGATGGCGGCGCCCAGGATGTCGCCCAGGCTGGCGCCGGAATCGGCCGAGCCGTACTCCGCCATGGCCTCCTTCTCCTCGGCGATCTCGCGCTGCTTGATCGAGAGCGTGATCTTGCGGCTCTTCTTGTCGATCGCGGTGATCTTGGCGTCCACCTTCTCACCGACGGCGAAGCGGTCTGGGCGCTGCTCGCTGCGGTCGCGGGCCAGCTCCGCCTTGCGGATGAAGCCCAGCACGCCGTCGGCGAGCTGCACCTCGATGCCGTTGTCCTGTAGCGCGTGCACCGTGCAGGTCACGACGTCGCCCTTCTTGATGCTGCCGAGGGCGGCGCCCACCGGGTCGCCGGTGAGCTGCTTGATGCCGAGGCTGATGCGCTCTTTCTCAGTGTCGACGTCGAGCACCTTGACCTTGACGTTGTCGCCCTTCTTGTAGTCCTTGACCGCCTCTTCGCCGGAGCGGCTCCAGTCCAGGTCAGAGAGGTGGACCATGCCGTCGATCTCGCCGGGCAAGCCGACGAACAGGCCGAACTCGGTGATGTTCTTGATCTCGCCTTCCATCTCGCTGCCGGCCGGGAACTTCTCGACGAAGTCCTGCCAGGGATTGGCCAGGCACTGCTTGAGGCCGAGGCTGATGCGGCGCTTCTGCTCGTCGACGTCGAGCACCATGACCTCGACTTCCTGGCTGGTCGAGACGATCTTGCCGGGATGCACGTTCTTCTTGGTCCAGCTCATCTCGGAGACGTGCACCAGGCCCTCGATGCCGGGCTCCAGCTCGACGAAGGCGCCGTAGTCGGTGATGTTGGTGACCCGCCCGGTGAACTTGGTGCCGACCGGATACTTGGCCGAGACGCCCTCCCAGGGGTCGGCCTCGAGCTGCTTCATGCCGAGGCTGATGCGCTGGGTCTCCGGGTTGAAGCGGATCACCTGGACCTGCACCTGCTGGCCGATCGAGAGCGCCTCGCTCGGGTGGTTGATGCGCTTCCAGGAGATGTCGGTGACGTGCAGCAGGCCGTCGACGCCACCCAGGTCGACGAAGGCGCCGTAGTCGGTGATGTTCTTGACCACGCCGGGCAACACCTGGCCTTCCTTCAGGTTGGCGACCAGCTCCGAGCGCTGCTCGGCGCGGGTCTCCTCGAGCACGGCGCGGCGCGACACCACGATGTTGCCGCGCGAGCGGTCCATCTTGAGGATCTGGAAGGGTTGCGGCGAGCCCATCAGCGGGCCCACGTCGCGCACCGGCCGGATGTCGACCTGGCTGCCGGGCAGGAAGGCCACGGCGCCCGAAAGGTCGACGGTGAAGCCGCCCTTGACGCGGCCGAAGATGATGCCGGTGACGCGCTCGTTCTTCTCGAAGGCGCCCTCGAGCTGGGTCCAGGCCTCCTCGCGCTTGGCCTTCTCGCGCGACAACACGGCTTCGCCGTTCTTGTTCTCCATGCGCTCGAGGTAGACCTCGACCTCGTCGCCGACGCTGATCTCCGGCGGCTGTCCGCCCCGGGCGAATTCCTTGAGCGCGACCCGGCCCTCGGATTTCAGTCCGACGTCGACCAGGGCGCTGTCGCCTTCGATCCCGATCACCGTGCCTTTCAGGACCGTACCTTCGAGCGAGGCTTCGGTGCCGAGGGATTCCTCCAGGAGGGCGGCGAAGCTTTCCTTCCCTGCCCCTGATTCGCTTATCGTGGTTTGTGCCATGTCTCTGCTGCAGTCCTTTACTGTGCTGTTCGGGCCTGCCGGTTTCCTCCGGCGGTCTTGCCGCCGCCCGCGTTGCTGGCGACGGCCGTGGTTGCGGCCTGACTCTGTTAAAACCTTTCTCTGCGCGTCTTAGGCGCCCCTCGGGCACCGGCTCCTAGGCATTTGCGGCGGCTTGGCGTGCCGCAATGGCCTCTCGGGCGGCCTGGAAGACCGCCTCGGCGGACAGGCGCGATGAATCGAGAACGATCGCGTCCGCGGCCGGCTTCAAGGGCGCCACCGCCCGCCCGCTGTCGCGGGCATCGCGTTCCCGCATCTCCTGCAGGACGCGCGCGTATATACTAGCCTCGCCCCGCCCAAGCAACTCCTTGTGGCGGCGCTGGGCGCGGGTCTCCGGGTCGGCCGTGACGAAGATCTTAACCTCCGCCTCCGGGCAGACTACCGTGCCGATGTCGCGGCCGTCCAGCACTGCTCCGGGCTCGCCGCCCGGCGGCTCGTGGGCGAAACGGCGCTGGAAGGCCAGGAGCGCGGTGCGGACCGCCGGCATGGCGGCCACCACCGAGGCCCCCTGGCTGACCGCCTCGTCGCGCAGGTCAGGACGCTCCAGGTCCTCGGGCGCCAGGCCGCGGGCCGCCTCCAGGGCGGCCGCCTCGTCCTCCGGCGCGGCGCTGGCCTGACGAAGCTTCGCCGCCACGGCGCGATAGATCATGCCGGTGTCCATGTGAGCGAAGCCGAGCTCGACGGCGAGCCGGCGCGCCAGCGTGCCCTTGCCCGAGGCGGCCGGCCCGTCGATCG
>JBHJOF010000076.1:0-3278 GCA_050330055.1 Kiloniellales bacterium
CTGTTTCACTTCATTTCCCGCGCAACCTTGACCGCCAGGTCGCCGAAGTCGCGCAGGAAGACCGAGCCTTTCACGGTGCGCTGCACCAGGATGCTGCGGCGGTCGTCCCTGTCGGTGGCGCGGCGCAGGAAGCCGAGACTACAGAGCCGGTCGAGCGCGCGGCTGACCGCCGGCTTCGACATGGCGAGCGCCTCGGCCAGGCCGCGCACGGTGTGCGGCGGCTGCGCCAGATAGACGTGCAGCAGCAGCGTGAGCTGGCGCGCCGTCAGGTCGGGCAACGCATCCTGCAGCCCGCGCAGCATCACGCCGTGCCACAGCGCCAGCGTCTCAGGCGCCTTGAGCTTCATCGCGAGAGCACCGAATCGTTGCGACAGCGCAACAAATCTGCCGCAGAGCGCAAGGCAGCGCAAGCATCCGCTAGAAGTCCAGCAGGCCTCCCTCCTTGACCTCCTTCATGACGAAGAAGGTGCGGGTCTGACGCACCCCGGGCAGGGCGATCAGGCGCTCGCCGTGCAGGCGGTTGAAGCCTTCGATGTCCTTCACGCGCACCTTCAGGAAGTAGTCGAAGTCGCCCGCCACCAGATGGCACTCGAGGACGAAGGGCAGCGCCGCGGCAGCCGCCTCGAAGGCGGCGAAGCTCTCCGGCGTCGAGCGGTCGAGCACCACGCCGACGATGACGAGCGCGCCGCGGCCGACCTTGCCCGGCGCGACGCAGGCCGTGGTCCGCGTAATGAAGCCCTCCTGGATCAGGCGCCGCACCCTGCGATGGCAGGAGGCAGGGCTCAAGGCGACGCGGCGCGCCAGCTCGGCGTTGGCCAGACGCGCGTCGGCCTGCAGCGCGCGCAGGATTTTCAGGTCGATCTGGTCGAGCTCGCTCATGGATGACTGATTCTTCGAAGTTTTTCAAAAAAACTGATCAGTTTTTCTATTTTAAACTGCCTCAAGCATCGAGTCTTCCGCTATCGACGCTAAGAACGCAAGCACCTTCGACCGCACTTTCGCTATGCTCGGCAGGCTTTTCCACCCAGACCGGACGCCCGCCATGCTGAACCTCGAAGACCGCTTTGCCCGCCACAAGCTGGGCTTCTTTCCCTCGCCCCTGCAGCCCCTGCCGCGTCTTTCCAAGCGGCTCGGCGTCGAGGTCTGGGCCAAGCGCGACGACGTCTCCTCGGGCCTGGCCTACGGCGGCAACAAGGTGCGCAAGCTGGAATGGCTGGTCGCCGACGCGCTGGCCCAGGGCTGCGACACCCTGGTCTCGATCGGCGGCGTGCAGTCCAACCACACGCGCCAGGTGGCGGCGGTGGCCGCCGCCTGCGGCCTCAAGTGCCGCCTGGTGCAGGAGCACTGGGCCAGCTGGGAGGACCCGGTCTACGACAAGGTCGGCAACATCCTGCTGTCGCGCCTGATGGGCGCCAAGGCTGTGCTGGAGGGCGAGGGCTACTCGACCGCGCTCAAGGAGACCTGGGAGCGCGCCCTGGACGAGGTGCGCCGCGAGGGCGGCAAGCCCTACGCCATCCCGGCCGGCGCCTCGGACCATCCGCTGGGCGGCCTGGGCTACGCCCACTTCGCCGACGAACTGGCACGCCAGGAAGATGAGCTCGGCCTCCACTTCGACACGGTGATCACCGCGACCTGCACCGGCTCGACCCAAGCCGGCATGGTGGTCGGCTTCAAGGGCCAGGATCGGCCGCGCCGCCTGATCGGCATCGACACCGCTGCCAACGTAGAGATGACGCGCGAGGCGGTGACCAAGATCGCCCGCGCCACCGCCGATCTCATCGGCCTCAACCGGACGATCGAGGACGAGGACATCCTCGTCGACGGCCGCTTCGCCGGCCCCGACTACGGCGTACCCGATGAAACGACGCTGGCAGCGATCCGCAGCGCGGCGGAGCTCGAGGCCATGATCACCGACCCGGTCTACGAGGGAAAGTCCATGGCCGGCCTGATCGGCCTGGCCGAGCGCGGCGAGCTGCCCAAGGGCGGCAAGGTGCTCTACGTCCACCTCGGCGGCGCCCCGGCGCTGGACGCCTATCACAAGGCGTTCGATTGAGACGGTGAACGCCATACATTATTCATTGTCATTGCCGGGCTTGACCCGCCTGCGGGGCCGTAGCCCCTACGGCGCGGCGAAGGTCCGGCAATCCAGGAGATGTTGCGAACAAACTCTGGATGCCCGGATCAAGTCCCATAGGCGCTAAGTTAGGAGCGTCTTGGTGGCAGTTCCTCGATTGTCACCCCCGCGAAAGCGGAGGTCCAGGGCAAGCGACGGGGCTCCCAACCATGGATTCCCGCTTTCGCGGGAATGAAATCGAAGCGATTGCATGCGGTCGGCGACTTAACTTAGCGCCTATGGGATCAAGTCCGGGCATGACAACGAGTGGTGCTCGTCTACTTCACCGTGATCACGGTGCACTTGGCGAGGCTGGCCACCTTGTGCGCGACGCTGCCGAGCAGAAAGCCTTCCAGGTCGCCGAGGCCGCGGCTGCCCATGACGATGGTGTCGAAGCCGCCGCGCTCTGCCGCCTGCACGATGGTACGGGCGGGCTGGCCGGTCTTGACCTCGGTCTTGATGTCGGAGACGCCCTGGGCGCGCGCCGCGTCCTTGGCCTGCTGCAGCACGTTCTCGGTGAACTGGTCGAGCACGTACTGCGGCTCGCCGGAGAGGTTCTCCACCTCGATGTAGTGCTTGACCTCGGCGGTCATCTTGAGCGGCTTGGTGACGGTGAGGAAGGTCAGCTTGGAGCCGTGCTTGGCCGCCAGCTCGCAGGCCAGCTTCGCCGCCTTCAAGGCGTGGTCCGAGCCGTCCACCGGACAAAGGATCTTCTGGAACATGCCGCTCCCCTTTCGTCTCCATCCCGTTGTGCCGCCGACTCTAGGGCCCGAGGCGGAGCCGGCCACTTCCGAAACCGGCACAGGCTGGCGCAATAGCGCCGGCTCTGCTCATGACCGCCTGTCCGCCGGCCTCCTCTTGCCGCCCTTCTTGCCGGCTTTGCCGGCTTTCTTGCCCCCGCCGGCCAGCGCCTCGATCAGGGCGTAGACGGCGCGCAGGCCCATGGCCTCGCCGCCTTCCGGCCGGCCGGGCTGCGACTTCACGTTCCAGGCCATGACGTCGAGATGCACCCAGGGCGTCGCCGGCTCGACGAACTCGGCCAGGAACAGCGCCGCGGTGATCGCCCCGGCATAGGGTCCGTCGGAGATGTTGTTGAGATCGGCCACCTTGCTGTCGAGCAGCTTGCGGTAGGGCTTGTAGAGCGGCAGGCGCCACAGCGGATCGT
>JBHJOF010000077.1:0-11786 GCA_050330055.1 Kiloniellales bacterium
ATCAGGTTGGTCGCCACGCCGCGGATGCGGAACTCGCGCAGCGCGCGGTCCATGCGGTCGGCCGCCTCCTCGGCGCTCGGTGCCCAGGCGGTCACCTTCTCCAGCAGCGAATCGTAGAACGGCGTGATCAGCGCGCCGGAATAGGCGGTGCCGCCGTCGAGCCGGATGCCGAAGCCGGCGGCGCCGCGATAGGCGGTGATGCGGCCGTAGTCCGGAATGAAGCGGTTCTGCGGGTCCTCGGTGGTGATGCGGCACTGCAGGGCGTGTCCGCTCAGCCTGATATCGGCCTGGCGCGGCACGCCGCTCTCGGCCGAGCCGATCGAGGCGCCCTGGGCGATGCGGATCTGCGCCTTGACCAGGTCGATGCCGGTCACCTCTTCGGTCACCGTGTGCTCGACCTGGATGCGCGGATTGACCTCGATGAAGTAGATGGTGCCGCCGTCGAGATCGTAGAGGAACTCGACCGTGCCGGCGTTCTGGTAGCCGGCGGCGCGGCCCAGGCGCACGGCCGCCTCGCAGAGCTCGCGGCGCCGCGTCTCGTCGAGATAGGGCGCCGGCGCCCGCTCGACGACCTTCTGGTTGCGCCGCTGCATGCTGCAGTCGCGCTCGAAGAGGTGGACCAGGTTGCCGCTGCGGTCGCCCATGATCTGCACCTCGACGTGGCGGGCGCGGCGCACCAGCTTCTCGAGGAAGACCTCGTCACTGCCGAAGGCCGCCTTGGCCTCGCGCCGGCCGGCGGCGACCTGCTCGAGCAGGGCGCCTTCGTCCTCGATCACGCGCATGCCGCGGCCGCCGCCGCCCCAGCTCGCCTTCAGCATCAGGGGATAGCCGACCGCCGCCGCCTGGCGCCTGATCTCGGCGTCGTCATGTGGCAGCGCGCCGGTCGCCGGGATCACCGGGATGCCGGTCGCCTGGGCAAGGGCGCGCGCCTCGACCTTGCTGCCGAGCCGGCGCATGACCGCCGGCGGCGGGCCGACGAAGACGATGCCGCGCTCGGCGCAGGCCTCGGCGAAGGCCGGGTTCTCCGAGAGGAAGCAGTAGCCGGGATGGATCGCGTCGACCCCGGCCTCGCGCGCGACGCGCAGCATCTCGCCGATGTCGAGGTAGGCCTGCACCGGCTCGCGGCCGCGCCCGATCAGGTAGGCCTCGTCCGCCTTGAAGCGGTGCAGGGCGAAGCGGTCCTCGTGCGAGTAGACGGCGACCGTGCGGAGGCCAAGCTCATTCGCCGCGCGCAGCACGCGGATCGCGATCTCGCTGCGATTGGCCACCAGCAGCTTGCGGAAGTGGCGCCGGTAGCGAAGCTTGGCCGCCCGGATCATGCCCACGCCCTCCCTCTATGCTGCATTGCGAAAGCGGCGCGAGTTTGCCGTGCCGAGACCCCTGCGGCAAGTCGCTGCAACAGCCCTTGGCCCGAGCGGCCGGCGGTCCCGTAGCAAGGAATCTATTGGCGGCACCGGAGCATGCCCGCATCATGGCCGGCCCAGGGATCGAACGCACGGGAGAGCTAGAGCCATGAGAGCCGATGCGCTGCGCCAGCTGCAGGCCCCCTTGAAGGAGAAATACAACCAGGCGCCGGACAGCGCCGTCGTCACCATGCGGGCCAGCGGCAGTCTCGATGCCGGCCAGCTCACCTGCAAGGTGGAGACCGGCCGGGCCCTGGTCGAGGCCGGCCTGCACCCGGCGGCCGGCGGCAACGGGCTGACCGCCTGCTCGGGCGACATGCTGCTGGAGGCGCTGGTCGCCTGCGCCGGGGTCACGCTCAACGCCGTGGCGACGGCGCTGGAGATCCCGCTGCGCGGCGGCAAGGTCACGGCGGAAGGCGATCTCGACTTCCGCGGCACCCTGGCGGTCGACCGCGCGGCGCCGGTCGGCTTCCGCGCGATCCGGCTCAGCTACGAGCTCGAGACCGATGCCAGCGCCGAGCAGCTCGCCAGCCTGATGAAGTTGACCGAGCGCTACTGCGTCGTCTACCAGACCATCAAGAACGGCCCGCCGGTTACCGTCAGCCACCGCCTGGTCTGACCCTGCTCGGGCCTGGTTCTGCTGGTCGATAGGCAACCTGTTGAACATATTGGGGCATCGGAGCTTCCTCATCCTTCGACAAGCTCAGGATGAGGGGGATTAGAACTCAAGCGACCTCACCCTGAGCTTGTCGAAGGGCGAGATCGCGTCTGGCAGAAAAATCGGAGAGGGGACGAGCAAGCATGGCCAGGGCGCCGATCGAGCTGCGCAGCGACACCAAGACCAGGCCCTCGCCCGGCATGCGCAAGGCCATGGCCGAGGCCGAGGTGGGCGACGACCACGTCGGCGAGGACCCGACGGTCAACCGCCTCTGCGAGACGGTGGCCGATCTGCTGGGCAAGGAGCGGGCGCTGTTCCTGCCGTCGGGCACCATGTGCAACGAGATCGCCTACTGCCTGCACTGCCGGCCTGGCGACGAGATCATCCTCGACCGCACCGCCCATGCCCTGCATTTCGAGACCGGCGCCCCGGCGGCGCTCAGCGGCGCCATGGTCCGCACCCTCGAGGGCGAGCGCGGCATCTTCACCGGCGCCGCCGTTGAAGCCGCCGTGCGCGGGGCTGACCAATATTCGCCGCGCTCGCGCCTGGTCTCGGTCGAGCAGACCTCCAACCTCGGCGTCGGCAGCGTCTGGCCGCTCGCGACCCTGCGCGAGGTGGCGGCGGTGGCGCGGCGCCACGGCCTGGCGCTGCACATGGACGGCGCCCGCCTGCTCAACGCCGTGGCCGCCTCGGGCGTGCCAGCGGCCGACTACGCCGCCGATTGCGACAGCGTCTGGATCGACCTGACCAAGGGCCTGGGCGCGCCGGTCGGCGCCGTGCTGGCCGGCTCACGCGCTTTCATCGCCGAGGCGCTGCGCCGGCGCCAGATGCTGGGCGGCGCCATGCGCCAGGCCGGAGTCGTCGCTGCGGCCGGGCTCTACGCCCTGGAGCACAACGTCGAGCGCCTGGCCGAGGATCACGCCAACGCCAGGCTCTTCGCCGAGCGCATCGCGGCGGTGCCGGGCATCCGGCTCGATCCGGCGAGCGTCGAGACCAACCTGGTGTTCTTCGAGCTCGCCGACGGCCTGCCGGACGCCGGCAGCCTGGTCAAGCGGCTTCTCGCGGAAGGCGTGCGGATCGGCGCCATGGGCCCCCGCCTGCTGCGCGCCGTGACGCATCTCGACGTGACGCGCGCAGAGGTCGAGGAAGCGGCCGGCGCCATCGAGCGTATGCTGCGATCCGTCTGAATCGAAAACACGCCAACAGCTTGGCGTGTCAAATCTTTCGAAATGTTGACGGCAGCTGCCTGCGCCGCGCGGTCGCGCGGCGCACTGCTATGACTTTCGGGCAGCGTAACAACGCATCAGTAATACTCGTAAGCATAAATGTTGTGTCAAACTTGAGGGGCGCGCTGGCTTGATATCAACCCGCGCTTGCGGGCTCATCCGGCACCGCGCATCCTGAAAGGCTCACGTGTAACCGCTCATTTTTGCCGGAGGAGGAGACGATGGCACTTGTCAACAATCTGATCGAAGACTTGCCGAGGGTCGATGACGCCTGGTCACGCACCCATCTTGCTGCGCCGCTTGGCCTGCCCAGGCGCGATGCCACGGAGGGCAGCGCGGGGACACTCGAGCTGCGGCGGCCGAGCACGGCCCGGCGCAGCGACCGCATCGATCCCAAGGACCTGGCCTTCGAGGAGCTGGAGATCCGCTACGAGGAGCAGGACCGCATATTGTGGCAGTTCATGCGCCCGGAGGGCCGCCCCAGCTACACCCTCGGCCTGCTGCGCGACATGCGCCAGGCGCTGCAATGCATCGATCGCATGTTCGCCGAGGCCGAGGAAGAGGATCGCGAGGCGCCGATCCACTACGTGGTTCTGGCCTCGCGCATGCCGGGGATCTTCAATCTCGGCGGCGATCTGCCGCTGTTCGTCGAACTGATCCGGGCCGGCAACGGCGAGGCGCTGCGCAACTACGCCCATGCCTGCATCGACGTCCAGTACCCCCGGGCTGTCAACGTCGGTCGGCCCTACATCGGCATCTCGCTGGTCCAGGGCGACGCGCTGGGCGGCGGCTTCGAGGCGGCGCTGGCCGACGACGTGCTGATTGCCGAGCGCAGCGCAAAGTTCGGGCTGCCGGAGATCCTGTTCAACCTGTTCCCCGGCATGGGCGCATACAGCTTCCTGTCGCGCCGGCTCGACGCGGTGCGGGCCGAACGGATGATTCTCTCCGGGCGCATCTACGAAGCCGCCGAGCTGCACGAGATGGGCATCGTCGACGCGCTGGCCGAGGACGGCCAGGGCGAAGGCGCGGTCTACGACTACGTTGCCCGCAATCGCCGCTCCTTCCAGGCGCGCCGCGCGATCTGCGAGGCCCGGCGCATCGCCCGGCCGATCACCCGCGAGGAGCTGATCTCGATCACCGACCTCTGGGTCGAGGCTGCACTCACGCTGTCGACGCAGGACCTGCGCAAGATGGTGCGCCTGGCCGCCGCGCAGGATCGCAGGCGCGAGGTCTAGCCGCTCCGTCCCTGGCCGGGCCGACCGAGGCAGCCTGCTACCGCCCCCCCTGATCGCGGGTGGGGCAGCACCATTGGGCCTGCCGCCGGTAGGCGGGAAAAGCCGGCTGAGAGATCGGCCCGGTAAGTCTGCCGTTAGAGCGGGCGCCGGCTGCGGTGGCGTTCGTTGAGATAGTCGGCGACGGCAGAGCGGAAGCGCGCGAACTCCTCGCCGATGGCACGCAGGGCGGGGCCGATGCGCTCGGAATCGAGTGCGCCGAGGCCCGACAGCTCTGAGCAGAGGCGGTGAATGCGCCGCGCTCCGATATTGGCTGCGCTGCTGCGCAGGGCGTGCGCAGAATCCCGCAGGTCTGCCATGCTGCCGCGGGCATAGGACGCCTGCAGCTCCTCGATCACCTGCTCCGTATCTCTGATGAAGTTGTCCAGCACCTCGGCCAGGAAGTCGCTGCGCGGATCGAGGCTCTCCAGATCGCTCAAGGCCTGCTTGTCGATCACCGGATCGGCCTCACCGACAAAGCGCGGGTGCCTGGTGATATCCGTGACCTGGCCCTCGCCGAGCGTCTGCTCGAAGGTCGGCGGCTGCTCTCCGGTGAAGGAATGCACCACGTCGAGCAGACGCGCCGCCTCCACCGGCTTGGTGATGAAGCCGTCCATGCCGGCCTCCTTGCAGAGCTGGCGCGTCTCCGGCGTGGCATCGGCGGTGAGCGCCAGGATCGGCAGGTGCGCCTCGCCGAGATGGGCGAAGCGGTAGAGCTTGGTCACGTCCAGGCCGCTGGTCCCCGGCATGTTCACGTCCATCAGGACCAGGTCGAAGCGCTGCTCCTCGAGCGCGTCGAGCGCTTCGTCGCCGGTCTGCACCAGGAAGGGCGAGTGACCGGCCCGCTGCAGGATCTTGGCCGTGACCATGCGGTTCACCACGTTGTCCTCGGCAACCAGGACGCGCAGCTTGCGCTGGCGCGCGATGGCCGCCGCCCGGCGCCGCGCGCCCTCGCCCGGCTCGCTGCGGGCCGGATCGAAGGACTGCGCCGCGTGCAGCGCGGCCAGCAGTGGCGCCGGCTCAAGAGGCAGCAGCAGGCTGGAGAAAAAGCCCTGCCGCGCGACCTGCAGCAGGTCGGGCTGCTGCGCGGTCAGCAGAATGAAGGCGAAGTCGCCACCCGGGTCGCAGGCCCGTGCCGTCTCCACGACCGCGTGCGGATCGAGCGCCGGATCGCGCTCGTCGACCAGGACGATGTGATAGCGCTCGTCGGCCGCCAGCTCGTCCTCCAGCAGCTCGCCCAGCCGGCCCAGGTCGCCGGCCGGCGCGACCCGCAGCCCGTGCGGCACCACCGCGCGGTCAGTGGCGCGCACCACCTCGTCGTCACGGCTCACCAGCAGCAGACGGCCGCGCGCCAGTTGCAGAGGCGGCTCGGCCGCCGGGCTGTCAGCCGCCCCGCCCACCAACTGCCGCTGGAACGGCAGGTGGACCCAGAAGGTGCTGCCCTTGCCGAGCTCGCTGGTCACGCCGATCGTGCCGCCCAACAGCTCGACCAGCTGCTTGGTGATGGAAAGGCCGAGGCCGGTGCCGCCGTAGCGCCGGTTGGTGTCCTCGTCGCCCTTGGTAAAGCTGTCGAAGATGCGGGCCTGCTCCTCCGCCGCCACGCCGATGCCGGTGTCGGCCACCTGGATGCGCAGCATGACCTGTCGCTCGTCGCTCTCCAGCGCATCGGCGGTAACCAGGACGTAGCCCTTGTCGGTGAACTTGATGGCGTTGGCGACCAGGTTGGTGACGATCTGGCGCAGGTGCTGCAAACCGCCGTGCAGCGCGACGTCCAGCTTCGGCGAGACATGGATCAGCAGGCGCAGCCCGCCGGCCTCGGCCTGCGGGCGCAGGATCGAAAGAATGTCCGCCAGCACGGCGTGCAGGTCGAAGTCGGTCGCGTCGACCGACATCTTGCCGGCCTCGATCTTCGAGACGTCGAGGATGTCCTCGATCAGGCCGAGCAGCGCCCGGCCCGAGGTGCCGACGGTGCGGGTCATCTCGCGCTGCTCGCGGTCGAGGCGGGTATCCTGCAGCAGGTCGCTGAGGCCGATGATGGCGTTGAGCGGCGTGCGCAGCTCGTGGCTCATGTTGGCGAGGAAGCGGCTCTTCGCCTGGTTGGCCTCCTCGGCCTGGGCCTTGGCCGCGGTCAGCTTGCGGATCAGGCTCGACACATAGGCAGGCAGCACGATCAAGGCGATCGCCAGGCCGGCCGAGAGGTGCGGCTTGCTGTACCAATACTCCGTGGTCATGATCACCAGCAGGAAACCGGTCAGCGAGGTAAACGCCGAGGCGGCCAGATAGCGCACGCCGTAGCGGAAGCCGTTGCCCAGGGTGACCCAAAGGTAGATCAGATAGATCGCGCTGCCCGGCTCGCCGCCCCAGTACATCAGCATCGACAGGGTCACGAAGTCGGTCACCATGGCCGTTAGCCGGCGCACTACCGACTTCTGCGGCCAGATCACGATCAGCGCCAGATAGACGACGGACAGGGCCAGATAGCCGCAGGCGAAGAGAAAGCCGTACCAGAACCCCGGCACGGCAAAGCCGCTCTCGTAGCTCAGGTGCAGGTAGTAGGCGGCGAGAACGGCGACGATGACGAAGCGGACGATCGCCTGCTCGTGCTCGCTGTCGCCGCGATTCTTCAGGCGGGCCCGGACGACCTGCAGCAAGGAGGGCGCGGCCCCCGATGTGAGATGCTGCGACATGCCAGCGGACGTCAGGCGTCGAGCGCGATTGCCGGACCGGCGGCGTGGGCCGCAACGGCACGACGGCGCGAGAACTGTTGCCGGGAGAGTCTAGTCACCGAAACCTCCGGCTGAAGTGGCGGCGGGCTGCGTACGCTCCGACGGGAACAGCAGGGTTACCGTGGTTCCCTTGCCGACCGCGCTGCTGATTTCCAGGTCGCCGCCATGCAGCTTCATCAACTCGATCGCCAACGTCAGGCCAAGACCGGTACCAGGATACTTGCGGTTCGCCGCGCTTTCGATGCGTCCGAAGCGGGCCTTCGCGGTGGGGATGTCCTGTTCGGCGATGCCAATGCCCGTATCGGCAACGGTGATCTGCAGCTCACCGCGATCCAGCAGGCCCGCCCGCAGCGAGATTCGGCCGCCGGCCGGAGTAAACTTTATGCTATTGGACAGGATGTTGATTAAGATCTGCTTGAGCCGCCGCGCATCGCCGCGCAGCTGCGGCAGGGGGCCGGCTTCGCGCCAGTCGATGGTTATCGCGGAGCTGTCGGCGCGTCCCTTGACGAGGCGGATCGTATCGTCGATGGCGCGCTGCACGTCGACGTCCGATTCGACCAGATCGAGCTTGCCCGACTCGATCGCCGAGACGTCGAGCATGTCGTTGATGATGTGCAACAGGTGCTCGGCGCTGGCCCGGATGTCCTCAGCGTACTCCAGGTACTTGGGATTGCCGATCGGCCCCAGCATCTCGACCCGCATGACGTCGGCAAAGCCCATCACGGCATTGAGCGGCGTGCGCAGCTCGTGACTCATGCTGGCGAGAAACTCGGTCTTGGTCCGGTTGCCCGCCTCCGCGACCTCCTTGGCTTCCTGCAGGGCCCGTTCGACGACCTTGCGGTCGCTGATGTCGACCGCGACCGTGACCACGTTGACGACCTGCCCGCTCGAGCCCTTGAGCGGCGTCTTGGTGGTCAGGAAGGTGCGCTCGTCGCCCTCGCGGCTGATCAGTGTCTCTTCCGCGCCCGAGATGGTCTCGCCCGTCTCGAAGACCCGGCGGTTCAACTCCAGGTGCCGGCCGGCATAGTCCCTGCCGAACAGCTCGGCCATCGGCTGGCCCAAGCAGTCCCCCGACTCGAGGCCGAAGAAGTGCGCCTGGTAGCTGTTGATGAAGATGCAGATCCCTCCCGAGTCGGTCACGTGGATCATGGCGGGAATGCAGTTGGTGACCAGTCGCAGCTTCTCTTCGCTCTCGCGCAGCTCCTCGCGGCGCAGATCGTCGGAGGAGCGCAGCTTGCGTTCCAGAATGTGGGCGCGCTTCTTGATGATCTCCTGCTGCTTGCGCAGGGTGAGCAGATTGTGCGCCCGGGCGCGGAACTCGTAGTGGTCCAGCGGACTCAGCAGGAAGTCGGTGGCGCCGGCCTCCAGCGCCTTGTAGCGGAAGTCGCGATCCTCGTAGACCGTGACCACGATGACCGGCACGTCGCCGCACAGCGGCAGCTCGCGCAGCTTGCGGATGAAGCTGGCGCCGTCCATCGACGGCATCTTGTAGTCGGTGATCACCAGGTCGGGCGTGTGCTCGCCGATCCAGTCGAGTGCCACCTGCGGGTTCGAGAAGGATTGGACCACCGTCTCCTCGTCCAGCGAGCTGGCAAGCTTGGCGAGGATATCCCGGTTCGTGACCCGGTCGTCGATGATCACGATCACCGGCACGGCGCGCATCTCTCCACTGGTTTCCTGTGACGCGGCGGCTCGCGCGGCGGCGGCGCCGAAGTGTTTACGCGGGTCACCGGTCACTGTTGTACCTGCACCATCAAACCAAGCGAGCCTGCGGCACGCCCCCGACCCGGCCTTCACCCTGGCCATCGCGCGCCCGGAAGGCCGTCACGCAACGCTCGCGGAGCTACCGAACCTTGCCATAGCGGGCAACGCCCTGGCCCCCCTTATCAACCGTACGTTACTGTAACCTAAATGGAGTCAGGCAGCTACCAGCAGGTTTCCGGCCGAAAGGGGCGGTTTTCCGCCATTTTCCAGGGACATAGCGCCGCCCGCCCGGCTGAGCGGCGCAAGGAAAAAGGGGCAGCCGGCACCTCCGCCGACGGCCCCTCGCATCGACACGCGGGTCCATAAGCCGGGCCGGAGCCGCAAGAGCTGGAGCGGATGAAGGGAATCGAACCCTCGACACGAAGCTTGGGAAGCTTCTGCTCTACCACTGAGCTACATCCGCGGTGTTCGCCACCGCGATACTAGGGCAGCGCCGATAGCCGTTCAAGCTGGCGTGAGGCCTAGGGGCGCCCCTTGTGTCCCGTCAGGCCAGGCGATTAACTAGCTGCCTGCCGCGGCGCGTCCCTCAAAGCCGGGACGATCACTAGCCACTCCGCGGTCCATCTGAGGGAGGTGTCATGCAACGATTCGTCCCCCTGCGTTATGTCGTCGGGGGCCTTGCCGTCCTGCTCCAGGCCGCCGCGGCCGCCACGGACGTCAAGGCGGCCGACGCCACGCCGCAGGACTGGCCGGCGATCACCGCCGCGGCCGAAGGCCAGACCGTCTACTGGAACGCCTGGGGCGGCGACGAGCGGATCAACGCCTACATCGCCTGGGTCGGCGGGCGCGTGGCCGAGGACCATAAAATCACCCTGCGGCACGTGAAGCTGGCCGACACCGCCGACGCGGTCTCGCGCGTGCTGGCGGAAAAGGCGGCGGGACGCGACGAGGGCGGCTCGATCGACCTCATCTGGATCAACGGCGAGAACTTCGCCACCATGAAAGAGAACGGCCTGCTGTTCGGGCCCTTCACCGAGCGCCTGCCGAACTACGCGCTGGTCGATTTCGCCGGCAAGCCGACCACCAAGGTCGACTTCACCGTGCCGGTCGAGGGCCTGGAAGCCCCCTGGGGCATGGCCAAGTTCAACTTCATCTACGACTCGGCGCGGGTCAGCGAGACGCCGGGCTCGATCCCGAAGCTGCTCGCCTGGGCCGAGGCGCACCCGGGGCGCTTCACCTATCCGGCGCCGCCGGATTTCCTCGGCTCCACCTTCCTGAAGCAGGCACTGATCGAGCTCGTTCCCGACCCGGCCGTACTGCAGGCGCCGGTCGCCGACGAGGCCCAGTTCGCCGAAGTGACCGCGCCCCTCTGGCCCTATCTCGAGGCCCTGGCGCCGCACCTCTGGCGCGGCGGCAAGATCTATCCGGCGAGCGGGCCGGCGCAGCGCCAGCTGCTCGACGACGGCGAGATCGATATCACCCTGTCGTTCTACCCGTCCGAGGCCTCGTCCCTGATCACCAACGGCCTCTTGCCGGAAAGCGCGCGGGTCTTCGTTCTGGACGAGGGAACCATCGGCAACACGCACTTCGTGGCGATCCCCTACAACGCCAGCGCCAAGGAAGGCGCCATGGTGGTGGCCAACTTCCTGATGAGCCCGGAGGCCCAGGCGAGGAAGCAGAGTCCAGAAGTCTGGGGCGACGACACGGTGCTCGACGTGGCCGCGCTGCCGGTCGACAAGCGGGCCCAGTTCGAGGCGCTGCCGAGCGGGCCGGCAACGCTCACGCCGCAGGAGCTCGGGCCCACTCTGCTGGAGCCGCATCCCTCCTGGATGACGCGTATCGAAGCGGAATGGCGCAAGCGCTACAGCCATTAGCGCCCTTTGCCGGGCGCGGCGCGGCCGTCCCTCGATCGGCCCTGCTGTCCTATTGCCCGCTGCTCACGCTGGCCCTGTTCCTGGTGCCGATCGGCGCCGGGCTGGTCGGCACCTGGCTGCCGGCCCTGGGCCATTTCCCGGCCCTGGGCGCCAGCGGCTGGAGCCTCGATCCCTGGCGCCGCCTGCTGGCCGACCCGGCGCTGCCCGGCGCCCTGCGCCTGAGCCTGACCAGCGGCCTGCTGGCCAGCGCGCTGGCGCTCGGACTGGTCATCGGCTTCGTCGCCGCCTGCCATGGCACGCGGGCCTTCGCGGCACTGCGGCGCCTGCTGGCACCGCTGCTCGCGGTGCCGCACGTGGCGCTGGCCATCGGGCTCGCCTTCCTGATCGCGCCGAGCGGCTGGCTGCTGCGCCTGGTCTCGCCCTGGCCGAGCGGCTGGACCACGCCGCCCGACATCGCGCTGGTCAACGATCCGGCCGGCCTCGCGCTCACCCTGGGCCTGGTGCTGAAGGAGGCGCCCTTCCTACTGCTCATGACGCTGGCTGCGCTTGGCCAGGCGAACGCTTCCGAGCGCCTCGCGGTGGCACGCTCGCTCGGCTACGGCCCGGCCGCGGCCTGGCTCAAGACCGTGCTGCCGGCGATCTATCCGCAGATCCGGCTGCCCTTCTATGCCGTACTGGCCTATTCGCTGTCGGTCGTCGACATGGCTCTGGTCCTGGCGCCGGCGACGCCGCCGCCGCTGGCGGTGCTGGTGTTCCGCTGGTTCTACGACCCGGATCTCAGCATGCGGTTCGTCGCCGCCGCCGGTGCCTGCCTGCAGCTTCTGTTGGTCGTCGCGGCGATTGCGGCCTGGCGCGGCCTGGAGGCGCTCGTCGCCCGCGGAGCGCGCCGCTGGATCGCCTCCGGGCGGCGCGGCGGCAGCGGCC
>JBHJOF010000078.1:0-88033 GCA_050330055.1 Kiloniellales bacterium
CGAAGAACGAACAATGCAGTCGGGCCGCTGCGCGAGCCGCTGCAGATGCGAGTGCGGGAATGGAGCAATAATATTTCGTTAGAGGGCTTAATAGCGATCAATTATTGCAAAGCTATCCAATTCCCGCGCTTCAGCAAAGCGGGTTGCCACGAGGTGAAGCGAGACGATCCTCGCGATGAGGACACGCGCCACCCTCGGTGACAGCGGACGTCAACTCATTGTCCAGAGGCTGACCGGCGGGTTGCGGGCGGCCCAGGGGCGGGCGCGTTCGAGCTGACCGGCCAGGCGCAGCAGCAGCGCCTCGTTGCCGAAGGCGGCGCCCAGCATGATGCCGACCGGAAGGCCGCTCTCGCTCTGGTGCAGCGGCAGGCTGATCGCCGGACAGCCTGTGGCGTTGTAGACCGTATTATGCTGGTTGAAACGCCAGAGCCGCTTGAAGAACAACGGCGCATCCTCCATGTCGGCATCGAGATGGCCGAGCTCTGGCGGCAGGGTCGCCATGGTCGGCGTCAGCCAGACGTCGTAGGTCTCGAAGTAGCGGGCGAAGCTGCGGGTCACCCGGTTGAGCCTGGTAAGCGTCGCCAGCAGGTCGACGGCCGACAGCTTGCGGCCCTGCTCCATGAGCCAGAGATTATTGTTCTCGACCAGCTCGCGGGTCGGCGGGATACCGGTCGAGGCTTCGCGTTCGGCCATTACCCATGCGGTGTTGGCGGCAAAGAGCGTCATGAAGATGTCGTCCATCATCTCCGCGTCCCATTGCGGCGAGGCCTCCTCGACGGTATGGCCGAGGTCCTCGAGCAAAGCCGCGGTGGCATCGACCGCCGCCAGGCAGTCAGGATCGAAGGCGCTGTTGGTGCCCTCACGGGCGAAGCCGATGCGCAGGCGGCCCGGCTCGGCCGTCACCTCCTCGGCGAAGGGCCGCGTCGGCAGCGGGGCAATGTATGGATCGCCGACGTCGGGACCGGCCGTGATATCGAGCAGAACCGCCGTGTCGCGAACGCTGCGGCTCACCACGTGCTCGGCCACCAGGCCGTTCCAGCCCTCGCCTGCGTCGGGTCCGAGCGGGTTGCGTCCACGCGTCGGCTTGAGTCCGACCAGGCCGCAGCAGGAGGCCGGCCCGCGGATCGATCCGCCGCCGTCGTTGGCGTGCGCCGCCGGCACTATTCCTGCGGCGACCGCCGCGGCCGAGCCGCCGGAAGAGCCGCCCGGCGTGTGCTCCGGGTTCCAGGGGTTGTGGGTGGCGCCATTGGCGACCGGCTCGGTCGAGCCGCTGGAGCCGAGCTCGGGCGTGTTGGTCTTGCCGACCACCACCAGGCCGGCCTGCTTCCAGCGCTTCAGAATCTCGCTGTCGTGGTTGCGGGTCCAGCCCTTGAAGTAGCGACTGCCGCAGTCGGTCGGCAGGCCGGCCCAGGAGACCACAAGGTCCTTCAGCAGGAAGGGCACGCCTTTGAGCGGGCCGTCCGGCAAGGGTCCCTCGACCGCCGCCTCCGCCTGCTCGGCCATCAGCGTGATCACCGCATTGAGCTGCGGGTTCAGCGCTTCGATGGCACGCAGCGCGGCCTCCACGAGCTCAGCCGGCGCGACCTGCTTGTTGCGCACCAGCTCGGCAAGGCCGACCGCATCATGCGACACATAGTCCTGTAGACTGAGCATTCTCTCCCGTCCTCCTTTGCGCCCTCACGTTTCGTGCAGGAAGCAGGCGACCTGGTGACCCGAGGCCAGCTGGCGCAACCGTGGCTCGCGCTCCGAGCAGACCGGCATGCGGTGCGGGCAGCGCGTATGGAAGCGGCAGCCGACGGGCGGCGCGATCGGGCTCGGCACGTCACCCTCCAGGCCGCCCAGGTCCTGCGCCCGCTTGGCCCTGGGATCAGGCGAGGGGATCGCCTGCATCAGCGCCTGGGTATAGGGATGCAAGGGCTCGCGGTACAGCGTCTCGCTCGGCGCCAGCTCGACGATCTTACCCAGGTACATGACCGCCGTGGTGTCGCAGACCCGCTTGATGACGCTGAGATCGTGCGAGATGAAGATGTAGGACAGCGCGAAGTCCTGCTGCAGGCGCAGCAGAAGATTGAGAATCTGCGCCTGGATCGAGACGTCGAGCGCCGACACCGGCTCGTCGAAGACCACCAGCTTGGGCCGCAGGATCAGAGCACGGGCAATGGCCACGCGCTGGCACTGGCCGCCGCTGAACTCGTGCGGATAGCGGTCGTAGTCGCGCGGCTTGAGGCCGACCACCTCGAGCAGCTCGCGCGCCTTCTCGGCCCGCTCGGCGCGACCGCCGTGGCCGTGGAAGCGCAGCGGCTCGGCGATGTTGACGCCGACGCTCATGCGTGGGTTCAGCGACGACAGCGGGTCCTGGAAGACGAGCTGCATCTCGCGCCGCATGCGCTGCAGATCCTCGGGCGAGCAGCGCAGCAGCTCGACGCCCTCGAGCCGTACCTCGCCGCGGGTTGCCTCGATCAGGCGCAGCACCAGGCGGGCCGTGGTCGACTTGCCGCAGCCGCTCTCGCCGACCAGGCCGAGGGTGTGGCCCTGCTCCAGCACGAACGAGATGCCGTCGACCGCCTTCAACACCGCCGGCTTGGCCTGGAAGAGCCGCGTGCGGCCGACCGGGAAATACTTCACCAGGTCGCGAACCTCGAGGAAGGCGCCACTCATGATGCGGCGGCCTCCGCTGCCTCGTCGACCAGGTGGCAGGCGACCAGGTGCCCCTCGGCGCTGCGCCGCAGCGCCGGGTGAGTCTCGCAGCGCCCGAAGGCGGCGGCACAGCGTGGCCGGAAACTGCAGCCTTGAGGCAGGTCGGCGAGATCCGGCGGGATGCCCGGGATCGGCCGCAGCGGCACCGCGCGGGTGTCGTCGAGCCGCACCAGCGAGGCCAGCAAGCCCTTGGTGTAGGGATGCTGCGGCCGCTCGAAGATGCTGGCGACCTCGCCGTACTCGACCATGCGGCCGGCGTACATGACCATGACCTCGTCGGCCATGGCGGCGACCACGCCGAGGTCGTGAGTCACCAGGATCAGCGCGCTGTTGAGCGAGCGCTGGATGTCCTTCAGCAGGCGCAGGATCTGCGCCTGGATGGTGACGTCGAGCGCGGTGGTCGGCTCGTCGGCGATCAAGAGGTCGGGACCGCAGGCGATGGCGCCGGCGATCAGCACGCGCTGGCGCATGCCGCCGCTGAACTGGTGCGGGTACTCGCCGTACCGTGCTTCCGGGTGCGGGATGCCGACCCGCCCCATAAGCTCGACGGCACGGCGTTTCGCCTCGTCGCGCCCGAGGCCGCGGTGCACGATCAGGCCTTCGGCGATCTGCTCGCCGACCCGGAAGGCCGGGTTGAGCGAGGTCATGGGGTCTTGGAAGATCATCGCCATGCGGTCGCCGCGCAGTTTCGCCATCTCGACCTCGGAAAGCGCGGTTAGGTCACGGTCGCGGTAGAGGATGCGGCCACCGACAATGCGCCCCGGTGGGTCGATCAGCCGCATGATGGAGAGCGAGGTTACGGTCTTGCCCGAGCCGGACTCGCCGACGATGCAGAGGGTGCGGCCCTCGCGGAGGGTGAAGGACAGGCCGTCCACCGCCTTGAGGATCCCGCTCTTGAGGCCGAAGTGGGTGCGCAGCTCCTCGACCCGCAGGATGACGCCATTCTCGCTCATCGCCCCGCCCGCCCCCTAGGCCGAGTGATGGCGCGCGCCGGCGCGCGGGTCGAGGGCGTCGCGGAGGCCGTCGCCGACGTAGTTGAAGGCGAGCGCCACCAGCACGATCATCAGGCCAGGAAAGATGGTGGCGTGAGGCGCCCTCCTCAGCACGACGCGGCCGTCGCTCACCATGGTGCCCCAGTCGGCGGCCGGCGGCTGCACTCCTAGCCCGAGGAACGAGAGGCCGGAGCCGACCACGATCATCAGGCCGACCAGGGTGGTGGCATAGACGATCACCGGCGAGATCATGTTGGGCAGCACGTAGCGCAGAATGATCGCCGCCTCGCCTGCGCCGCCGGCCCGTGCCGCCTCGATGTAGGGCTGCGCCGTGACGCCGAGCGTCGAGGTGCGCACGATGCGCGAGATGTAGGGCACCAGCACCACGGTGATGGCGACGATCTCGGTGAAGACGCCGGGCTGCAGTACACCGGCGATGGCGATCGCCAGCAGCACCAGCGGCACGGCGAAGAGCGCATCCAGGGTACGCATGATCACCTGGTCGATCCAGCGCCCGAAATAGCCGGCCAGGAGGCCCAGCACCAGGCTGATCAGCGTGGCGACCAGGGTCGGCAGGAAGCCGACCAGAAGCGAGATGCGGCCGCCGTAGAGCAGGCGGGTCAGGATGTCGCGGCCGTTACTGTCGCTGCCCAGCCAGTAGCCCTCGGTCAAGGGCGGCTGGTTGCGCATCATGCGCGCGGCCTCGTAGGGATCGTGCGGGCTGATGTAGGGCGCGAAGAGCGCCAGCAGCAGAACGACTACGAGGAACAGCAGCGAGACCAGGGCGGCTCGATCGCGGGCGAAGGCGCCCCAGGCGCGGGCCAGACGGCCGTGGCGCGGCGCCTCGGCGGCGGGGGCGGCGGCGTGGGGCAGGTCCGTCATCTAGACCACCCGCACCCGCGGATCGAGGAAGGCGTTCAGGATGTCGATCGCCAAGTTTACCAGCACGAAGGCCAGCGCGATGATCAGGATCGCCGCCTGCACCACCGGCACGTCGCGGGCCACGATCGAGTAGTAGAGCTGGTTGCCCAGTCCGGGCCAGGCGAAGACCACCTCGGTGAAGAGCGCGCCGCCCAGGAGAAAGCCGAGTTGCAGGCCCGAGATGGTGGCGATCGGCGGCAGCGCGTTGCGCAGCGCGTGCTTCCACAGGATGGTGCGGGCCGGGATGCCCTTTGCGCGGGCGACCCGGATGTAACCCTGGCCCAGCACCTCGAGCATGGAGGAGCGTACCATGCGAGTGATGATGGCGGCTGGGGCCGCCGCCGTGGCAATCGCGGGCAGCACCAGATGGTGGGCGATGTCGAGCGCACCGCCGTCGCCCGTGATGCTGACCATACCGGTGGCCGGGAACCAGCGCACCTCGAGCGCGAAGGCGAGCACCAGCAGCAGGGCCAGCCAGTAGGGCGGCGTCGAGCCGACCACGAGGGTGACCGACATGGAGACGCGATCGAAGGTCGAATAGGACTTGGCGGCGGCGTACATGCCGATGAAGAAGCCGACGCAGAGCGCGAGCAGCAGGCTGGCCAGCGCCAGGATCACGGTGTTGCCGAAGCGCGGCAGCACCACCTGGCTGACCGCGCGCTGGGTGTGCACCGAGATACCGAAATCGCCCTGCAGAACTTGGCCGACCCACTTGGCGTACTGCACCACCAGCGGCCGGTCGAGGCCCAGGGCCTCGCGCAGCCGCTGCTTGGCCTCCTCTGTTGCCATGGGCCCGAGCAGCGCGTCGGTCACGTCGCCCGGCGCCAGGTGGACCAGCAGGAAGACGAAGACCGAAAGGCCGAAGAGGATCGGCAGCACCGCCAGGAGGCGCGTGATGATCTGCCTAAGCAAGGCCGGCCCCTCCGGGACTCAGACTCTCGGGCCCAATCACAGGCCCCGAAACTTCCCAAGCTGTCATGCCCGGACTTGATCCGGGCATCCATCGTGCAGCGGCACCATGGATTGCCGGGCCTTCGCCGCGCCGAAGGGGCTTCGGCCCCGCAGGCGGGTCAAGCCCGGCAATGACAGTGAGTAGGAACCTCCCGTCCGAGCCACAGCACGCAGACATTAATGGCGATCGTTCACCCACGCGGCACAGCATAGCGCGAGGGAGCGCCGCAGCGAAGCCGCGACGCCCCTCGCCCCGTTCCAGCCGGCTACTGCTCGATCCAGACGGTCGAGAAGTCGTACCAGTCGTTCGGCGGGTTGACGAAGCCCTTGACGCTCGGCGCCAGGAAGATCGGCTGCAGGTCGTCGACCAGGGGGACGAAAGCCGCGTCCTCCATGATCAGCTTGTTGATCTCCTGATAGATCGCCCGCGCCTTGGTCTCGTCCTTCTCGGTCACGGCCTGGTCCATCAGCTTGTCGACCTCTTCGTTGCAGTACCAGCCCGAGTTGACGCCATTCGGCGGGAACGACTTGCAGCTCGCCACGATGCGGATGAACGAGGGATAGGTCATGCCCCAGCCGATGTGGTTCATGGCGATGTCCTCGGTCATGCCTGACGCCCAGCGGCGCAGATAGGCGATCCACTCGAACTTCTGGATCTTGACGTCGATGCCGATTTTCTTGAGATCGCGCTGGATCCAGGATTCGACCAACTCGCCGGTGCCGTACTGGAAGATGTCCCAATTGATCGCGAAGCCGTCGGGATAGCCGGCCTCGGTCAGCAGCGCCTTGGCCTTGTCCGGATCGTAGTCGTAGAAGCGGAAATCCGGATCGTAGGCGAAGGTGCCGGGCGACAGCATGCCGTGCTCGACGCGGCCGGTACCGGCGTAGATCTCGCGCACCAGGCCCTCCTTGTCGATCGCCATGTTGAGCGCCTGGCGCACCTTCTTGTCCTTGAGGATCGGGTGCTTGAAGTTCAGGTGGATGAAGACGTAGTTCGGCACGTTGTCGTTTGTGGTCAGTAGGAAGCCTTCATCCTTCAGGTCCTCGACGTCGTCCCACGGCGGCACGCCGATGAAGTTGACCTCGCCGGTCCGAAGGGCGTTGACCCGGGTTGCCGGATCCTCCAGCGGCCGGAAGATGATGCGGTCGAGCTTGGCCTTGCGGCCCCAATAGTCGTCGTTGCGCTCCAGCACGGTCTTCACACCCTGCTCGCGCTCGACGAACTTGAAGGGGCCAGTGCCGACCGGATTCAGTGCAATACCTTCGTTGCCGTACTGCTCGACCGACGTCGGGCTGATCATCAGCGGCTGGCCGTAGCTCTGCAGGCCGGTGCGCAGCCACTCGTAGTTCGGCTGGGTCAGCGTGATCTTGACGGTCATGTCGTCGATCTTCTCGACCGCCTTGATCCACTGGGTGTAGGCCGAGACGAAGGCGGCCGACTTTTCGTAGTAGTTTGGCGAGTCCTTATCCCAGAAGCGCTCGAAGTTGAACATCACCGCGTCGGCGTCGAAGGGCTCGCCATCGTGGAACTCGACCCCATCGCGCAGGTGGAAGGTGTAGACGGTACCGTCGTCGGAGACCTCCCATGAGGTCGCTAGCCCCGGCACCAGCCTGGGCGTCATTACGTCGGCCTCAGTCAGGTCCTCCTTCACGAAGCTTTCGAAGATGTTGTAGGTCACGTGATAGGTGACCCAGCCGCCGGTGGCGTGCGGGTCGAGAATATCGTGATCGGCCGGCATGCCGTAGATCAGCGTGCCTTGAGCCCGGGCCTCCTGCGCGCCCAACGCCGCCGCGCCGATCAGCGCGCCGGCGGCGAGTGCCATGAAGGCCCGTCGCGTCCATGTCCTCAGCATTCGTCCCCTCCTCGTTCGCTGACGTCCCCGTTCCCCTTCGCGGTCGGGCGATGTCGCCACGCCCTTGTCCGGGCGGAGTTCGGTAAGTCTGTGCTCCTCCCCGGAGCAGCTGGCCGCCACTCGGCGCGGCCGCTTCCACTGCTATGTTGCCGGCTGCAGCCGTGCGTCCGCCTTGCTGTCCGCAAGGCCGGTATCCAAGCTGGCCAGCGCCCGCTCGATCGCGATGCGCGCCGCCCGGCTCATGTCCGCCAGCGCCATCGAGGGCTGTGGACCCTCGGCCGCCAGCAGCCTGGCCGCCAGCTCGGGCGTATAGGGTACGTGCAGGAATCCGCAGCGCGTCTCCAGGCCGTGCCGATCCACCAGGTGGAGCGAGGTATAAAGCATCTGGTTGCAGAGATGCGTGCCGGCCGCATAGGAAACGCTGGCGGGAATGTCCTCGGCCTGGATCGCCTCGACCATCGCGCGGATCGGCAGGGTCGAGAAGTGCGCCGCCGCGCCTTCTTCGACGATGGGAACCCCGTCGAGCGTCACGTCGTCGTTGTCGGGCACGTCGAAGTCGCGCCAGTTGATGCCGACCATCTCGCCGCGCACCCCTACAGTGCCCGGCGCGACGCCGATCCCGAGCCAGATCGCCGGGCGGTGTGCCAGCAGCGCGTCGCGGACCAGGGACAGCAGCACCGTGGTCTTGACCGGGACCTCGATCGGCACCAGGCGGCAACCGGGCCACGACTGCGCAGCCAGTTGCCGCAGAACCAGGGCGGCGGGATTGGGAGCCGTCTTGGCCCAGGCACCGTAGCCGGTGACTACGACGGTCGTTTCTCCCGACATCCTCGCGTCCCTGACCTTGTCTTCCATGCGTCGAGCCTTCGCGTTCGGGCCCGATTGCGCTCCGTTCAGCGAAAAGCCTGCCAAATCGCCGTTAGGGGATCAAATCGCAATACCGCATAGCAACATAAGGCAATGTTATAGCCAAGCCGACCTGCAACTTACTGTTTCATGTCAGGGGCTAGGTATCGCGTGCCAAGGGCCTGTCATCCTGGACCTCCGCCCGGGGCGCTCGGGTTCGGCGCCCGGGTCTGCCGGGGCTTTGCTCGCGGAAGCTTTGCCCGCTACCATCGGGCTATGCGCTACCGGCAGATCGAAGCATTCCGCTATGTTATGATCAGTGGCTCGGCCACCGGAGCGGCCGAGGCGCTGGCCGTGACCCAGCCGGCGATCAGCCGCCTGATCGCCGACCTTGAGGCGGACCTCGGCTTCAAGCTGTTCGAGCGCCACAAGGGCCGGCTGCTGCCGACCCCCGATGCCCTGCGCTTCTATCAGGGAGTCGAGCAGTACTTCCAGGGCTTCGAGCGGCTCGACCGCATCGCCAAGCAGATTCGTACCCAGAGCCACGCCGACCTGCGGGTCTGCGCCACCCCGGCGCTCTCGACCTTCCTGTTTCCGACCATCGTGCAGCGCTTTCGCGAGCGCCACCCCGACATTCACCTCTCCATCGAATCGCTGTCCTCGTCCGAGGTGGTGTCGCGCCTGCGGGGGCATATGGCCGACTTGGCCGTCACTCTCGCCTTTCCCGAGGTGGCGGGCATCGCGCAGGAGACGCTTCTGGAGGCGGCGCACGTCTGCGCCTTTCACGAATCGCATCCGCTGGCCGCGCACGAAATCATCACGCCGGAGCACTTCGCCGGCGAGGAGGTGATTTCGATCCTGCCCTCCGGCCAGGTGAACTGGAACAAGGTGGAGCAGGTGCTGAAGGAAGCCGGCGTCGAATGCCGGCGCGGCATCGGCATCCAGAACTCGCACACCGGCTACAGCCTGGTCGCGGCCAAGCTGGCGATCGCGCTGATCGAGCCTTTCGCCGCCCGTACCTGGCTCAAGCACGGCGTCGTGGTGCGGCCTTTCCGGCCTGAAGTCACCTTTCGCTACGTGATCGCCACGCCGCTGTCCTCGCGTCCGACCGAGCAGGTCGCCGCCTTTGCCGGCATGATCAAGGACTTCATCCGCGAGCAAGCCGGCTGCTTGACCGGCGAGACCCCGGGGGTCGTAGGGAAACAGACAAGGGCCAAGACCATTGTCGTTACCGATAATTCCATCCGAAGCGAGTTCGCCCCGGCTCGGAAGACTATGACGTGATCCGTAGCGATGATCGAGATCCTGAGAGCGCTTTGCTGGCTGCTTGTAGGGCGTCGGGTCACGCGCCCGAGTCGAGGCCGAGAACCTGGTCCCACGGCATCAGCCCATTGTTTTGTGCCGCCAGGCTCCCCGAAAGTTGCCGCTTCGGAACTCCGACCGGTTTCTCTTGGTCTGGCCCTTCCGGCTCTGGCCGGGTGTTCTGGCCTCAATGGTCATCGTCAAGCCGGGAGCGGCAGTGCAATGTCTGGATTCTCAAGCCGGCGGCTCTGTAGGGCGGCCAGGGTGTTCGTCAGATCGACCAATTGAACGATCTGCCAGGCGAGCCAGGTTGGCTGGCCCAGCGCTACATCGCCGAGCCGATGCTGCTGAACGGTCGCAAGTTCCACTTGCGGCTCTACCTGCTGGTGGCCGGCGCGGCGCCGCCGCGCCTGGCGCTGTGGCACGACGGCGTCGCCCGCCTTGCCGTCGAGCCCTACAGGCTGGACGACCTCGACCGGGTGGAGATCAACGAGGCTTTCGCCGCGATCGCCCTGGCCGTATCGCGGGAACTCGGCTTGCCGGAGGACATCGTCAACGTCGAAGGCGGCGCCATCGCCCACGGCCATCCGATCGGCGCGACGGGCGCTATCCTGACCACGCGGCTGCTGCACTCGATGAGGCGCGACGGGCTACAGCGCGGCGTCGTGACGCTCTGCATCGGCGGCGGCCAGGGTATCGCGCTGGCGCTCGAAACACTGAACTGACTGCGCCGAGGAGACTGACATGGCAAAGGATTTCAAGCAGATCGTCGACGATTTGATGAACGGCATCGGCCTGATCCGCGAGGGCTCGCCAGAGGCGATGAAGGCCTTCGGCGCGCTTTCGGCTGCCGCGACCGCCAGCTACGCCCTCGATTCGAAGACCGAAGACCAAGGAGCTGATGGCGCTGGCCATCGGCATCGCCGTGCACTGCGACGGCTGCGTCGCCTACCATACGAAAATGGCGCACCAGCATGGCGCCAGCCGCGAGGAGGTCGCTGAAACGGTTGCGCTCGCGTTGTACATGGGTGGCGGCCCGGCCGCGGTCTACGGCGCCGATGCCCTGCGGGCCTACGAGCAGTTCGCTGGCGGTTGAACGGGCGTCTGACGTCGGCAGATCCAGTTCCTATTGGCTTAGCTGCGACAGTCCGAGGCCGGGCCCGCGGCAGTCTTGATGGTTGATTCAGATCAATGCCGAGGGAGGCCCGTCCAGCCCAACATCCACAATAATGGGTAGGTCTTTCTCGCTGAAGATCGCTGGAAACAAGGCGGTAATGGCGGGATCGGGAGTGCCGCCGCGTGAAGCAGGCAATGCGGGTACACATAGATAAAGAATCATGCATCGCCCTGGCGTCGCCCTTGGTCGGTTGTACCCTTTGCCGTGACCGCTGTCCGACCGGGGCCATCTCCCTAAGCGACAACAGCATAGGCCTCGACTCCGGCCGTTGTCTTGCCTGCGGGCACTGCGCGGCGGTTTGTCCCTCGGAAGCCATCGCGGTCGAGGATTTCGCCATCGCGAAGGGCACCGCCCCAACGTACGAGTGTGGCCGCGTCGATCCGCTCCGCCGCGTCTCCGGCGCGGGCGTGGTTTCCTGCCTCGGGGGACTGTCCACCGCCTCACTTTTAAGCGCCGTCCGGTGCGCGCGGCAGAGCGTGACGATCGTTGATCGCGGCTGGTGCCAAGACTGCCCGGCCGGAGGCGGCGGCAGGCCGTGGTCCGCGCAGGTCGACGAGGCGAACTCGATCCTCGCCGATTTCGGGGCGCGCCGGGTGCACGTCGTCGAGCTGCCGCTGCCCAAAGACACGGCGCGTACGCTGCCTGAGAGCCTGGGCGGGATAGGTTCGGCGCGGCGACGGCTCTTCCGCTCGCTGGTCCGACCTGAGGGCAATCCGCAAGAGCGGATCGAGGCAGGCGGTGTCCGCAAGGTCGACGCGCGGGCGCTGCGCCGGCGCCACGAGGCGATCGCGGGGATCGCGGACGCAGGTGGAATGCCAATTTCTGCCCAGCACTACCCCGCCGTCGCCATTTCCGATGCCTGCCGCGACAGCCGGGTCTGCGTGGCGGCCTGTCCGACCGAGGCCCTCTCCGACTCATCCGGCGACGGTGCGAGCGCGGTCGTTTTTCATCCCGCGGTCTGTACGTCCTGCGGGGCCTGCGAAAGCGCCTGCCCGTCGGATGCGATCAGGTTCGCCGCCGCCGGACACGGCCGCTTCCAGGAGGACGTCGTCCTGCGCCGCGCGCCAAGAGAAACCTGCCGGACCTGCGGCGCCGACTTCACGCCGCAGGGCGGCGAAACGATCTGCCCGCCTTGCCGAAGCAGCGCGGACCTGGCGCGGGAGGCCTTTCAACTCCTGCGCCGGCCTTCCCCGGAGCGGGGAGAGTGCCTGAAGCCTTGAGGGAAACGACGACGCGATGTCGCGTCTTGGGAGGAAGTGGAATGGGTATTTCCGAGAGCCTTTCAACGAACAGGCGGCGATTCCTGAAAGCCTCGGCCGCGAGTGGCGCGGTGGCGGGCATTATCGGCCCCTCGGGCCTGTCGCCGCTCTCCGAGGCGGAGGCGCAGAGCCTGCTGGCCAGCGGCGAGACCAAGGTCGTCAAGAACATCTGCCATCAGTGCCCGGCACGCTGCGGCATCGACGTCTACGTGACCAACGACCGCGTCCACGCCATCTACGGAACGGCCGATCATCCGATCTCCAACGGCAAGCTCTGCCCCAAGGGTCCACTTGGCGCCTATATTCTCTACGACCCGGACCGCTTCAAGGGACCGATGCGGCGGACCAACCCGAACAAGGGTCGCAACGAGGACCCGCAGTTCGTCCCGATCTCCTGGGACGAGGCGCTGGACATGGTGGCGGGGCGGCTGAACGACCTGCGCGACCGTGGCGAGTCGCACCGCTTCGCCCTGCTCTATGGACGTGGGTGGGGCGCCTCCTGCGCCGGGCTCCAGGGCACCTTCGGCGAGCTCTACGGTTCGCCGAACGTCGCTATCGGCCATTCCTCGATGTGCTCCGACGGCTCGGTGAAGTCGAAACAGTTCACCGACGGCAACGGCTCCTACAGCGCCTATGATTATGCCAACGCCAACTACCTCCTGATGTTTGGCGCGGGCTTCCTCGAGGCCTTCCGCCCCTACAACAACAACATGCAGGTCTGGGGCTATATCCGCGGCCGCAAGACGCCGAAGACGCGGGTTACCGCCATTGACGTGCATGTCAACACGACGCTGGCGGCATCCGACCGCGGGCTGCTCATCAAGCCGGGGACCGACGGTGCGCTGGCGCTGGCGATCGCGCACGTCATCCTGACGGAAGGTCTGTGGGACCGCGCTTTCGTCGGCGACTTTTCCGACGGCACGAACCGCTTCCGGAGCGGTGTGACGGTATCGAGCTTCCAGTTCCAGGAGAAGTGGGTTACCGGTCTGGTGGACTGGTGGAATATCGAGGTGAAGGACCGCACACCGGAGTGGGCCGAGGAAGTCACCACCATTCCAGCCGCGACGATCCGCCAGGTAGCCAGGGAGTTCGGTACCACCCGTCCGGCGATCGCTCTCTTCGAGCGTGGCGCGCATGCCCACTCCAATGGTGTCTTTAACGGCATGGCGATCCACACGCTGAATGCCCTGGTCGGATCGCTCTTCGCCAAGGGCGGCCTGATGTATCAGATGGGTCCCTCCTACGGGTCGATGCCGGTCGACGCCGACGACTACAAGGACGACTGGGCACGGAACGGCGCCTGGAAATCGCAGCCGCGCATCGACCTCAAGGGCCACGCCGACGGCTATCTTCTGGCCAACAACATGCTGCAGGAGGTCGGCCCCAATCATCTGGCGGGCAAGCCCTACAAGCTCGACACGGTCATGCTCTACCTCACCAACCCGATCTGGACCGCTCCGAACGGCCAGGTCTGGGAGGAGGCGCTGAAGGACGTCTTCCTGATTGAGACGTCTCCCTTCCCGAGCGAGTCGGCGGCGTTCGCGGACATCGTCCTGCCTGACCATACCTACCTGGAGCGAATGCAGGATGCGCCGACCTATCCCTTCCAGGGCTGGCCCATGGCGCAGTTGCGCATGCCGGCAGTGAAGCCGCTCTACGATACCAAGTACTACGGCGACACGCTGATCGAGCTCGGCAAGCGGATCAACGGCCCCATGGGAGAGTACTACAAGGCCCTCGACAGTAGCGAAAACGTCATCCGCCACCTCGCCAAGGGCTTCGAGTCAGACCCTGGCGACAACGGCGTGAACAGCTTCGAGTCCTGGGCCGAAAAAGGCGTCTGGTACAAGAAGCCGTATCTCTGGCAGCAGCGCGATGGCGCCTTCTATGAATGGGACGGGCGCGCTTACGGCCGCGAGATGACGCCTGACGAAGTGAAGGCAACGCTCCTCAAAACGCCGTCAGGCAAGTTCGAGATCCGGTCAGGCTTACTGGAGGCGAACTCGGATTGGATCGCCGGGAAGACCGGCCGCGATCGCCACAACCTGATGTTCCCGATCTGGGAGGAACCGGATCATCCCGGCGGCGGTGATCTCTACCTGGTGTCGCCGAAGGTGGCCCTCCATGCGGAAGGCCGCGGCGGCAACCTGCCGATCGCCATCGCGCAGCTCCAGCCGGTGATGGGCGGCCGCAATACGGTGTACCTGGAGATCAATCCGGTCACCGCCCGAGAGCGCGGCATCGCGGACGGTGACAGGGTCCGCGTCAAGTCCGACGTGGGCACTATCGAGGCCTACTGCCGGTACTTCGAGGGTGTCCGTCCCGATACCCTGGTGCTTCCGATGGAGCACGGCCACTGGGCGCACGGCCGCTGGGCCAAGGACCGCGGCCCGGGACACAGCGGCGAAGTGACCGTCAATCAGTCCGATCGGCTGAGCGGCCAGTGCAACTACTACACCACCAAAGTCGCGGTCGAACGCGCCTGATCCGGAGGACGTCCAATGCCCAAGTGGGGAATGGTCATCGATCTAGAGACCTGCACCGGATGCCAGGCCTGCACCACGGCCTGCTCGATGGAGAACAACAGGCTGCCGGGCGAGAACTGGCAGGATGTGTTGTTTTATCAGGAGGGGACCTATCCCAACGTCTCTCTCTCCTGGCTGCCGAGGCCCTGCATGCAGTGCGAGAATCCGTCCTGCGTCAGCGTCTGCCCGACCAAGGCCACCTACCAGACCGATGACGGCGTTGTGCTGGTCGACTGGGACAAGTGTATCGGCTGCAAGTACTGCATGATCGCCTGTCCCTATGGCGTGCGCTTCTACATGGACGAGAAGCCGCTGATTGAGCCCGACATCCGGGAGGTGTTTCCCGGCGACGGCCAGCGCAGCTGGAACCCACCCTACAAGATGCCGGACGCGGTCGAGGATCGCACCAAGGGAATCGGCATCCAGCCCAAGGGCGTCGTTTCCAAGTGCACCTTCTGCTACCACAAGATCAGCCAGGCGCCTGATGGCGTGGCCGATCTCGACGAAGACAACCCGGAGACCAAGGAGTTCACCCCCGCCTGCGTGCGCGTCTGCGCCCCCAAGGCGCGGTTCTTTGGCGATCTCGACAATCCCGAGAGCAGGGTCAACCAGCTGATCGCGGACAAGGGAGGGGTTCGTCTCAAGGAGGAGACGGGCAACAAGCCGAAGGTCTACTACCTCAGCGGCGGCGGCAGCCCGGTCGTTCCGGGCTCGCGGTCGGCGAGAAAATCGTGAGAAGCGAGGGCGCGAGATGAGCACCACTACATACTCCGAGTCCGGCTCCGGCCTCTTCGGCCCGAAGCTGGTCATGCTGGGCGCCTTGGCCGGACTGGTTCTGACCGCCGGCTTTGTCTTCTACAACCTTACCCAGAGCGGACACGCCGCCTACAATACCAACAGCGTGGGCGTCGTCTGGGGTCTGCCCATCATCGTCTACGACTATTTCCTATTGACCTCCACAGGGCTCACGATGATCGCCAGCTTCTCGCTGGTCTTCGGCGTCAGGGCCTTCGATCCAGTTGCCCGGCGCTGCATCTGGCTCGCCCTGTCGGGACTGGTCGGCGGCGTTGCCGTCCTATTTCTCGAGCTCGGTTACCCCTTCAGGGCGCTCTATGCGGTTCCCTTCAATCTGCAAACCGCTTCACCGTTGTTCTGGAAGGTGTTGCTTGTCGCCGCCTATGCGGTGGTGCTTCTGTTGCTGCTGCTGAACATCGACAAGATCCGTCGGGGCGACCCCGTAGCGGCAGCGGCGCGACCTCTGGCGCTGATCGCAGGGATGCTGGCCGTGGCGATCGCTCTCGTCGCTGGCTCGGTCTACGGCATGATGGCGATGCGGCCGTTCTGGTTCGGCGGCGAGATCCCGGTCACCTTCCTGATCGAGTCGCTAATGGGTGCCTTCGCCTTCACCATCTTTTTCACCTACTTCGCCTACGGTTTCGAAGCGAAGAGATTGCCTGCCGAGGTCCGCTCGCTCTTTGCAGGGACGCTCGGCATTTGGTTCGCGGTGTCGATCGCTCTCCACTTCCTGTTCCATGGCGGGCGGGCGGTTACCGGCCTATGGAGCAATGCGGAGGGCCTGCAGATCTGGGAACACCTCGTCGCATCGCCTTTGTTCCACCTGGCTCTGTGGGGAGGGATCGTCCTGCCTTTCGTGCTGATGGCGGTCGCGGGCCTGCGCCGCAATCCGGTGCTGCAGATCGTGGCGTCGCTGCTGGTCATGGCGGCTCTACTGGTGTCCCGCTACGAGTTCATCATCGGTGGACAGATGGTGCCGCTCTTCAAGGGAAGCTGGGCGCCAGATCTTCTCAGTTACGCGCCTTCGCTTACAGAGTGGGTGCTGCTGCTGGTCGGCATCTTCCTGGCGAACACTGTTTTCTGGTTCAGCGAATGGCGCCACCGGAGATGATCGCACGAGGTACCGGCTCGCTGGAGTAGGGTCGATGGCCCCCTTCGCCCGGCACAACGATCTGCGCGCCGATTTTTTCCTTACTATGGCGCGCGCCTTCGGGCCGCCGATAGGGTTGCCGGTTCAGCGGGCCTTCATCGGGCTTCTGCCGCAAGACCTGGCGGAGATGGCCAGCGGGCTGGGTTATCCGGTGGAAGAGGCGCTCGCCGCCGTCAGCGGCGAGATGGCGTCTATCGAGGATCCGTTGCGGATTCTGCAGGTCTACTCAGGTCTGTTCCTCACGCCACCCGCGCCGGTGCATCTCAGTACCGCGGTATATCTCGACGGCGCGGTGCAGGGCGGGAGCGAGTATGAAATGCGGCAGTGGTTCGCGCGATTTGGCCTGAGCGGCGGTGCCCGGGCGGGATCGCTTGCCGACCATGTCGACGCCAATCTGGCCTTCGTCGGCGAGTTGTTCGCCAGGGCCCATCGTGCCTTCGAGGCGGACGATTCGATGGAGGGCCTGGCGCTGGCCGCTGAAGCAAGGCGCTTTCTCGCCGCCTACCCGAGACGCTGGCTTCCGCCGCTTCGCGCGGCCTGCGCAAGGGCCTGCGCGGATCGGTGCTATCCGCCGATCTATCTCCACCTTCTGGATATCCTGGCCGGCGCCATGAAGGCCGAGATCGCGCGGGACGCTGCCAAGAGCGCGGCGGCTGCCGTCGACAGTGCCCTTCCGGCCGGGTCGAGTCGCGGCATCGGCGAGCCCACGGCCGAAGATCTCGCCGAGATCGCCTTCCGCCTGATGGCGGCGGGGCTATCCTACGATCACGTCCGGAAGCTTCCGCAGTGGCGCGACGACACCTTCGAGCGCAGGCGGGCCGGCGGGCCGCTGGAGGGCAGCATCGCCTCGCAGGTCGTCGCATAGGCCTAAAGCGGCACGGCGTGACGGCAGGAATGTCGGTAGGCGTCTCACCTGGGGTTCAAATCACGCCTTAACCGGAAGGCAATGGATCGAAGGCAAGGGGACACAAGCCATCCACTGAACGGCTGAGTCGAGCGGGGTCATATCTTGGGCGCACGCATTGGATCTCGGTGTTGCGGCGGTTCGAAAGTTCGACGCCATGCGGTCACGACGGGGCTGACGTCATCCCCTTGGAAGGCCTGCCTAAGCGCAATACGTAGGGCCGTACGACCCAAGCGTGTCTCTGGGCAATCATAGAAAGCAGGCATCTCACCTTGATCCATTGCGTTTAGTACCCGCGCTTTTTCGGCGCAGTGTTCCGGCAGGCCCCAGCGTTCGAGAAGGGATTGAAACCTCGCGAAGGCGCGGCGGTCAAAGGGTCTGTCGCGGCCCAGCCCGTCGAACAGGGGGTTGGCCGGGTGCAAGCTCAGACACGGCAGAGTGTCCTGCGGTACCGGGATATTCGCCGAATGGGTCCGGCCGCTTTTGAGGAACTTGGGCAGCACGTGGGTGTGCGGGCCTTCGGGGGTCCTGTCCTTGCCGATGGCCTGATAGACCTCGGCGCGGCCGAGGCTGGAGATCGCGATGCGATGGGGGCTGGCCTCGACAATCGCGCCCAACGCGCGGTTTGGCGGCGAGAGCAGGGACCGACCGGCGTGCTGCCGCAACAGTACGAGCAACGCCGGGTCGCTGGTCCGGATGCAGAAATCCACGTTGCGTGCGCAGAGGCCCATGTCGAACAGGACGGCGTCGCGGTCCTCGGCCCGGATGGCGCTACGGTCCAGACCGAGCTCGGTCAGCGTCGAGCGCCGACGTGACTCGGCCCGGGGTTCGGGAAGGCAGAATACGACGCCCTGCTGCCAGCGTTCAGCTCGACCGCTGAGCGTCTCATAGGCCAGCGGAACCACCCCTTCCACCTGATTTATACGAAGCGCACCCCGGGCCGTGACGATCGTCAGTCGTTCCGGGTCGTGCGAGGTGAGGGGCTCGTCGGGATCACGATGGAACTCCGCGATGGCCCCGAACGAGCCGATGCTGAAGCTGCTGCTCGGGTCGTGCAGATGTTCGAGCAGAATGCGATACATGTCGCCGTCGTCAGCCATTCGCAGCACCTCGTCAGTCCGTCAGCTTGAATGAGACTGGAATGTCCACGGAGCCGGCGACCGGACCGCCGGCGGGGCTGGCGGGAAGGAAACGCCACTTTCTTATGGCCTCAATGGCGGCCTTGTCGAGCAGGCGGCAACCGCTCGTTTCCTGCAGTCGGACAACAGCAGCCTGGCAACCAGCCGTGACCTTCACCCGAAGCACGACGCGGCCTTCCTGACCCCACTGCCGCGCGAAATAGGGATAGCGGGGCGTCGCGTTCGAGAGGCCCTGGCCGGCATATCGTGGCGGGGTCGCGGCGCTGAGGGCGCTGCCGAGCACGGCCGCCGGCAGGACAGCCAGGCTTCGTTCCCTTCTCGCCTCGAGTATTGCCGATTGTTGCCCTTGCGCCGCCGATCGATCGGCGGCGGATTGAGCAGCTTCGCGTGCAGACTCTTGCCCCCCAATCGAAATGGCGTGTCCTTCATTCGGGCCGGTTCTGCCTCGATCCGGGCAATCGCTGTGCTTGGGCGGGTCGCAGGATCGGGGGGCAGGGGCTTGCTTCGCGGCGCGGGCGGAACCGGCCGCGCCGCTGCGGTCGAATCATTGGACGCCGAAGCGGTCTCGGCAATGGGCGATGGATCTCCAGCTGCCGGCTTCGAATGCCAGGCGCGCGGCCGCTCGAGCCTCTCCTGTATTCAGCTGCCGGCCGCCGGTTGACGGGCAGGCGCCGTCTCGCCGCGGTTCTCGCGCGACAGCAGGAAGCGGAAGAACTCGGTCCCCTCGCGTGCGCGCCGCTTGAACATGTCGGCGCTGGAGAACATCTCGCCGGTCATCTCCACGAGCTTGCGGGGGCGGAAATAGAAGCGCCTGTAGAACTCGGAAACGGCCTCGAAAATTTCCTCGTGGGAGAGGTGAGGATAGGTCAGCGCGCTTACCTGCACGCCCGAGTGTCCCACCAGCCCGCCGCTGTTCTGCCGCAGCCAGCCGTTCTCCTCGGCCTGCCGGTAGAGGAATGTCCCAGGGTAGGTCGCGGCCAGGGAGACCTGGATGGTGTGGGGGTTCATCTCCTGGGCGAACTTGATGGTCTCGCGGATTGTATCCTTGGTCTCGCCGGGCAAGCCGACGATGAAGGTCCCGTGAATGGTGATTCCCAGCTTGTGGCAGTTCTCGGTGAACTGTCGGGCATGATCCAGGCGCACGCCCTTTTTGATGTTGACCAGAATCTCCCGGTTTCCGGACTCATAGCCCACTACGAACAGCCGCAGGCCGTGATCCTTGAGAACCTTCAGAGTTTCGTAAGGGACGTTGGCCTTGGCGTTGCAGGACCAGGGAATGCCCAGTTCGCCCATGCCTCGGGCAATTTCTTCGGCGCGCGTGGTATCGTCGGTGAAGGTATCGTCGTCGAAGAAGAACTCCTTGACCTCGGGGAAATACTCCTTGGCACGCCGCATCTCTTCCACGACGTGCTCGGGGCTGCGCGTACGGTACCTGTGCCCACCGATGGTTTGCGGCCAGAGGCAGAAGGTGCAGCGCGACTTGCAGCCGCGCCCCGTGTAGACCGAGACGTAAGGATGACGCAGATAGCCGATGAAGTAATCGTCGATTACCAGGTCGCGCTTGTAGACGTCTACCACGTAGGGAAGGCGATCCATGTCGTGCAGGATCGGCCGCTCGGCGTTGTGCACGATCTCGCCGTTGCGGCGGTAGCTGAGTCCTTCGATGTCCTCGAACGGCCGGCCCTCGGCGACCTCTTTGATGGTGAAGTCGAACTCGGCGCGAGCAACGAAATCGATGGCCTTCGAGGCACCGAGCGAGGCCTCCGGCGCCACGGCCACGTGGGCGCCGACGAAGCCCAGCAGGAGCTTCGGATTTGCCTCCTTCAGAGCCTCGGCCACCTGAACGTCATAGCCGAAGGAAGGCGTGCTCGTGTGCAACACCGCCAGTTCATAGTCCTTGGCTATTGGCAGCACGTCGTCGAGGGAGAGTCCCCGCGCCGGGGCGTCGATCAGGCGGCTGCCGGGAACCAGGGCGGCGGGCTGGGCCAGCCACGTCGGATACCAGAACGAGCGGATCTCGCGCTTGGCCTGGTAGCGGGATCCGGCCCCCCCGTCGAAACCTTCGATGGATGGCGGATTCAGGAATAAGGTCTTGAGCATGGAAGTCATTCTCGTCTCCGCTGGGGCCGTTTCGTGTCGCCGCATCGCATGGCGGCTGTCGGATCGAATTGCACTAAGTGAGGTACAACAACCCTACCATCTTTGCACCCGAAAATCTCCCTGTCGGCCATGCAGGCTCACTAGCGCGCCAGCTCGGAGGCCGCTTCGGGTGCCTCGGTGACATCTTCGGGCCTGTCGGCCTTGCCGCTGCGCAGCGCCTCGTCGGCTACGGCGCGCCAGCGCACTTCGGCAATCAACCCGGCCGCGCGGCGCACGTCTCCCGACGGGTCGAAGACCCGTCGGGGATTGCGATGGTAGATTCGCCGGTAGAACTCAGGCGCCAGGCTGAACCCGAGGGTGAACTTGCCCGGGATCGTCGCCCACAGATCGTCGCCGCAGGGCACGATGTGGAACAGGTAGTTGCGGTCCTGATTCGGGAAGGTGATCTCGCTCTTGACCCCCGGGTAGCGCCCCAGCACGACCAGCGAGGGCTCATAGGCCCGGAGCCGTCGGAGCACATCGTCCAGATAGCCGTCGCAATCCGACAGCCGTTTCAGCGAGATGCCGCCGGCGAGACCGAGCCCGCCGCCCTTCACAAGCAGATTGATGCAGTTCCTTACCTTGAGGTCCAGCTCGACGAAGGAGCGTGCCGTGGGAGACAGCCCGCCGATCACCGCCATGGGCGCATAGGACTTCGTGACCTTCACCTTCACGAGATCGGCGATCGACTTGCCGGCGCAAAGCACCACGCGCTTGCCGCGGAAGCTCGCGCCCTCGGCGACGACCAGCTTTTCGCTGAAGGCATCGCGGATCTCCCGCACCCGCTGTCCGGTGCGCACCTGCAGGCCGTTGCCGAGGGCCGCGGCCAGGAGATCCTGCAGCAGCATGCGGCTGTTGACCGTGAAGTCGGTGCTTTCGACCTCGAGGAAGCGCTGCCGATCGGTCAGCTGCTCGCGGAACATTGCCCAGATGGCGGGCCTGCGCCCCTCCTTGAACTCGTCGACGATGCCGGCCCGCCGCCGCCGCCAATCATGCCGGGCGATGCGCTCAATGAGGAAGCGCGAGCGCGCCGTGCAGGCGGTCCAAAGGGGATTGAAGCGGCGGTTGCGATAGCGGAAGCGGATATAGTTGGGCTCGAACCAGCCCTGATCGCCAAGGGCGAGGCCCTGCTCGGTGGGCAGGGCATTCACGCGCGGAAAGCACCCGTAGTATTCCAGAAGGTCATCGATCGCGCCCAGCAGGTACTTCATGGTGATGAGCCGGTCCGGGACCAGCGTGTAGAGACAGCCGGTGTGAATCCACTCGTGCAGGTCGCCTGAGGCCTCGCCAGCCAGTTGCTCGCCTTGCTCCAGGAGCAGCACCGAATGGCCCTCGCGAGTCAGGATTTCGGCAATGGCGATGCCCGCGATGCCGCCGCCGACAACGATCCATTCATACGTCGCTGCCATGTCTCCTCACCCTGACGTTCCGATGCCGACGGCTCTCCACCCTGCCTAATGCCCTCCTGGCTCGGCTGGGTCAAGCGCTCCGCAGCACCTCGTTGACGGCGTTGATCACCTGCGCGACCTGGGCCTCAGTAAGTCCGGAGAACATCGGCAAACACAGGTGCCGCGCACAGATATCCTCGGACAGCGGCAGGGGCCGCGTCACCAGTTCCCTGAACACCGGCTGGCGCTGGATGGGCTCCTCGTACACCTCTCCGCCCAGGATCACGCCATAGACCTCGCGCAACTTCTGCTTTACGGCCAGTCGATCGATCGGCCGCCGGGGCATTACGATATACTTGTAATAGTTGCATACGCCACCCTTGGGGACCCGCAAGGGCTCGACCAGATCGGAATCCGCGAAGGCATCGTCGTAGACGGCGGCCGCGCGACGCCGGGACTCCAGCATCTCCGGCAGGCGCTCCAGATGCCGCAGCCCGATCACCGCGTGCGGCTCCGACAGGCGCCAGTTGTAGCCATGGCGCACGTGAAAGTTCTGGGTAAAGCCGGCCTTGCCCTGGTCGCGATAGATGCGCGCCTCCTCGGCGACCTTGTCGTCGTCTGTGACGATCATGCCGCCTTCCCCGCTCGTCATGACCTTCGTGGGGTAGAAGCTGAAAGCGCCGGCGATGCCGAAGGTGCCCGCGGCCTTGCCGTTGTGGAACGAGCCGTGAGCGTGCGCCGCGTCCTCGACCAGCCACAGGCCACGGCGGTCGGCGACGTCTCGAAGCTCGGCCATGCGGCGCGACAGGAGACCGCCGATATGCACCACCACCGCTCCAGCAGTACCGGGCGTGAGGCACCGCTCCAGCTCTTCCGGCGACGTGCCGAGCGAGTCCGGATCGCTGTCCATCAGCACCGGACGCCCGCCGGCGCGCAGTACCGGCGCCACCGTGGCGTAATTGGTGTTGGCCGGCACCAGTACGTCCCGGCCTTCGATGCCCAGGGCGCGAAAGATGATCTCGAGTGCCGAGGTGCCGCTGCTCACGGCCACCGCGTGCCTGGCACTCACATAGTCTGCGAAGCGCTGTTCGAACTGCTCGCCGAACGGCCCGAGGGTCAGACGGCCGCCGGCCAGCACTTCCTGGATGCGGTCGGCAATCCACTGCCGGTCCTCGGCAGTGAAGTCTATGCGTGCCGGGGGCACCACGGTCTCGGCTACGGGCTTGGCTTTCACGTCGTTCATGGTGTCGAACGTCCTTCTACTAGCTTAGCGGCTTTCTCCGGTACGGTTCGGGCGGCATCGGCGGCCGGCGCGCGGCTGCCGCGGCCCCAGCGCCACAGCCTGCGGGCCTCGCACCATTGCCAGGCGAGGATGCCGGGAATGCCGAAAGCCAGCTCTCGCACACGCCGTGTCAGCGCCAGCGCCAGCGCGGCCTCGGGAGGCAAGGACAGCAGCATCCCGAGAGCCAGGAAGCCGCCTTCCTGGACTCCGAGGGCGCCCGGGATCAGGAAGGCCGCGGTGCGCACAGCCTGCACCAGGCTCTCGATGAGGAGAGCCTCCAGCAGGGACACGGGATAGCCCAACAGCCAGAGGGCCAGCCATACCTCGAAAGTGCCCAGCACCCATGCAGCGGACAGCCAAAAGGCGCTGCGCAGGACGTCCTTGCGCCGAGCGTAGATGCGTCGGTTCTCCCGATCCAGGGCCTCGGCGCCGTCCACCAGCCTCGCGTCGAGAGGGCCCACGACGCGCTGCAGCAGCCGCGTCACTCCCCCGAAGAGGCCGCGCTGCTGGACCAGATAGAAGCCGCCGATCAGGAGCGCGCTGACCGGGATCACCAGGGCCAGCAGCAACAGGGGCCCGTCGCCCGTGACGTAGGCAGCCAGCAGGACGAGGCCGAACAGCGTGAACCCGATCAGGGTAACGACCGTGAGGGTGATATCGGCTACAAGGCTGGCAGCCACCACCGCTGCAGGCATGCCGAGTGTCCTAAACAGCCGGATTCGGACGAGGTCACCGCCGACCTGCGCCACCGGCAACAGGTTGTCGACCGCCTCGCCGATCCAGCGTCCCCATAGCATGGTGCGAAACCCCGGCCGGTGGGCAGGGTCGATGAGGTAGCGCCAGCCCAACGCCTCGGCGCCCATGGGCACGATGTGGGCGGCGGCGATCAGCGGCAAGCCCCAGCCGGCCACGGCCAGCGCTGCGGCCACCTCTCCTAGGCCGTGGTAGCCGACCAACAGGACGAACGCCGCGAGGCCTGCCAGAAAGGCGATCCATGTGACGCGTTTGAGATGCAGGGCGTGCACGCCGACCTTCTCCACTCAGGCCGCCGCCAGCAGGTCGGTGAACCCGCCCAGCCGCACCGAGCGGCTGGCCAGGATCTCGCGCACCTGCGGGCTTAGCAGAGCGTGGAATTCGGCCTCTCCCCGGTAACCGGGCATCTCCCGATCCACCGCTGCGGAGCAGTAGGCCGTGGGATGCAGGTAGATCTCGCTCACCCCCTCGGGCAGCCGATCGATCAGGCGCAGCAGAAGCTGCTCGTCCATGCCGCCGGAATCGAAGAGGCCGAACACCCGGTCGTTGGCGCGCAGGCGCGCGAAACGCAAGCGCAGGCGCATGAGGGCGAGCCAGGGCAGCAGCCCCAGGGTGGCGCCGAGGCGTAGGGGAAGGTCCCGACGCGCCGCACGCCAGGAGACCAAGGGCGGCTCGTAGGGGATGCGGACAGGCGGGCAGCCGAAGCGCCGCGCCACCTGCACGATGATGGCGAAGACCGTCGGATGGACGTGCATGTGATTGTGGGCATTGACGTGATCGAGGGGCAGGCCGGTGGCCCGAAAGGCCTCGAACTGTGCCGCGATCTCCGCCCTCAATTGGCGCCGCGCCGCCGGGCTGGCGAAGTAGCGCAGTCCGCTTGCCACTAGATCGCGGCGAAAGCACCCGTCATCGCCCACCAGCGCCGGCACCTGGTCCGGCGGCAGCAGCGGGCGCCCATCTACCACGACCACATGCAATCCGACTCGCAGACCCTGCATTCGGCGGGCCCGCTCCACGGCGTCGGCGCAAGCGGCGCCGGCCACCATGAGGCTGGCCGCGCTTAGGACGCCGTCGCGGTGGGCCAGTTCCACCGCCTCGTTGATCGCGGGATCGAGGCCGAAGTCATCGGCTGTGACGATGAGCGCTCTCATGCAGGGCGGGGCACGATGCGGCCATCGCGGGTAAGCTCGAATTCGTGGTCGCGCCACACGAACCTGCGCTTGCCCAGCGCCAGGCACCAAAACACCAAGCCCGCCGCGTCGCGCAGCGGCAGCAGCCACAGGGCACGGAGTCCCGCGCTGTCTCCGAACAGCGCGGCCGTTCCCGCTGCAGTGCCAAGGCGCACCGCCAGGGTCGCCGCAAGGACGGCGAGCCCCAGAGGATCGAAGAGACGCAGGGCGGCGTAGAGCAGGGCAAAAGGCAGGGCACGGGTCAGCACCGAGGCGACGAAGCCTGCCGGGCGGGCCGCTCGGGTGTTCTGGTCCCAGTAGACCTGGTGACGCCACCAGCTTGCCGGCCCATTGAGGTCAACGGTGAGATCCACGAAATAGGGCACCAGCACCATGCGCTGGCCGCGTTGCAGGATGCGCCGGCCCAGCTCGTAGTCCTCGACAAGGTAGTCGGCCAGCGACTCCAAGCCGCCTACCGCCTCGAGGGTGCGCCGGTGCAGGGCGACGGAGGCCCCCAGGCACAAGCCGCTGGCGCCGGTCTGGTAGGCGAACACGCTGCTGGGAACGAAGTCGGCGTTGTAGGTGAGCAGCTCGAGCTGCTCGTACCAGGAGCGGGCGTCGGCTCCCTTGTAGAGCGTACAGGCGTAACCCATCTCGGGGTCCCGAAGCGGCGCGACGATGGACTTGAGGTAACCGGGAGGCGTGAACACGTCGCTGTCGCTGATTACGAGAACCTCGTGCCGGGCAGCAGACAGCGCGTTCTGAAGGTTTTGCACCTTCCCGTTCACCACCGGCTCGCTCTGCGCCGCAACCACCGTTACCCGCCGCGAGCCGTAGTCCCTCTCCATACGGCGCAACAGCGGCAGAGCCGGATCGTCCAGGCGTTGCACGGAGAGCACCACCTGATAGTCCGGATAGTCCTGCGTGCAGGCGCTGCGGAGATTGCGCTCCAGCTCGCGCTCCAGGCCATAGATCGGCTTGAGGATGGTGACCGGCGGCGTGTGAGCCTCTGCCTCGGCGTGTGCCGTTGCGCGGCGGAAGAACATCAGGGCCGTCACCAGGGAAGCCAGATAGAAGAGCGCGCCCCCCAGCACGGGAACCAGCAGCACTGCTTCGACAAGGCTCCAGCTCATGCGGCGCGCCCTATCGGTCTGCCCGGACCGTTCAAAACTTCAGCAGCCACGGCAGCTGCTCCAATACCGAATGCACGGACCCCAGGTTGCCCTTGCGAGTCAGCGCCGCAGCGCCGTCTCGCAGCCGGCCGCGCTTGAAAGCCTGATAGGCATCGTGCACCGAAGTTCCAATGTGTTGCATGACGCTGGAATCGCGGTAGCAGTCGATCATGCACTTGGTGCAGCCGTCGCGGACCCGCTGGGAACCGTCGAAGTCCTTGATGTGGCACATCGGGCGGTCCCAGTTGTGGCAGCGCCACAGATCCAGGTTCCAGTCAAGGTAGAAATACTGAAAGCCGCCCAGGCAGGGGAAGCGCTGCTCCTCGCCGCGCAGGTAGCGCTGCATCTCCTCCAGGGAGGACGCCGGATTGACCACATGAATACGCTTCTTGACGTCCTTGACCTTCTGGAAAGCCTGGAGCAGCTCCGCGCCGGAGTAGTTCACCAAGTCAGATTCCGAGAAGCTCAGGAAGTTGGAGTGCAACTCGGTGAGGGGGTAGGAGAAGGTGACCGCCTTGAAGCCCAGAGACTTCAGAAAATCCGGCAAGGCCTCGTAGTCCACCAGGCGGCTCATGGTGACCGAGGCAGTGGAGTGCAGGCGCAGATCGTCGATGATGGCGTTGGCCTTGCGGATGCGCTCGCACACGCCGGGCAAGCCCCGGTTCTGCTCGTGCGCCTCGGCGTCGGCCGCGTCTATGGAGATGATGAAGCTGGAGAGGCCCGCCGCAGCCAGCTCGCGGATGCGGTGGGGCTTGAGCAGGCCGGCGTTGGTCACCAGCATCACCTTCATGCCCAGACCGCTGGCGCGCTGCACGATCTCCTCGATGTTCGGGTGCAGCATGGGCTCGCCGCCGGTCAGCACGAGGTAGCGCACCGCGTTTCGATAGAGGATGTCGATGGCCTCCAGGGCGCCCTCGCGCTCCACGTACTGCCAATCCTTGCGCGGCAGCTTGTCCAGCGCGAAGCCGCAGAATCCGCAGCGGGCGTTGCACACGTTGTTGAGAGCAAACTGGCAGAATCCCGGCCCGCCCTCCTCTAGCAGCAGACGCAGGGTGCCACGACCGTCCCGCGGCATTGGCCGATGATCGGCACTTTCAGGGCAAGCACCCTCTCTCAGCGCAGCTTCGAGCATTCTCGCGAGTATCCCTCGTCTTGCCCGGCTCCGGGCCTGTGGGCGGCGCGTCTGCACCGGCTCCGCCGGGGCGGATCGGGCGCGGACTGCAGCTTCATCGAACCTACTCGACCAGATGCGCAGAGACAACATCAACTGGTCTCAGTGGGCTCCCGGGTCTCTGAGGCCGGACGCCCGGCGCACCCTCGCGGGCGGGTTCCGATCATCAGGTATCCATACATCGGCCGTGCATCCAGGGATATCGAGGAACGCCGGGACCGGGCTCCGGTCACCAGGCCGACGATGCGCCGATGCTGCCTTTGCCGCGGTCCAGGGCGCGCGTCGCATGGCTGATTCCGGCAGAGCAGCATTCTGCGCCATGTTTTCTAGATCGTCGTTCAGCGGGGCGTTGCCAAGGGGCTCGTTGGTGCACAGGACTTGACCAGCCATGTGGCGGTTTCGAACGGCTGGATGCAGCTTATCGAGAGCAAAGCAAGGACCCCACCCAGTAGGTTCCGGCGGCTGCGGGCGCCCGCAACCAATTGTGACGGAAAGCCCCGTAGCGTCAACAGGTTACAGGGCCCCCCTTTTCACTGGAATCCAATCCCAGAGAAATCAATCACCTACCCTCGTAGGTCCAAATCACCCGCAACCAACTGCTTCGCCGGTGTGCACCGCTCCCTCTCGTGCATGCGGAGCATCGACGTCCGATTCGGCCGCTTCGGAGGAGGGGGTGGAAGCTCCGGGAAGCAAGCGCCCGCGAGGCGGTTTCCCTAGTACCTGGAATCGCAAATGGGTGTTACGTGGCACCGGCCCTCATGCTTCGACAAGCTCAGCATGAGGCTTCGACAGGCTCAGCATGAGGGCCTCATCCTGAGCCTGCCTGCGCGAAGCCCCATGGCGCCATCGGGCTTCGCTTCGGCGAAGGCAGGTCGAAGGATGGGGCCCGACTCACGCTATTGCGATAGCTGGTACTAGTGGCGCAAGGTCGTCACACGGGAACCGCCAGCGAACAGCGGTAACGGTGGCTGCGAGCCCGGGAACTGAACCTGCGGACCCTCGCCTGACTCCGAATGATCAGAGTGCGCCGATTTCGGTAAAGCGGGTATCGGGTCCGCGACCAACAATAGGCGCCTTCCCGGATTCCCCCAAGGCGTCGGGAGTTTCGCTTTACTCCGGTCTCCGCCCCTAGTCGACGATGTGGTAGACGGGAGCCTTCTCCATCTCCCACGTGCCGGAATGCCGGTCGTAGCGGGAGAGGGTGAAGCAGTGCCAATCGGTATCGTCGAGCTTCGGATGATCGGCCCGATAGTAGTAGCCCGGCCAGCGGGTTTCCTGGCGGAACAGGGTGTGCTGCGTGACGGACTCCGAGGCGAGGACCCGGTGGTGAAGCTCCCATGCCCGCTGTAGCTGATGAAGGTCCTCCGCACCGAGATGGTCGAGGTCCTCCTTCAGCATGCCGAGCAGCTCGAGCGCCCGGTTCAGCATCCATTCGTTGGTCGTGTAGTGGGAGCCGATTCCGCCGACGTACTCATCCATCAGCTTCTCGAGGCGCTGCAGACCATGGAGCGGCAGGATGTAGCTCGGCGAAACGGTTCCCGCGACGATCTCATTGCGGCCGACTCTGAAGGTCTCCAAGGGCTGGTAGACGACCTTTCTCAGATCTTCGTACTCGGCTTCGCTGAGTTGCGGCCGCTCGCCGCCCAGGTCGTTCACGTAGTTGACCGCCGCCTTGCCGGCGATGCGGCCCTCGGTGAAGGAGCCGGAGGAGAACTTGTGGGCGGTGCCGCCGATGGTGTCGCCGGCGCCGAACAGCCCGTCGACGGTCATCATGCGGTTGTAGCCCCACTGGTAATCCGACGGGGCGTAGTCCGCCGGCCCGCTCGCCCAGGCGCCGGAACAGGTGGCATGGGAGCCCATGACGTAGGGTTCGGAGGTCGTGAGCTCGGGATTAATGTGCTTGGGGTCGATGTTCTGTGAGGCCCAGACCACCGCCTGCCCGATCGTCATGCCGAGAAAGTTCTCCCAGCCGACGGTCTCCTTGTGCGGATCCTGGAAGGCTTCCTTGGTCACCATGCGGATCGGGCCGCGGCCGGCTTTGACCTCCTCCAGAATGGCGTGGTTCCGCAGGCAGGTCGGCACCGGGTGCCGGTCGATGTAATCCCCGACCAGATTCTTGGTGTGCTCGTACCAGGTGGACTCGTACTCCTCGCCATATACGTTTTCGGTATAGGTCTTGAGGTGCAGGAAGTAGGCGCCGACCGGGCCGTAGCCGTCCTTGAAGCGGGTCAGGACGATACGGTTCTCCATCTGGGTCATCTTGGCGCCGGCCAGGATCGGCAAGGCGTAGGCGGAAGCGCTGCTCCAGGGCGCGTACCACGTGCGCCCCATGCCCTCGCCGACCGCGCGCGGCTTGAAGATGTGCGACGCGCCGCCGGCGCAGACAATGACGGCCTTGCCGCGGAACACGTAGAAGTCCCCGGTGCGGACGTTGAAGCCGACGGCCCCGGCAACCCGGTTGATCTTGGTCTTGTCCATCAGCAGGTGGGTGACCATGATCCGGTTGTAGACCTCGGTGGCCGCCTTGCGGGCGGCCTCGGCGACGATCGGCTTGTAGCTCTCGCCGTGGATCATGATCTGCCACTTGCCTTCCCGCTGGTAGCGCCCGGTCGCCGGGTCGCGCATGATGGGAAGGCCCCACTCCTCGAACTTGTGCACCGTGGAGTCGACGTGCCGGGCGATGTCGTAGCCGAGGTCCTCGCGCACCAGGCCCATGAGATCGTTCCGGGCGTAGCGGACATGGTCCTCGGGCTGGTTCTCGTTCCACTGCATGCCCATGTAGCAATTGATCGCATAGAGCCCCTGGGCGACGGCGCCGCTGCGCTCGATATTCGCCTTCTCGACACAGACGATCTTGAGGTCGCGTCCCCAGTAGCGGGATTCATAGGTGGCCCCGCAGCCGGCCATGCCGCCGCCGATGACGAGGATGTCCGAATCGACGAAAATCGTCTTCCTGCGCGAGAACAGACCCATCAGACCAGTCCTTGCTTGAGTCTATCCGGAGTCAATGCGGGCAGCTTATCGATGTTGAGTGCGTCCGGCTCGTGCGCGAGCTCCTGGGCCTTGAAAGCAGCAGGGCTCGGCGCCTCATATTCGGACGGCGACTTGATCGATCCCCATGGCGTGGTGCGGATCGGAGAGACGAAATTCTTCTCGCGGCCGTCCCGGAACTTGATCTTCCAGGAAATCGTGCCCTTCTCGTCCTCGCGAAGCACCCGAACGCTGTGGCCCAAGGGGGCGAAGTCGGCATAGCCGCGTACGTCAATCGCATTCTGCGGACAGGCCTTTACGCAGGAGTAGCATTCCCAGCACATGTTGGGTTCGATGTTGTAGGCGCGGCGATAGGTCGTATCGATGTGCATGATGTCGGACGGGCAGATATCGACGCAATGTCCGCAGCCGTCGCAGCGAGTCATGTAGACGAATGTCGGCATGATGTTCCGTTATCTCCCGTATCAAAACCAAGTCAGTCGGCGCATGGCGGGCCGGCTAGTAGTGTCGGGGCAGCCGGCGGGCGCTGCCGAGAATTTCGGGCTTGTCGGCTGGGCGTGGCAGGTTGCTTCTTGATTCGTTCGCCTCCGCCACGCGCTTCTGCAAGGCCGCCGCAGGCTTGAAGAACATGTGAGAAAACTTGGACCAAGGAACGGATCCAAAGAGCACGGTCGTGGCGATGAGGTACAAAGCGAGAAACACGGTCGTCCACCTGCTGTCAGCAGCCTGCAGCAAGGCCCAGATCAGGCCGAGCGTCGCGCTTGCCAGCAGCGAGAGGATGAACAGGTCGGCGCGAACGACGCGGAATGGCGAATTGCCCTCGGCGGCGACGTCGACTCGAATGAAGAACCAGAACCAGTATCCGCCGACACAGACCATCAGGGCGCCGATGTACCACAGCATTGGCAGGATAGCGGGCGTGGCGCTGGCCGTCGTCGGGTAGCCGAACACCATGATGACCGTCGTGATGACGTAGGCCAGGAACCCATACATGGTCAGGAGATGCGCGATCCGTCGCCGCGGATTGCAGAACTCGCCGGACGTCGCAACGTCGACCGCGGCGGTTTGGATAGCCAGGCTCACCATGGTCCCGCCGCCGACTTCCCGGCTCCCTTTTCGCTTGGCGTTTCGCCAGTTGTCGAAGAAGTACCTGGCGCTCCCCTTGTGCACGATGTCGTACAGCGTGCCACCGGCGACCAGAAGGATCATGACGAGGACATAGGCCTGTATGACCCAGGGCGCTAAGGACGCAGAGAGCTCGGCGAAGGGATTGCTGGTGCCCATCGATACTACCCGATTGTTTGCCTGGCATAGTTATTGCGACAGCTGAGGGGGCGGCTGGCAACCTGGCTCTGCGTCGCCGCCACGCCCATCGATCCAGCCGAGCAAGGTTGACCGTGCCCCTCGTATCCATGGCGATTGCCGGACACCGCGCGGATTGCGCCATCGGCCGCCGTCGAAGTGATTGCAGACATGCAAGAGGACTCGGGTCGATCCGCGGATCGGCCACCGGCGCATTCGTCCGGATCGGACCAAGGCAGCATAGTTCAGTTTCCCCCCGCCGCATCTCTATCTATCTTGAACCTGGCCGATTGGCTCATTGATTATTATGATGGCTCGTTTACTGCGTCCTATCAACGCCTATTAGTGGGCGAAAACATGTTCCGTTTCAATGCGATATGAAGGACTCGGCGGCGCGCTGACGAGGCTTGGCGGCGCAATGCGCAGGTTGCTGTGTGCGTCCCAGACGGAGGTGTCGAGCAGAGCAATGGGAAAGCGGGCTCCTCGCGCCGCGGCTTCGACAATGCATGGCTGCAATGATGCAATACATCGTCCCAACTACGTTGCTTCGCGGTGCTTCGGGAGGGGAGCCGCGCCGCTCCGCTGCGTCGCCGGATCTGCGCATTAATAGTGATAGGTGGGCGGATCGACGCGGGGATGGAGCGGCAGATCGTGCCTCGCCAGATATTCGTGGGTTTCTTCCCGGCTCCAGCCGCTCAAGGGGTCGACCCGGAGCATCCGGCCCTCCTGGATCAATCGCGGCGTCGGAGCTTTCGGATAGGGCGCATGATAGGCGGCACTGATCCAGCACTCGAAACCTGCGAGCGACCTGTTCAGGTGCACTTTGGTCTCGATCGTTCCGCCGCCCCAGATATCCGACAGAAGTTCCTCATAGTGGTCCTGATCGTTCGGAGCCATGTCGGCTTCGTCAGGTCCGGGATCGCGGATATCCGTCAGGCCGAGACGCCGAACGATCTGAGCGCGGTACTGGACGCTCTGCGGATACACGTAGGGCGCATGGCAGAATATGACCGGCACGGCGCGATCGATCTCGGCGGTCATCATTAGCACGGCCACGCTGCGTGCGCGCAGCGAGCTGGTCACTATGCATTGGCGCGGAAAGACGTCGATCAGGAGATGGCGCAATAGTGCCGATGCAGTCAGCTCTGCGGTCTCCCCCTGCAACTCCTCCACACGCAACATTTTTGCTCCCGACGTACTTTTCGTGTCGGGCCAATCCGCTGATCGACCGCTCCATCTATATGATAATTAAAATATATTGGGCGGTCACCAGGTTTTGTGTATCACTGCCGTTGGCAGTCGCGGTCTGGATCAAGTTCGAGGCCCGCCGGGAGTTCGGCTGGGTTTGGCCCGGATCTGCCATCTGCGGGTCCGTTATGGACCTGGTGTTCCTGGCCGTGCTCGAGACTGGGAGCGGTCGTCCAGCGACGCTCGAGAAGCCAGGCAGGGAGATGTCCAAGGATGTCCATTCTGGTTCCGCCTCATGGCGGCGGCGCGCTAAGACCCTTGCTGCTTCCCAGAACGGAGCGCGCCGACGAGCTCAAACGGGCTGAGAAGCTCACGAAGGTTCCCCTGAGCAGCCGTGAGGTCTCGGACCTGCTCATGCTTGCGATGGGCGCCTACACTCCGCTTGATGGCTTCATGGGGAAGCAGGATTGGCAGAGCTGCTGCACTGACATGACGACAAGCGAAGGAACGTTCTGGCCTATACCCATAACGCTGTCCTGCGCCGAGGATATCGCCGGCGCAATCGGCATCGGTGACGAGGTCGCGCTGGTCGACGCGGCGAGCGGAGAAATCCTCGCGATCCAAACGGTGTCCGAAAAATATAGCATCGACCGCGAACTCGAATGCAAGGAGGTGTTCCGCACCACCGACACGGCCCATCCCGGCGTCCAGAAGGTCATGGAGCAGCCGCCGGTCAATCTGGCAGGGCCCATCGTGGCGCTGTCGGAGAGTCACTTCCCCGAGACCTACAACGGGCTCTATCACCGGCCAGCCGAAACCAGGGCGATGTTCGAGGCAAATGGATGGTCGACGGTGGCGGCGTTCCAGACCCGAAATCCGATGCACCGGAGCCACGAGTACTTGGCGAAGCTCGCCATAGAGGTATGTGACGGCGTGCTCATCCATCAAGTGCTTGGCGCATTGAAGCAGGGCGATATTCCAGCGCATGTCAGAGTGAACGCGATCAATGCGTTGGTCGAGAACTATTTCGCACCTGGCACGGTGATCCAGGCCGGCTACCCGATCGAAATGCGCTATGCTGGTCCGCGCGAGGCCTTGCTCCACGCCGTGTTTCGCCAAAACTTCGGCTGCACGCACCTTGTGGTTGGTCGCGACCATGCTGGGGTGGGGGACTACTACGGACCGTTCGATGCACATCATATCTTCGACACGCTTCCCGCCGGCAGCATGGAGATCCGGCCGATAAAAGTCGACGTCACGTTCTTCTGCTACAAGTGCGAAGGCATGGCGACTGGCAAGACCTGTCCGCACGGCGCGGAGGATCGGCTCACGATATCCGGCACGCGGCTACGCGAGATGTTTGCCGGCAGAGAAGCCATTCCAAAGGAGTTCAGCCGCAGAGAGGTGATCGCGGTGCTGCAAGCCTACTACGACAGCCTTGGCTGACGCAAAACATGATCATCGCCCAGATCAGCGACACCCACATCCTGGCCAAGTCGTCTGGCGAGGCGGTGGGCGCGAGCCGTGCCGAGAACCTCAGGCGATGTGTCGCCGACATCAACCGACAGCGGGTCGACGTCGTGCTGCACACGGGAGACAGCGTGCATCAGAGCTCGGCGGAAGAGTACGTCCATCTGCGTGAGCTCCTGGCGGAGCTGCGGGCACCGTTGTTCATGGTTCCCGGCAATCGCGACGGGCATGACGCGCTGCGCGCCGCCTTCGGCGACCTCTCATATCTGCCGCTCAACGGTGATCTTCATTACGCGATCGAGGACCATCCGGTTCGACTCGTCGCGCTTGATTCCGTGGCGGCGGGAGAGCGGAAGGGCGTGTTCTGCGAGCGACGGCTCGCTTGGCTGCGGGGGACGCTGGCGAAGGAACCCAATCGGCCGACGATTCTATTCATCCATCACCCGCCTTTCGATATCGATCCCCACTATGTGGGCGGCTACCGCCGGCAGCAGGACGCGGAGGCGCTGGCGCGGCTGGTCGAAGATCATTCGCAGGTCGTACGGCTGCTGTGCGGGCACGTTCATTGTTCGCACCGTGAGCCCTGGGCGGGGACCGTTGCCACGACCATGCCCAGCGTCGCTGTGGATCTGCGAAAGGGCGTCGATGCGGCAGTCGGGGAAGCACCCTTGTACCTGCTGCATGTCACCGCATGCGACGGTAGCCTGGTAAGTTACGAGCGAGTCGTGACCCACTGATAGTTTCTACCGGCCGCTTAGCCTCATGGCATCGGCTTGCCTGGCGAGAGTCAAGTGCAAGGGTTTCGGCCCCAGCCGCCGGGGTGACTATGTGCCGGGGTAAGGTTTCGTGCGGCGCTGGCCACAACGGCGAGCCAAGGCCACGGCGCCGAGGAACAGCAGGACCACTAGCGGGCCGGACAGGAGGTTGAGCAGCCTTACGGTCTGACCCAGTACGTTCGCCTCCTTGTATGACACCTGGCGCGCCGCCAGCCCAAGCCCGAGCGCAGAGATGATCGGCGATCTCATCGCAGGCCCTCCTTTGTGGTCACCTCCTGACCGCCAAGAGGTGCAACCGCGGGGACCGTCTCCAAGCTAGTGGACCGTCGTCCAGGAGACTGAATGCGTTGAATGAAACGCCCTGCAGACACCGATTGCCATATGCCAACGGGACAGCCTGCAGATATCAGCCTGTGCACATCGCTGGGGCGTCCGTTGCTGGGATTTGAGCTCGATCAAATCCTACAGGTGAGTGCCGTCACCGTCGAGAATGCGTACGCAACTTTGCATAGCGGGGAGGTGAGGCATCCTTCCGAAATCGAGTTTGAGAAACCTCGATGCTTGCGCGGCATCGGGTCCGCTTCCCAGAGCATCGCAACCCTCGGGCAGCAATGATTGAATCGAATCCCTGGCCGAGCATTCGAGGGGCGTGTTGACCCGGCCCAATTGACATAGATCAACGCGGTTTGATCGCGATCCGCTTTAAGCTTGTTTTGTAGTGAACTGGGCTGACTGTAGTTGATGGGTGGAGGAGACGACGATGGTGCATCTTGCGGAGTTCGCCAGGCGAGTGTTGGCCGCCGAGGTCGAAACCCGCCTCAAGGCCGAGACGCCGCATTGGCTTCTCGAACGCGACTCGCTCGAGCGCAGATACCACACCGCGAGCTGGAAGCGCACTGTCATGGTGATCAACACCGCGTTGGCAGGGGTTAAGCAGGTCTTTTGCGACGACCCGCTTCTGCATCCCCTGGGGCGCGCCTCGGACAGCGCCATCGACGAGGCCCTAATGGCGCGCGGATTGGAGCGGGCGGACCTCTTCACGCCGGGAACGACTCTCGCGCCGCACCGTCACCGGCTCGCCGCCATGCTGGCCATCCAAGGCTTGTCGCCAAGGGATGTCGTGGCGGATCACTGGCCGGCACTCAAGACCGCGGATCACCGCTGTGCCTACTGCGCCAACAGCAAGCGCTGCGAAAGCTGGCTGAAATGGGGTTGCCCGAACGATGCGCCTCGCATGTTCTGCCCGAGTGCTGCCGCATTCGAGCAGATCAAGGCGAGCACGGTCCACTAAGCTGCTCGTTTCGGTCATTGAGGTCGAGCAGGCCGAGATTCCCGCGACTGGCTCTGGCTATGTTTCGCCCTCTGTATCCACAGTCTGGCGCGTTCGAAAAGAACCAGGAATGCTTGCGTTTCAGCCAACTGTGAGCGCTAACCCCCGACCAGGGAGATACCCCACCTGCCGTCCCGCTCGATAGCAATGAATGACCCGCCTCGGTCATGCATCGTGCGACTGCTCGGCGACAGGGTTGCTGCTGAAAACCGGTCGATATCTTCCCTCAATCGTTGCCGTTCCCGCGCTCGCCGCCGGGGTTCCCGGTCTCGGCAACGACCACCGAATTACGGGGGCGATTCTGGTGCCATTCCCAAACCCACACCGCCCCGCCCAGCACCAAGCCCACGCCCATCAGATCGGCCCGGTCCAGCGCGCCCGCGGTCAGCAGGACGAAGCCGCTGACGGCGAGCACGATCCGCTCGTAAACCCTGAGCGGTCTGACGAGCCACCCCCAGAAAGCGGCCGCCAGCATCGTAAGGCCGGCCAAGACCCCGAGAAACGCGAAGAGCATCGGCAGGCTGATCTTCGGGAACTCAAGAAGCACAGGGTTTAAAATGAAGACGTACGGGACGGCGAGCGCGACGAACGCGAGCCTCAGCGCGCGACCGCACACCTGCCAGAAGTCGGCTCCGGCGATCCGGGAGGCGGCCTGGGCGGTGATGGCGATCGGCGGCATCAGGGTGGCGAAGACCGCGAAATAGTAGATGAACATGTGCGACGCCACGGGGTCGAAGCCGATCTCCACTAGGTACGGCGCCAGGGCCAGCGCCATGAGGATGTAGGCGGCGGCCTCGATGATGGCGAGGCCGGTGACAAGCGTGCAGAGCATGACGAGCGGCAGCGCTATGATCAATATTTGGCCGACCGGGCTGATGATGAGATTGGTCGCAAGGTTCACCCCGAAGCCCGTCGTCATGGCCGTCTGGGACACCGGGCCGATGACTGCCAGGAGCAAGCCCAGGGTCGCGCAGGTCTTGGCCCCGTCGAGCAGACCCAGAAATATCTCGCGAACCGGCGGGCGGTACTTGCCCTGGATCAGCAGCGCTGCGGCCGTCGCTCCGATGAGGGCCCAGAACCCGGCCAGCTTCGCGGTGTAGAACAACAAAAGGAACGTGGCCAGAATTCCGATGCCGATCAGGAAGGTGGGGAAGCATCGGGCCACCAGGTTCCAGTCGACCCGCTCTTTCACGCGCGGGAAGCCGGACACGCGGGCGTTGAAGTAAATCCCGAGGCCGACTCCAGCATAGTAGAGAATGGCTGGAATCGTGGCCGCGAGCGCCACCTGGATGTACGGCATGTTCAGGAAGAATGCCATGACGAAGGCGCCGAGGCCCATGATGGGAGGCATGATGAGGGCCCCCGCCGAGGCCGAGGACTCGACGGCGGCGGCCATCGCGGGTGGCAGGCCCTGTTTTTTCATCATCGGAATGGTGACCCGGCCCGTGATGATCACGTTCGCCACGGCCTGGCCGACCATCGTCCCGACGGTGGCGCTCCCGATCAGCGCGGGGTAGGCCGCCCCGCCGCTGATCCGTTGGCCCACCGCCTTGCCAAACTCGAGCAGCGCGCTGACCGTGCCGGTCCTGGCCAGCACCGCGCTGAGCAGCAGCACGTAAAAGATCACGTCGGTCGTAAGCGGTATCAGCCAGTAGGTCCCGAAAACGGGATGCATCGTCGTATAGCTCAGGACCCAGCCGAGCCCGTAATCCTGGTGCCCCCAGAAACCGGGCAGAATGTGCCCGAACAGGAAGTAGCCGACGGCGAGCACGACGAAACCGACCAGGACCTTCCCCCAGACGTAGTAGCCGGCGATACAGAGCGCGATCAGAGCGCTGACACCGACCACCTTGTCCACCGGGTTCAGCAGCCCCACCTCGGTCTCCAGGCGCAGGACGTTCGCATGAACGTAAGCTGCCGAGAACACGCCGGCGACCAAGGCGAAGGTGAGGAGGGCAAACTTTACGGTGAGGGATAGCCGGGAGCGCTCGTTGTCCTCTCTCAGGGTCTCCGCCATGTGCATCAGGATCGCCATTGAGAAGACGGCGCCGAAAAAGCTCGCGAAATGCTCCGATACCCCGAGGAGCGGGTGCCAGACGATGAACAACTGGTAGACGACCAGCAGCCCGGCCTCGACGTTCACGATCATGTCGATGATCCGCGCCGCCTTTTCCCTTGGCGTCATGACGAGCTGCCCCCCGCTGATCCGATTATTCCCATTGTGTCAATCGCCGTCGGCCACATCCGGTGAGCTTGCGCAGGTGTATAAGGCTTCCAAGGCTTCTCGCCTCGGCCGGGGCCTGCCTTGGTGACGAAGGCAAGCCCCGGCTTCGGCGAGTGCCGTCGACTCGTCGGGAAAGAGCAGGCAATCTCTTCCTCGCTTTTGCGCTCCCGAAGAACAAATCGTCAGGTCAGCCCTACTCGCCCACCGCGACGGGCTTCCAGATCTTTTCCGGCGGCCACATGTCGGCTTCCACGAAGGCCTTCTTCGCGCCCGGATGGATGTTGTCCTTGTACGTCCAGTCGAAAGCGAAGGGCGAGACCATCGTCTGAGGAGTCCAGAGTTGGCCGATAGTGCTCATCGCGCCGGCTTTGGGTCCGATCTCGATGAACGCCTTGGTCAGCTCGTAGGCCAACTCCTCCGGGAAGTCCTTGTGCACGCTCCGGGTGCCGATGTCCGCAAAGATATTGAACGGCTCGGGTTGATTGGGCAGCGTGTTGGGTGGGAGCTCAACGGAGTACAACGGTACGCCGGTATCCTTGACGAGCTTGTTAATGATGTCCGGCGGCCACTCCAGCATGTGGTAGCTCCTGCCCGAGGCGGCGATCCGCGTCACGGTGGGACCGACCTGGATCTTCGTTACTGGCGGCACGTTCACGTTGCACGACAGCATCGCGGCCTTGACCTTGCCGTCGAAGAGCGCATCCAGCGCCTTCACCGGTCCGAGGCTTTGGAGCGGTGCGTTGTCGTAAGTCATCCCGTATGCTTTATCGAGCACGAAGGACAGGAGACCGCCCCAGTGGGTCTGCGTCTTGAGGCCAACGCCGATCGGCTGTCCCTTGAGGTCTTCGACCTTCTTGATGTTTTCATCAAACGTGACAAGCCAGACTTGCCCGAGCATGTATTCCCCAAAGAGGTGGAGAAAGTCGTCGCACGGCAGCGGCTCGGGGAAGAAGGGCTTGTAGGCGTTCTCGGCGAGATATATGGCCCCGGTCGAGGAGCCGAAGGTTGCGGTCTTCTGCAGGTTCTTGTCCGTCGCCATGACCTTCAGGTTGTGCACGTAGCCGCCGGTTTCCTGCTGCACGGGCCGCAGCCACTCGTGGTTCTGGGCGACGAAGCGGTCGAAGATGATGAAACCCTCCCAGCCGCCGCCCAGCGGATACTGGAGGAAGGGCACCCGCACCTCATCACGTGCGGCTAGGCGAGCCGGCCAGGCCCCGACGGCCAAGGGCGCCGCCGCCAGTGCCATCTTGGTTACCTGTCTGCGTGTGTACCTCATTTTCGTCACCTCCTAGTGAGATCCGTATTCAGGATACGACGGCGGGTTCACGCCAATCGGGCGAGGCGCCCTGCAGGCCGATCTGGAACTCAACCGTTGAGCGCTTGGACAGGAGCTTCTTCCAAAGCTCCCTGCCTTTAATCACGCCGCCCGACCTGGATTCGGTGAATTAGGGCTGATAGACGACCGTCTGCTCGACGGGGTCCCCGACGTTTCCATACCTTTGCGCCGCGGCCGGCTAAACCGCGCAAACGGCAGCGCCTCCCAAAAGGAATACGCTAACGCAAAGGATCCTGTTCAATTTCATTGGCATGGTTTCCTCCCTTTGTTCTTCTGTCGCCGGACTAGCGGTCTTGTTGTCGCCGGGATGTTGTGCTCGGATCACCTTTCGTCGATCGCGTTTCGGCTGCTGGACGCACGCTTTGCGCCGCTTCTACATCCGCCCGCAACATTGCGCGCAGCATGTGGCAATATGGCGCAGCGCCATCAGAGTAGTTCAATAGATGCTTGTATAACAGGCAAGTACGCTACGGCGCTTTTGTAAATTCGTTCTTTCTGATGATTCCATACGCACCGGCTATGGCTGTAACGGGAGCAGCAATAAGTGGTTGCCGAGGCTGGTTCGGCCGCGGGCCAGCAAGGCCCGCCGGGCGGGCCGAGGCGTGCGCCGGCGATATGGCGCCGGCAGGCCGCGCCGCCGACTGCCGCTCCCATCTATCACCCGATAAATACTTTCGATTTTACCTGACAGGGCGACTTGCTGATGGTTCCCATAGAAGGCCCTGCTTGCGGCGCGACGATGCTGGCGGCGCTCGCCCTGTTGGTATGCCAGCTGGCGCCTGCAACCCTGGCAGGAGCCGACCGCAGCCGGGTGGAAGATCGGCCCGGGCGGCGGGCGGCCGAGGCATCCTGAACTCGAGGCATCTTGAACTGAGGACTCTGCACCAAGGAGATGGGCGATGGCCAGGACAGCGAAGCAGTGGAATCGCAAGCCTGACTTGAACGCGGTCGAGTATGTCGATAGCCGAATCTACACCGATGAGGCGATCTTCGAGCAGGAGCTCGAGAAGATCTGGAAGAGGACCTGGGTCCTGGCCTGCCACGAGTCCGAGCTCCCGGCGGCCTACGACTTCCGGACCATGACGATCGCCCGCGAGCCGATCGTCATCTGCCGCGGCGAGGACGAGAAGGTGCGCGCCTTCCTCAACGTCTGCCCGCACCGGGCGAACCTGATCGTGCGGGCGCCGGCCGGCAGCTTCGCCGTCGGCGAGCCCTCCGGCAATCCCAAGCGCATGACCTGCATGTTCCATGGCTGGCAGTTCAGCATGAAGGGCGAATGCACCGAGATCACCCGCATGAAGCAGGGCTACCAGGAGCGGCTCGGCAAGGACGACGTCAGCCTGCGCGAGCTGCGTTGCGAGGTAGGATACGGCGGTTTCGTCTGGGTCACCCTGGATGACGAAGCGATGTCACTCAGGGACTTCGTCGGCTCTTCGCTCGACTTCCTGATGACCGAGCTGGAGAGCGAGCCGCTCGAGGTCTTCCACTATCACAAGTCGATCATCGACTCGAACTACAAGCTGTGGCACGACACCAACAGCGAATTCTACCACGACTACATGCACTACCATAACCGGGTCACCAGCATGATGCAGCCCGGCTACTTCGACCGAAAATACACCGCTTTTGCCAACGGCCATGCCTCGGTCGGCTCGATGGAGGTGAGGTACGACGCCTACCACGGCTTCCAGAGCCGCGACCTGTCGTTCCCGGGCATGCCGCGCAACGGCTGGAAGATGGTCGACATGTTCCCCGGTTATACCTACAACCTGCGCGGCTCCTCCCTGCGCATCGACACCATGACGCCAATCAGCGCCAACAAGGTCATGATCGAGTTCCGCGGCCTCGGCCTCAAGAAGGACACTCCGGAAGAGCGACGCCAGCGCATCCGGGACCACAACACCATCTGGGGTCCCTTCGGCCGCAACCTGCACGAGGATCTGCTCGGCATCACCGGTCAGGGCGTGGCCATGCGTCCGCACCAGGAGACGCGCTACGTGCTGCACGGGCGGCACGAGGACAACACGATTCACGACGAGATCGGCATGCGCCACTACTACGAGGAATGGAGCCGCCGGATGGGAATCTCGCCGATCGATCCGGCCGTGAAGCTGGCAAGCGCCGCGGCGGAATAAGGCGCGAGACCCCTGGGCTCGCCGGTGGCGGCCGGTCCGGAGTCAGTTGGGAGGACACGAAAGTGGCTAAGAATGGCGCGGACCTGGAGTCGTCGGTTAGGGACTTGATCTATCGCTCCGTCGTCCTGATGGACGGACAGCAGGTCACCGAATGGCTCGAAGCGCTCTGCACGCCCGACTTCGAGTACCTGATCACCGCCTATAGCCATGAGATCAGGCGCGAGCAGGAATGGTTCCATGGCCGGCGCGACGAGCTGCTCGACGTCGTCAAGATGATGCCCTACCACAACACCGACCACTCGCCCTTCACCCGGCATGTCAGCGTCTACACGGTCGACATCGACGAGTCGGGTAAGACCGCCGAGGCGATCAGCTCGCTGGTCGTCTATCAGAACATGTTCGACGGCATCAACTCGCACCTCGATTCGGGCGAGACGCGCCTGTTCTGCTCCGGCAAGTACTACGACCGGGTGAGCCTGGAGGGCGATCGGCCGCGCCTGCTGCAGCGCAATGTCAGGCTGGATACCCGGCGCCTCGACAAGGGCTCGCATTTTCTCCTGTGAGGTCGGTGGGGCCAAAATTCGAAGAGGGAGCGGAAACGTCCTTTATGGGTTGGAAATACGTTTGCAAGGCCGATGAGCTGCAGGATCGCGGCCTGAAGCAGTTCGAGGTCGAGGGCGTGCCGATCCTGTTGGCGCGCCTGGGTGATGACTTCTTCGCCTACCCGCCGCTCTGCCCGCACCAGGAGGAGGTGCTGGCCGTCTCCGGCGTATGCGACGGCTCCACGCTCACCTGCACCAAACACCTCTGGCAGTGGGATATGCGCACCGGAAGCGAGATCGGATTGGCGGAAAAGCCGCTGCTCATGTACCAGGTGCGGCAGGACGGCAACGACGTCTCCGTCCTGATAGAGCAGGAGCTGAAGTATGACTATGACGATTGATCCGGCGGCGATGGCGTCGCTGGCGAGGCACTAGAACCCGGATGCGACGACGCTGGCGCCCTGCACGGAACGGCAGGCGCCCTCGCGGAGGTTCTGCAGCAATCACTCTCGCCCGCGCGGCGATTCCGCAGGGAGGCTGGAGGAGAGGCCATGAAGGCCGTGGATGCCAGGCGCGGTGAACCGGCGATGAAGATCCGGGCCCGCACCAAGGAAGGCGACTTCGCCTTCTCCTGCGAGCCGGGTGAGCGGATTCTCTACGCCGGCCTGCGTAACGGCGTGCCTCTGCCGTACGAATGCGCGACCGGCACCTGCGGCACCTGCAAAGCGCGCGGCAATGGCGCTGCGATCGACGAGCTGTGGCGCGAGGCGCCGGGCCGCTCCTTCCTCAAGCCGGAGCGCGGCGAGTTCCTGATGTGCCAGTCGGTCAGCGGCGGAAGCTGCGAGATCGAGGTGCCGGCCCGGTTGCAGCAGGCGCCGATGGCGGCCATCACGCCCGACTACCGCCGCGGCCGGATCAGCGGCATCCGGCGCTTGACCCACGACGTCATTTTCTTCGAGCTCGGCCTCGAGCGGACGATGCGCTACCACCCCGGCCAGTTCGTGGTGATGCGGGCGCCGGGCGTCGAGGGCTTTCGCGCCTACTCGATGGTCAATCACGAAGCGGAGACCGATTTTCTGCAGTTCGTGGTCAAGCGCAAGCCTCATGGCGCCTTCTGCGACTGGCTGTTCGGCTGGCCCGCCGAGGGCACGGAGGTCGAAATATTCGGGCCGCTCGGCCGCGCCGTGTTCGACCCGGCGGAGGGCAAGAACCTGCTGGCGATCGCCGGCGGATCGGGCATTGCCGGCATCATGGCGATCCTGGCCCGGGCCCGGCAAGGCGGCTACTTCGCCGCGCATAAGGGGGCCGTCTTCTTCGGCGTGCGTGGCTTGGCCGACGGCTTCTTCCTGGACGAGCTCGCTGACCACGTGGCCGCGGCGGCGGGGAACTTGAGCGTCACGGTCGCGCTCTCGCACGAAGACCCGCCCGGCGGCGCGTACCCGGGCTATCCGAGTCTCGCCGCGGCCAGCGGCTTCGTGCATGTCGTGGCCGCCCAGAGCATTGCCCGGCATAGGGACAATGCCGTCGCCTTTGTCGCCGGTCCACCGCCCATGGTCGATGGCGCCCTGCGTATGCTGATCATCGAGGCGCGCCTGCCGGCGGGCGACATCCGCTACGACAAGTTCGGCTGATGCACGGAGACGTGAGATGGTTGACAGTGCCGACTTGACCGAGCGCCTGCAGAGGGCCGACTTCCTGCGCGACGTATCACCCGCCAGCCTCGCCAAGATCGCGCGCATCGCCGAGCGCGAGAGCTTCGCCGAGGGCGATGCGATCTATCAGCTCGGCGATCCGGCCGAGGACCTCTTCATCGTCGAGTCGGGCCGTATCCGCTTCGCGCTCGGCGTCGGCAACCGCGGCGGGACCAGTGGCTCGGTCATTTCCCAGGGCCAGGTGGTCGGCTGGGCCGCCGTGCTCGAGGACCAGCCGCGCCTGCTGGCCACGGCCGTTTGCCTCGAGGACTCCCAGGTCATCCGGATCAACGGCGCCAAGCTGCTCGCCGTCTTCGACCACGATACGACCTCGGGCTATGCGGTGATGCGGCGCCTCGCCACCATGATCGCGCACGACCTGACCGAGGTGCTGACTGCTTGAGCGCCGCGTCCGACCGCCGCCGGCCTACAGTCGGATGTCTCACGACGGTGTGATGATGCAGTCCGGCGCGTCGATACCTAGCGTCAATGAAACAATATTGAGCATGAAATTGACGCTTCCTCGCTTCCCTAGCACGCTTTGTCGTTCGCTGGTGACGGTGGGGACTGCGGCCACGCCCGTGGCGGATGGGCAACGGGCAGGGCGGCCGTCCTTAGACCCAAATGTCAACTTCCATCGATAACAGTCGATGATGAATCGTCCGGCCACGACAATCGGGCCCATAAACGGGGTCCGCGACACTAGGGAGGGACAAATATGGGCGCAGGGTTTGGCCCTGATGCGTACGACGAAAAAACCCGTCGCATGATTCAGGGGATGATCGAAGCCGAGCAGCAGGCACTCGCCGCACGCAAGGCCGAGCTCGAGGACTGCGAGTGCAAGGAGGGCATGTTTCCCAATCCGGGCCGGCGCGGCCTCCTGATGGGAGCGGCTGCCCTGGGCGGTGCGCTCTTGGCCGGGCGCGCGGCGCAGGCGGATGCGCCGCCCGGCGCCATCGAGTATCCCGAGCTGCCGGATCCGACCAAGGCACTGGGCCGGCCGGTCAATGCCAACGGCGGCTATGGAACGCGCGCGCAGTTCGAATCCGAGGTGCGCTGGCGTTTCCCGACGGCCACCGAGGAAACCTCCTGGACCATGACGCCGCTCGACAAGAGCCAGGGCATCATCACGCCGTCCGGACTGCACTTCGAGCGCCATCACGGCGGCGTGCCGGTGATTGATCCGGCCAAGCACAGGCTGCTGGTGCACGGCGTGGTGAAGCAGCCCAAGATGTTCACCATGGCCGATCTGAAGCGCTATCCCTCGGTCTCGCGCATGTACTTCATCGAGTGCTCGGGCAACGGCCTGACGGAATGGAGCAAGCCGACACTGAAGACGGTGCAGGGTACGCATGGGCTGACCAGCACCTCGGAGTGGACCGGGATTCAGCTTTCGACCATTCTTGCCGAATGCGGCCTGCAGGACGGTGCCGCCTGGGTCCTGGCCGAGGGCGCCGACGCAGCGGTCATGACCCGCAGCATTCCGCTCGACAAGTGCATGGGTGATGCCATTCTGGCCTTCGGCCAGAACGGCGAGATGCTGCGGCCCGAGCAGGGCTATCCGCTGCGCCTGCTGCTGCCGGGCTGGGAAGGCAACACGCACATCAAGTGGCTGCGCCGCCTCGAAGTCAGCGACAAGCCCTTCATGAGCCGCGAGGAGACCTCCAAGTACACGGACCTGCTGGCCGACGGCAAGGCGCGGCAGTTCTCCTTCACCATGGAGGCCAAGTCGGTCATCAACTTCCCGTCGGGCGAAATGAAGCTGCCCGGACCGGGCTTCTACGAGATTACCGGCCTCGGCTGGTCCGGGCGCGGCCGGGTCGAGCGCGTCGAGGTCTCGACGGATGGGGGCAAGTCGTGGGGCGTGGCTTCGCTGCAGGACCCCATCATGCCGATCTGCCACACGCGCTTCCGCTTCCCCTGGGTGTGGGACGGGCAGCCGACCGTGCTGCAGAGCCGTTGCACTGACGAGACGGGCTACGTGCAGCCGACCTTGAAGCAGTTGGTCGAGGTGCGCGGCCTGAACGGCCCGATCGGCTCGATCTATCACCTGAACGCCATCCAGAGCTGGGCGGTGGCAAGCGATGGGAGCGTCAGCAATGTCCACGGGTAAGATGAAGCTGGGCCTGACCGCGCTTGTCGCTGGCTTGGCCCTGGGTGCCAGTCACGCCTGGTCGGGTGGCGGCTATCAGGTCACCTATGGTTTCGGCCAGCCGGCGAGCGAGGCCGAAATCGCCGCCCTGGCGATCGCGATTCCGCCTGACGGCGAGCACCTGCCGCCGGGCAGCGGCACCTGGGAACAGGGTAAGCAGGTTTACGTCGAGAAGTGCGCGGCCTGCCATGGCGAGCAACTCGAGGGCGTGAAGGAGACCGGCGGCGATCCCCTGATCGGCGGCCGTGGCTCGCTCGACAGCGGCAGCCCGAAGAAGACGGTCGAGAGCTTCTGGCCCTATGCCACAACGGTATTCGATTTCGTGCGCCGGGCCATGCCCTTCGCCGAGCCGGGCTCGCTCACCGACGACGAGGTCTATGCCGTGACAGCCTACATTCTCGCCGAGGGCGACATCATCGCCAAGGACCAGATGATGAACGCGGAGACGCTGCCCAAGGTGCAGATGCCGAACCGGGACGGCTTCATCCCGGATCCTCGGCCGGACGTCTTCAACTACAACTAAGCTGGGCTGGAAGAGAGGCCCGTCCTCCCACTGGGTTCATCGAACTGAAAAGGGGCGGCTCCACGAAAGAGCCGCCCCGCCCTTTTTTTGACGTCGCACGCCGCGCTAGAGCAAAGTCCGTTCACGCGTGATCACCGTACAGGTCCTCATGCTTCGACAGGCTCAGCATGAGGGGCTTGTGCTGATCCAGCACAAGCCCTCCTCACCCTGAGCTTGTCGAAGGGTGAGGAACGCTACGCCGATATAATCTGAGCGGACTATGCACTATTCGGCGGCAGTGCCGAGCTGCTTCAGCTTCGAGCCCCACTTCATCTGCTCAGCGAATTTGCGCAGCTCGTCGGCCGACATGTAGACGGTATGCTCAGGTCCGGGATAAGTGCGGCTGCGAACGTCGTCCATGTAGCGCGTGATCACGTCTTCCATGATCGGGATCAGGTCGGTGTAGATCTTGGAGTGGCGCGGTACGTGCTCTTCCCAGAGATGGAACAGGTCAGAGCTGATGATGTGCACGCCATGCGCCTTGTTGCCGGCGCCCAAGCTGATGACCGGTACCGGCAGGGTCTCGGTCAGGTACTCGCAGACCTCCTCGGTCGTCACCTCGCAGAGGATCGAGAAGCAGCCGGCGTCGACCATGGCCAGCGCATCATCGATCAGCTCCTTGGCCCGGTCCGAGGTCTTGCCCTGTGCCACGAAGCCGCCGAGCTGCGGCATGCGCATCGGCGTGATACCGATGTGTCCCTGGACCGGGATGCCGGCCTTGACGATCGCCTCGATGTTCCGGGCGTGGTGCTGGTTGCCCTCACACTTCATCACTTCCGCGTTGGCCTCGTGGCAGAAGCGGCCGGCGTTCTCGACCGCCTGCTCCGGCGAGATGTGGAAGCTCCAGTAGGGCATGTCGACCATGCGCAGGCCGTATTTGCTGCCGCGGTCGATCGCTTTCGACATCATCATGACCTCGTCGAAGCTGACCGTCACCGTGCTCTGGTGGCCGAACAGGATCATGCCGCCGGTGTCCGACACGCAGAGGATGTCCATGCCGAGCCGGTCGGCGACCACCGCGGTGCGATAGTCGTAGACCGCCATCTGGGTGATCGCCTCGCCCTCGTGCATCTTCTTCATGAGGCTGTTGATCGTGACTTTCTTTCTTTTCGTTTCGGCCATGGTGTCCTCCCTGGCGTGTCCGCACGAGATGCTTTGCACGGCCGACTGCAGGCGTATCGTCCCGGCGTGGCCGGCCATGGTTGTCAGCAAAGAAAGATAGGCAGAAACTATAAAAGCTTCGGCTCTTTCTTGCCATTATTAAGAAAACTATCTAGACGACACTACATCAACTGGCGCAGAGAGAACAACTCCCCTGCTTATATTTATTGACTATAGTTCGTTCACTGGAGACTATTAAGCGGCCAGCCTGTGAGATGGGCGTCAGAGGGGGCGCCAGTCAGCGCTCCAGTCGCCCCGGGGCCGCCGCTTCTCGGTGTCGTAGAACGGCAGAGGCACGACCTCCAGGTCCCGGAACAGTCCGCAGGAGTCCGAGAGACGACGACCTGTCTGGGCATCGGCTGGAAGGACGTAGCCGAGAGCCAGAACGCCGTTGGCGAGCGGGCTCCAGCAGGCCGAGGTGATGGCGATGCAGCCGGGCTCCTGAGGCGGGCTCAAGGTTTTGGGTGGCTGCCACAGCAGGGGCCGTTCGTCGGCTGCGCGGCGGACGCAGACCAGGCGCATTTGCGGCGCTGCAGCGGCCGGACTCGCGAACTGCGCCAAGCCCGCTTCCTCGGCGGTGACCGGCAAGGCGAACTCGTTGACGAAGAGCGCCAGGCCCGCCTCGATGCGCAGACGGTCGGCTGCTGCGACGCCGGCCGGCCGGGCCCGCTCGGCCAGCTGCGCCCAAACCGCTTCGGCCTGCGCGCGCGGCAGCACCAGCTCGAAGCCGCGTTCGCCGCTGTAGCCCAGCCGGCCGACCCGGCAGGACACGCCGGCCACCTCGGCCTCGCCGTGGCCGAAGTAGGGGAGGCGAGACAGACGTTCGAGGTCCGCCAATCCCTCGAGCGCGCGCAGGGCGTTCGGTCCCTGCAGGGCATAGATGGCGGTATCCTCGGTCAGATCTTCGAAGCTGTCGGTGCGCGCCAGCTCTGCCAGCTCTGCGAGATCGGTGGGCCGGCCGGTCATGACCTCGAAGCTACCGTCGCCCAGGTTCCAGATCGTCAGGTCGGATACGAGCGAGCCGTCCGGACGGGCGTGCAGCGCGTAGGCGATGCGTCCGGGTGCCAGCCGATCGAAGGATCGCTTGGTGAAGCCGCTCAGGACGGCGGCGGCGTGCGTCCCGGTGATGCGTGCCCGCGCGACGAAGGAGAAGTCGAACAGGGCGCAGTCGTTGCGGCAGGCCGCGGCCTCGCCGTCGGGGTCGCCGTAGTCGGCGACGAAGCGGCGTCCGAAGGGCAGGGCCGCCATGCCGCTCAGCCGCCGATCAGGCGCCAGCCGATCTGCACGAGCAGCCAGAGGCCGACCAGGATCAGGACCTGCGCCACGATGCGTCGCAGCAGCGCGAGCGGCAGCTTGTGCGCGAGCTGTGCGCCGATCGCCGAGCCCAGTGCGAGCCCGGTGGCAATCGTCGCGCCCAGCACCAGGTCGAGGCTGCCGTAGATCAGGTTTCCGGCCGTCGCCAGCGCGGCTATCGGCAGCTGGATCGCCTGGCTCAGTCCGATCGCGGTCAGGATCGGCAGCTCGAGCCAGATCAGCAGCGGCACCAGCACCAGGGGGCCGCCGGTTCCACTTAGCGCCGAGGCGAAGCCGGTGACGGCGCCGGTGGCCAGCAGCCAGGGGCGGGCGAAGCCGGACTCCGATCCATCCTTCTTCGCCTCGGGTCGCCAGGCGCGGATGCCCGCCATCAGGATCAGCGCCGCGATGACGAGCTCGAGCAGCGTCGCGTTCACGACGTTGCTCGCCCAGGAGCCGGCAAAGGCGGCCGGCATGGCGCCGGCGCAAAGCCAGATCGCCATGGGCCAGCGGATCGAGCCGTGCCGCGCGAAGATCACCGCGCCGATCAGGCCGGTCAAGAGATAGCTGAACATGGCGGCGGCGATCGCGGTGCGGATGTCGATGCCGCCCAGGTAGATCAGGGTCGGCACCAGCAACACGCCGCCGATCCCTATGCAGCCGATCAGCCCACCGACAAGGATGGCGAAAAGTGCAAGCGCCAGGAGCGCGGCCGTGGTCATGGCGAGCGCGTGGCCGCCCGCTTCTTCACCAGGCGATGCGGCTCATCCTGTCGGCCTGTGGATGCCGCCTGGCAGCGATATTCTTCACGCCAGGCGGCTTGATTTTGATAGAGAAAGGCTATTGAAAGTGCCATGATAGCCGAACTGTAAGCGGCTGGAGAAGACACCCTAAATCTAGCCGCTGCCGACAACAAAAACTAAGAAAAACGTCAGGAGGGAAGCCATGTTTTTCAGGCAGTTCGAGTATCTTGTTGCGGTGATAGAGGAGCAACACTTCGGGCGTGCGGCGGAGCGCTGCCACGTCTCGCAGCCAAGCCTGTCGAACGGCATCAAGCAGCTCGAGTTGGAGCTCGGCGTCCCGATCTTTCGCCGCGGGCAGCGCCTGCATGGCTTGACGGCGGAAGGCAAGCGGGTCGCCGAATGGGCGCGGCGGGTGCTGGCTCACCGCGACGCCATGCGCGACGAGCTGGCGGCCATGCACGAAAACCTGCAGGGCAACCTGCGCCTCGGCGCCATGCCGACCTGCTCGCCAGTGCTGCCGCTCTTCATCAGGCTGCTGCAGGAGCATCACCCCGGAGTGCGCGCCGACATTCAGTTCATCGGCATCGAGGCCATGAAAGTCGGCCTCAGCAACTACTCGCTTGACGTCGGCTTCACCTATCTGAACGAGGACGATCTGCAGCGCTGCAAGACGTTGCCTGTCTACGTCGAGCGGCTAAGCCTGCTGGTGCCTGACAACGAGAGATTTCACGACCGCACCTCGGTCACTTGGCGTGAGGCCGTCGAGTTGCCGCTCGCCCTACTGCGCAGCTCGATGCATGAGCGCCACATCTTCGACGCGACCTTCAAGAAGGTCGGCGCCCGTCCTCGGCCGAACGTCGAATCGGAATCGATCCTGCACCTCATGTTCCACGTCATGTTCGGCCAGCTCTCGGCCATCGTACCGGCGCACTTCGCGCTGCTGCCTGGAGCCTTCCCGGGCACCCGCGTGCTCGACCTGGTCGAGCCGGTGATCTCCCGCGAGGTCGGCCTGGTCTGGGCCGAGGGCGATCCCACCATGCCCATGGCCAAGGTCATGGTTTCCATCGTCGAGGAAGCGCGCAAGTCCGGCGAGCTGCAGCGCCGCCTGGGCGAGTTCGCCATCGGCAACGAGGTCGAGGCGATCCCCGCATAGCACCGCAGACCCCTCTGGGGCGTTGATTTGAGATAGATCAATGACGATCCGAGGCGGCTGAGCGAGCTTGGCAGCCTGGCACGGGCTGCGAGCCGCAGCACCATGGATGGGGTGCAAACCAATGGAAACGATGCGTAGCAAAGTCGCAAAACCGGCCTGCTTGTCTGCGAGCGAGGCAGGTTGCGCGCAATGCAGTGCAGCCTATTCCTGCTACGACCGGCGCATGGGCCGGCAGCATCTCTTGTCGGCGCCGATTGCGCTGATACTGTTGCTGATCATCGGTATCGCCAGCCAAGTCTAGTACCAGCTATCGCAATAGCGTGAGTCGGACCCCATCCTTCGACAGGCTCAGGATGAGGCCCTCATGCTGAGCTTGTCGAAGTATGAGGGCCGGTGCCGCGTAGCACCCATTTGTGATTCCCGGTACTAGTATAACTGATAGTCTGGCAAGTCGGTTCAATTCAGCCCACAGCCATCAACTCGCTGCGAAGCACAAGAGATCGGCAATGCGGGGGACCAATGCGTTGCCGAGCACAGTCACAGCCAAGGTGCTGTGTCATGCGACTATGAGCTGGATGGTCCGGACGGGCGCCTCGCTACAAAAGTGATGGCCTTCGGGGGCAACCAAATCGCTTAGTCGAGCTTCTTAAAGGTACCTCGCCTTAGCGCAGCCGGTACCGGGTCGTAGCCGCCTTGCAGCAGGCAGTGGGCGACGTGGCACTTCATTTGCACCCAATGTGCTTCAGTGAAGCCGCGTCCTGAGCCGTTTCCAAGTAAATGATGCTGGCGAGGGGCCGGACGTGCCGGGCAGAGCCGTCGGCAAGTTGAGCTCAACCCGGCGCACGGCTGCAAGCAAGCCGCCATTCAGTAATTCACACTTTTGGTATGTAGAGAGAGCTCCGCTCGCCGCAGGGCGCTGAGCGTCAGGCGTGATCGAGTTCTTCGAGGCGCTGGCCGACCCTTGCTATGCGAGCCACGACGTGGGCGAGCGCGGCCTGCGCTTCGGTTTGCGTGGCTTCATCGGGAGGGGCGGCCAGCAGGGTCTCCAGGATCTCGGACAGGCGCTCAAGCGCGCCTTGCGCGGCGAGGAGAAGCGGTTGCGGCGTATCGACTTTGCGAAGTTTGACCGGGTGCACCTTGCCATCCACCGAGGCCGCACGCGCCTCAGCCAGGCCGGCGAGCTCGGCCAGCAGCGCCGCGCTAGCTGCATCGCCAAGATCCGCCAGGCGTCGCGCCAGCCCCCGGTGGGCCAGCGCGATCGCTCGCTCGTAGTCAGCGATCACCTCGACGAGCTGCTCCCTGCTGTCGATACGCCGGGGCGGCCGGAGCGCGGTGTCGCCTTCACGCTCACGTCGCCAAGCGGTGCGTCGCCAGGTCCGCAAGAGCGCGGCGTGGTGCAGCTCCTCGCGCGCCAGGATCTCGGCCTCGGCCGCCAGCTTCGGGTCGTCTGCCCGGGCGGCTAGATAGCTGTAGAAAGCAAAGGCGCGCTGCTCGTTGTCGACGGCAATTGCGAGCGCTCGGACCGGCGTCAGCAGCGCACTCGCCGCCGCCTCGTCCCAGGTCCGCGCCAGGTCAGGCGGCAGGCGCCAGGCGAAGGTGCCGGTCGGCGGCAGGGCCTCGCCCAACCCCTGTGCCCAACGCTCGACCGCATCGATGTGCCGCCCTTCCTCGGCCGCCAGCGCCCGGAAAGTCTCCGCCGTCTCGTCCTCGCCGCGGCGCGCCATCTCTGCGGCCAGCCAGTCGTAGCGCCGCACCGCTTCAGTCTCGATGGAACAGGCAATACCGACCAGCTCGGCCAGGCTGGCGAGTGCTGTTTCCGGGTCTCTGGTCAGAGGAGCCATGGATCGCCCCGGTTTGAATCGACAAGTTGCACGGGATTGCCGATTTTCTTAGCATACTATCAAAATCCGATAAGCGGCAGGTTGATCCAGCGCAAAGAAGCCTGTTCCCGGACGGGCAATCTCTTGCGCATGGCCACCATCCCGGGGATGCCCGAAGGCGCACAGGGCCCAGGGCACTATGAGCATCGACCGGATATCGCGGACCGGCACACGGCCGAGGGGCGCCATGGCTGATGCGCGAGCGATGCTTGCGGCAGTGCTGCTGCTGCTCTCCGGTCCGACTGCCCTCGCCCAGTCGCCGCCGCGACTTGCCGACTTCCTGGCAGGGCTCGATCCGGCGGCCATTGTGCCCGGGGCCGAGCGCTTCGGGACGCCGGAGGGGCAGCCGCCCGTTGCGCCGGCCCTGCAGGCCGGCCAGGTCGTAGGCTACGCCTACCTGACCTCGGACGTGGTCGGAACTGCCGGCTACTCCGGCAAGCCCATCGACGTTGTCGTCGGCCTCGACCCGAAGGGCACCATCGTCGGCGCCAAGCTGGTCGAGCACCACGAGCCGATCGTCCTCATCGGCATTCCCGAGAAGCGGATGGTCGACTACCTGTCCGGCTTCGTCGGCTTCAATCCGCTGGACGCCGCCGCCAAGGGCGAAGCCGCGCCCAACGTCGACATCGTGTCGGGCGCTACGGTCACGGTGCTGGTGATCGGCGACAGCCTGACGCGCTCGGCCGGCCGCATTGCTCGGCGCCTGCTCGGCGACGCAGCCGGGCGCCAGGTCGCGAGCGCCCGGCGCGAGGTCGATCCGGCGGCGGGGGAGGTCGCCGACTGGGAGGCGCTGCTCGGCAATGGAGCCATCCGCCGCCTGCAAGTCACCGTCGGACGGGTAAACGACGCCTTCGCGCAATCGGGCGACGAAGAAGCCGCCAGGCGTCCGGAACGCGGCGATCCTGAAGCTGGCTTCGTCGATCTCCATGTGGCGCTTGCTTCGCAGCCGGCGATCGGCCGGAGCCTGCTCGGCGAAGACGGCTTCGCGTGGCTGCAGCAGCGGCTGGCGCCCGACCAGGCGGCGATCCTGGTCATGGGCGAGGGCCGTTACTCCTTCAAAGGCTCGGGCTACGTGCGCGGCGGCATATTCGACCGCATCGAGGTCACGCAAGGCACCGAGACGATCCGCTTTCGCGACAAGCAGCACGAGCGCATCGGTCGACTCGCCGCCGAAGGTGCCCCCCGGTTCAAGGAGATCTCGCTCTTCGTCGTGCCGCAGGAGGCGCAGTTCGAACCGGCCGAGCCCTGGACACTTCGGCTGCTGGTGCAGCGGTCGACCGGGGCGCTGACCAAGGCCTTCACGAGCTTTGCGCTCGACTACCTGCTGCCCGAGGCCTACGTGCGCGTGGAGCCGGCCGCTGCAGCCACAGCCGCCACGCCCGAGATGACCGGCGTTGCGGAGTTGGAGGAGCCGGCGCTTTGGCAGCGCATCTGGCGCAGCAAGATCGCGGCCATCGCCGTCCTGGTAGTCATGCTGCTGGTGCTGACCGCGATCTTCTTCTTCCAGGACCTGCTGGTGAAGCATGAGAAACTCTACGACCGCATGCGTCTCGCCTATCTCGCCGTGACGCTGGTCTGGCTCGGCTGGGTCGCCCAGGCGCAGCTCTCGGTAGTCAACGTGCTGGCCTTCACCAATGCGCTGCGGACCGACTTCCAGTGGTCCTATTTCCTGATGGACCCGCTGATCTTCATCCTCTGGTTCTCGGTCGCCGCGGCGCTGCTGTTCTGGGGCCGCGGGCCGTTCTGCGGCTGGCTTTGCCCATTCGGCGCCTTGCAGGAGCTGACGAACAGGGCCGCGCGCGCCTGCCGCGTTCCGCAGGTCAAGGTGCCGTGGGGGCTGCACGAGCGGCTCTGGCCGATCAAATATGTGATCTTTCTCGTGCTCTTCGGCGTCTCGCTGGGCTCGCTCGCGCTGGCCGAGATACTGGCCGAGGTCGAGCCCTTCAAGACCGCGATCATCCTCAAGTTCCTGCGCGAGTGGTGGTTCGTCGCCTTCGCCGGCGCGCTTATCACCGCCGGCCTTTTCATCGAGCGCTTCTTCTGCCGCTATCTCTGTCCGCTTGGGGCGGCGCTGGCGATTCCGGGGCGCCTTCGCATGTTCGACTGGCTGAAGCGCTATCGCGAGTGCGGCAACCCCTGCATGCGCTGCTACAACGAATGCCCGGTCGGGGCGATCCACCCCGAAGGGCACATCAACCCGAACGAATGCATCTCCTGCCTGCACTGCCAGGTGCTCTATCACCACGACCGCAAGTGTCCAGTCGTGATCCAGCGCCGGCTGAAGCGGGAGAAGAGGGAGGCCCTGGCCTCTCCCTCGATGCGCCCGAGTGGGCGCGACGCTGCTCGATCCAAGGCCGCGCATGAGAAGGCGGCGGCGCTCGTGAAGTGATGGGAAACCGCAGCCGAAGCCAATCGACCGAGCACTTTGAAAAGGAAGTGGAACCATGACCAAGCTAAAGCGAGAGGGAATACCCTTCAGCCGGCGCCAGCTCCTGGGCGGTACGGCGAAAGCCGCCGCGTTGGCCGGCCTGGCCGGAGCCTCCGGCGTTGGGGGTGCGGCGCTCGCGCCCGCGCGGCCCGCCAGCGCCGCCGAGGCGGCGCTGGTAGGCCCCGGCGAACTGGACGAGTACTACGTCTTCTTCTCGAGCGGCCAGACCGGCGAGCTGCGCATCGTCGGCCTGCCGTCCATGCGCGAGCTGATGCGCGTGCCGGTGTTCAATCGCTGCAGTGCCACGGGCTGGGGCCAGACCAACGAGAGCCTGAAGGTCCTGACCGAAGGACTGCTGCCAGAGACGCGGGCCTTCCTCGAGAAGCGGGGCGGCACCTACATGAACGGCGACCTGCATCACCCGCACATGTCGTTCACCGACGGCACCTACGACGGTCGTTACATCTTCATGAACGACAAGGCGAACACCCGCGTCGCCCGCGTGCGTGGCGACGTCATGAAGTGCGACAAGATCATCGAGCTGCCAAATCAGGTGACGGTGCACGGCCTGCGCCTGCAGAAGTACCCCAAGACCGGTTACGTCTACTGCAACGGCGAGTATCGCGTGCCCTTGCCAAACGATGGCCAGGTGCTCGACGAGCCGGAGAAGTACAGCTGCATCTTCACTGCCCTCGACGGCGAGACCATGACGGTCGCCTGGCAGGTGTTAGTTGACGGCAACCTCGACAACGTCGATTCCGACTACCAGGGAAAGTACTGCTTCGCGACCTGCTACAACTCCGAGGAAGGCGTTACTCTGGCCGAGACGACTGCGGCGGAGCAAGACTGGGTCGTCGTGTTCAACCTCAAGCGAATCGAGGAGGCGGTTGCCAGGGGCGAAGCTCAGATGCTGAACGGCGTTCCGGTGGTCGATGGCCGCAAGGGCTCGCCCTTTACCCGCTACATTCCGATCCCCAACAGCCCGCATGGCATCAATACGGCGCCGGACGGCATCCACGTCGTGGCAAACGGCAAGCTCTCGCCGACGGTTTCGGTCATGGATGTCCGCCGGCTGGACGACCTCTTCGACGACAAGATCGCACCACGCGACGTGATCGTCGCTGAGCCGGAGCTCGGGCTGGGCCCGCTGCACACGGCCTTCGACGGCCGCGGCAACGCATTCACGACCCTGTTCATCGACAGCCAGATCTGCAAGTGGTCGATCGACAAGGCGATCCGCCAGTTCAACGGCGAGGACGTTGACCCGATCATCCAGAAGCTCGACGTGCACTACCAGCCGGGCCACAACCACTCGTCAATGGGACAGACCAAGGAGGCGGACGGCAAGTGGCTGCTTTCGCTCAACAAGTTCTCGAAGGATCGCTTCCTCAACGTGGGCCCGCTCAAGCCGGAGAACGATCAGCTGATCGACATCTCCGGCGACGAGATGGTGATCGTGCACGACGGGCCGAGCTTTGCCGAGCCGCACGATGCCACCATCGTGCATAGCTCCAAGGTCCATCCGGTGCACGTCTGGGACCGCAACGATCCCATTTTCGAGGATGCGCGCAAGCAGGCCGAGGCCGACGGCGTGGATCTCGAGATCGCGGCTGACGTGATCCGCGATGCGAATGACCCGAACAAGGTCAGGGTCTACATGCACTCGGTTGCGCCGGCCTTCAGCCTTGAGCAGTTCACCGTCAAGCAAGGCGATGAAGTAACCGTCTACATCACCAACATAGACGACGTGGAGGACCTGACCCACGGCTTCACCATCATCGACTACGGCATCGCCATGGAAGTCGGGCCACAGGCGACCGCCTCGGTCACCTTCACCGCCGACCGGCCGGGCGTCCACTGGTACTATTGCCAGTGGTTCTGCCACGCGCTCCACATGGAGATGTCGGGACGCATGCTGGTGGAACCACGCGCGGTCTAGGGGCGATGCGCGTGGTGCTTCGTTGTTGCCTGGCCGCCGCCGCCGTGGCCCTGGCCGCGGCGGCGCCGCTGGGCGCCGCCGAGATCACTCTGGCGCCCGGCGACGACCTGCGGCAAGCGGTCGCGGCCGCGGCCGAGGGCGACAGCATCGTGCTGCGATCCGGCCTTCACTACGGGCCGCTCGTCATCGACAAGCCGCTCACCCTGCGCGGCGAGGATGGCGCCGTCATCGAGGGCGGCGGCCGCGGCAGCGTGATCACGCTGACCGCGGCCGACGTTCGCATCGAGGGGCTGACGATCCGCGGCTCCGGCAAGGATCTGCCGGCCATGGACTCGGGCGTCCTGGCGACCAGGACGGCGCCACGGGCCGTGATCGTCGACAACGATTTCGACGGCAACCTCTTCGGCGTCTACCTGCACGGCGCCGCGGACTCGCTCGTCCAGGGCAACCGCGTGCGTGGCCGCCGGGACGTGCGCCTCTCGGAGGCAGGCAACGGCGTCTCGATCTGGAACGCGCCTGGCGCCCGGGTGGTGGGCAACGACATCGGCCAGGTGCGCGACGGAATCTTCGTCAACGTCAGCAAGCGGAACCTCTTCGAGGGCAACCGCTTCGCCGAACTGCGTTTTGCCATCCATTATATGTATACGCACGACAGCAAGGTAATCGGCAACCGGTCGAGCGGCAATCACGTCGGCTGGGCGATCATGTACTCTGACAGGCTGGAGATTCGCGACAATGTCAGCATTGGCGACCGCGACCATGGATTGCTGCTCAACTACGCGAACCGCTCCGAGATCACCGGCAACGTCGTCAAGGGCGGGCGCCAGAAGTGCCTCTTCATCTACAACGCGCACGGCAACCTGATCGAGGGCAACTGGTTCGAGGGCTGCCCAATCGGCATCCACTTCACCGCCGGGTCGGAGCGCAACCGCGTTACCGGCAATGCCTTCATCGGCAACCGGACCCAGGTGAAGTACGTCGGCACGCGCTTCGTCGAGTGGAGCCACGAGGGTCGCGGCAACTACTGGAGCGACAATCCCGCCTTCGACCTCGACGGCGACGGCCTGGCCGACCGTCCATACCGCCCGAACGACGTGATGGACGAGATCCTGTGGCGCTATCCGCAGGCCAAGCTGCTGCTCAACAGCCCGGCGGTGTCGGTGCTGCGCCACGTCCAAGCGCGCTTTCCCGCGCTCTATCCCGGCGGCGTGACCGACACGGCGCCGCTCATGCGGCCGCCGCAGGTGGCGCCGACCCTGATCGAAGAAGGCGGAACATGAGCGAGGTGGTGAGCCTGCAGTCGGCGAGCAAGCGCTACGGCCGGATCGTGGCGCTGGAGGACGCGACCGTGATCCTGCGGCCGGGCGAGACCGTGGCCCTGGTCGGTCACAACGGCGCCGGCAAGACCACCCTGATGAAGCTGGTGCTCGGGCTGGTGCGGCCGAGCGCCGGCAGCGTGCGGGTCTTCGGCGAAGACCCGGCCGGCTCGCTCGGGGCGGAGGTCCGGCGGCGAGTCGGCTTTCTGCCGGAAAGCGTTGCCTTCCACGACGCCATGACCGGGCGCGAGCTGCTCGGCTTCTACGCCGGCCTCAAGGGCAGCGCGCGGGCGGCCAACCGCGAGCTGCTCGATCGCGTTGGCCTGGCCGCCGCGGCCGACCGCCGGGTCGCCACCTATTCCAAGGGCATGCGCCAGCGCCTCGGCCTGGCCCAGGCCCTGCTCGGCGAGCCCGGTCTGCTGCTGCTCGACGAGCCGACCTCGGGCCTCGATCCCGAATCGCGGGCCCAGGTCTACGAGACCATCGACGGCCTGCGCCGGCGCAACGCGACCGTGCTGGTCTCGACCCACGCCCTGGCCGAGATTGAGCACCACGTCGACCGGGTGGCGCTGCTGCACCGCGGACGGCTGCTCGCGCTCGGCCCCATCGGCGCGCTGCGCGAGGCGGCGGCGCTGCCGCTCACCGTGCGACTCACGGTCAAGACCTGCACCACCGAAACGGTGCTGGCTCAGATTGGCGACTGCGCCACCATGCTCGAACGAGACAGCGCCAGCCTGCTGCTCGCCGTCGAGCCGTCGAGCAAGCTGGCGTTCCTCGAACAGCTGGGCCGCCTGCGGCCGTGGCTGGCCGACGTCGAGATCGAGACGCCAGGCCTGACGGAGCTCTATCGCCACCTGGTCAGCCAGAGGGAGACCGCACCATGACCGCGCCGCTGGTGGTTGCCGCGCAGGAGCTGCAGGCCGGCCTGCGCAACAAGTGGGTGGTCGCCACGACTCTGCTGCCGCACTCGCGCTCAGCCTGGCGCTGCTCGGCAGTGCGCCGACCGGCACGCTGGGCGCCGATCCGCTGGCGGTCGTGGTCGTCAGCCTCGCCAGCCTGAGCATCTTCCTGGTGCCGTTGATCGCCCTGCTGCTCTCCTTCGACGCGGTCGTCGGCGAGGCCGAGCGGGGCACGCTGCTGCTTCTGCTCGCCTACCCGCTGGCGCGCTGGCAGATCGTCGTCGGCAAGTTTCTCGGCCACGCGGCAATCCTGGCTCTTGCGATCGTGCTGGGCTACGGCGTCGTCGCCGTCGCGCTGCTGGCCAAGGAGACGACAGTGGAGGCCTGGAGCGCCTTTGCCCTGTTGATCGCCAGCTCGATCCTGCTCGGCGCGGCCTTTCTCGCGCTGGGTGCGCTGTCTAGCGTTGTCGTGCGGGAACGCGCCACGGCGGCAGGGCTTGCGGTGGCGCTGTGGCTGCTGTTCGTGCTGATCTACGATTCGGCGCTGCTTGGCCTGTTGGTCGCCGACCAGGGCCGGATGATGACTCCGCCGGTGCTGGACGCCCTGCTGTTGCTCAATCCGGCCGACGCCTACCGCCTGCTCAACCTAGCCGGCGACGAGGCGGTCGCGACCCTGGCCGGCATGGCCGGTCCCGGCGAGGCCGGGCGCCTGCCACGGGGGCTGCTTTTGGCCTCTCTTACCGGCTGGATCGTCGTGCCCCTGGGCCTCGCCATCATCGTGTTCGCAAGGAGGCAGCCATGAGACTGCGCCAAGCCACCCTGGCACTGGTTCTTGCCGCCACGCTGGCCGCCTGCGGTGAGGAGCAGGAGGTCGCCGAGCGTCCGGCTCCCTTGGAGCCGGGCCGGGAGGCGATCGGTCACTACTGCGGCATGATGGTCGTCGAGCATGCCGGCCCCAAGGGCCAGATCTTCCTGAAGGGCGAGGCGGAGCCGGTCTGGTTCACCTCGGTGCGCGATACGCTGGCCTTCACGATGCTGCCGGAGGAACCCAAGGATATCGCCGCGATTTACGTGAACGACATGGCCAAGGCCCAGAGCTGGGATCAGCCGGAGCCGGGCATGTGGGTAGAAGCGCGCGGTGCCGTTTTCGTTGTCGGCAGCGACGCGCGCGGCGGCATGGGCGCGCCCGAGGCGGTGCCCTTCTCGGACATGCAAGCCGCTGAGCGCTTCAAGGCGGAGCACGGCGGCCTGATTCACGCCTTCGGCCACATACCCGGGGACTTCATTCTGGGACCGGGGGACGCGCAGGACGCGGCGCAACCGGGAGCCGGGCAGGGAGACGGGCACGGCCAAGGCGGCAGTGGGTCGCACAGCAATGACTGAGGCGCGGGGCATTCTGCTGCCGCGGCGGCGCTTCATCGCCATCGCCGGCGTTGCGGCCGGTTGCGCGGCCATGGGGCCCGCAGCGCCAGCGGCCGCACCGATCCACCGCTGGCACGGCACGGCGCTTGGCTCCTCGGCTTCGATCCAGCTCCTGCACCCTGAACCGGAGGCGGCACGCGTCCTGATCGAGCAGGCGGTCGCCGAGATGGCCCGCCTCGAGCGCATCTTCAGCCTCTATCGCAGCGAGTCCGATCTCTCGCGTCTCAACCGCGGCGGTATGATCGAAGCGCCGCCGCTGGCGCTGGTCGAGCTGCTGGCGCGGGCCGCCGAGGTAAGCCGCGTGACCGACGGCGTCTTCGATGTCACGATCCAGCCACTCTGGCGGCGCTTTGCGGTGCATTTCTCGCGCGACGAGGCGGCGCCATCCGGGCCCGTGATCGACGACGTTTTGCCGCTGGTCGATTGGCGCGCCCTTGACATTACGCCCGAACGCATAGCCTTCCGGCAGCCGGGCATGGCCGTCACTCTCAACGGCATCGCCCAGGGCTTTGTTACCGACCGTGTGGCCGAGCTGTTTGGCCGCAACGGGGTGGATCATGTGCTGCTCGACCTCGGCGAAATCCGCGCTTGCGGGCAGGCTCCCGCTGGCCGGCCCTGGCGCGTTGGCATTGCCGATCCTCTGCAGCCGGCGGAGATCATCGGGCGCCTCGACCTGGCCAGCCGCGCCGTGGCGACGTCTGGCGGATACGGCACGCTGTTCGATGCGTCCGGCCGCTTCAGCCATCTCATCGATCCACGAAGCGGACGGACGGCACCGGCGGCGCGCAGCGTTACCGTAACCGCCGCCGACGCGACCACGGCCGATGCCTATTCGACGGCCTTCGCGCTGATGGATGAGCCTGCCATCGCTGCAGTTGCGAGGGGCTTCCCTGATTTGACGGTTCATGTTGCTTGCGGAGCGGGCCTCAAGCAGCTCTCAGCTTGAGGAGCGTCAAGTTCAGTCCGGCACGACGAGCAAGCGCTCGGAGCGACTCTTTGCCGTCTACACCGCATTCCCTGTCCAGCTATGGTGCTGAGCCGCAGATTCGGCCGCGCCGGACGCTTCCGGTTCGATTCGATAAGATCGGCGAATTCGCTGGAGCGCTCCCGGACGTTGAGCGAGATGAGCCAGGCATCCTAGTCGGATATACGCCAGCTGCGATCTCCAGACCCACTCAACAAGCGTTCCCTCCGGCATGTACAGGTGCATGGCGGGCAGATCCCTGAACACGAAACCAGCGATGGCGTAGGTGATCGCGGCTAGGAGTTTCACAACGATGATACGTCGGCTGCCAATGAACCATTGCACAATGCTCTCATATGCCGGTACCTGTCCTAGATGGACCCTTCATCCGGTCGGATCCTTGGGCGATTGAGGTGTCTCCACGGCATCGAGGAACCGAATTGCGGCGCAGTCTCGTCGACAATATTGTTGAAAATCCCTGTGGGATTGATCAGACTTTGGCCAAGGAGACGGGTTGTGAGATAGCCGCCGGGGCTTCGCCCGGCCTGGGTATCGACAAGCTGTTGGTGCGCAGGAGACGACTTGGCCCGCGCTAGCGGCAGAGTTGAGTGGCTCGATCGCCAGCCCTGGCTTGTGATCATCACTTAGGCAAGTGACGCGAATGGTAGCGAACAATGGTCTTGGCGAAGTGGTCGGCCACCTCGAGGAGGACATCGTTTTCGGCCGGCGCCGGCCGCGCGAGCGGCTCATCGAGGAAGACCTGGTCGCCGAGTTCGGCGCCAAGAAGCACGTGGTGCGCCAGGCTCTGGCCGAGCTGGAGCGCATGGGCCTGGTCGAGCGCAAGCGCAACAAGGGCGCCTGCGTGCGCGACTACTCACCCGAGGACGTGCAGCAAATCTTTGCAGTCCGCGAACTGCTGGAGGCCGAGGCGGCCCGGCAGATTCCGCTGCCCGCTCCCAAGGCCTTGATTGACTCCTTGACCGCGATCTACCGCGAGCACAGCGAGGCCGTGGACTCGAACGACCTGGCCAGGGCCTTTCGCGTCAACATCCGCTTCCACCAGACGCTGTTCGGCGCCTGCGGTAACCCCTACCTGGTCGAGGCGATCAACACCTTCGCCTTCAAGAGCCACGCCGTGCGCTCCTACTCGCTGGCCAAGCCGGACCTGCTGCGCAACGCGCGCAAGGAGCACGCCGCCATGATCGACGCGCTCAAGAAGGGTGGGCGCGAGCGCCTGGTCGATCTCTGCATCGCCCACCTGAAACCGCCGGTGAAGGCCTATATCGACGCCTACGAGCAGATCTTCGGCCCGGCCCTGCGGCGCAGCGCCTAGGCTCCCAGCGGCCGCGCGTCGAAGCGGTAGAGATCGGCCGGGTTGTCGACCAGAATCCGACGGATCAGGGCTTCATCCTCGAACCAGACTCCCAGCGCGTCGAGCAGGTCGCCGTCGTTCGGCATGGGCCCGCGCGCCTCGGGGCCGGGGCCGCCGATGTCGGGGTGCGGCCAGTCCGTGCCCCAGACCAGGCGCTGCGGCGCCACCGCGGCGAGCGCTCGGGCGAAGGGCTGCGCCTTGGGGTAAGGAAAGCCCGAGTAGTCGAAGCGATAGGGGCAGAGCTTGACCCAGGTGCGGCCGGCCTCGACGAGGCGTAGCAGGCTGCGGAAGCCCAGCTGTTCCGTCCCCTGATTCTCGTCCATGTGGCCCAGGTGATCGATCACCAGGGGCACCGGCAGGGCCTGCAAGCGCGCCTCGATATCCGGCAGGATGCCGCCGCGCAAGTAGATCTGAGCGTGCCAGTCGATCGACGCTGCCTTCGCCGCCAGGCTCTCCAATGCATCGAGCGAGGTGCTGCCGCCGGTGTGAATCAGATTGAAGCGCAGGCCACGGAAGCCGGCAGCGTCCAGCCGCTTGAGCTCATGTGCGCCGATGCCGGGGTCGACCACCGCGACGCCGCGTGCGCGGCCGGCCATACGGGCGATGGCGTCTTCCGTGCAGCCGTTGTCGGAGCCATAGACGCTCGGCTGCACGATCACGGCGCGCTCGATGCCCAGGATGCCGAGCATTCGCAGGAAGTCGTCGAGCGGCGCGTCAGGCGGCGTGTAAAGTCGCTCGGGGCTGTAGGGAAAGCGCGCCGCCGGCCCGAACACGTGGTTGTGGCAGTCGCAGGCCTTGGGCGGCGCCTTGAGCGTCGGCGTGTGGGGGTTCGGGTCCGGGCCGGGAATCGGTCTGGTCATGCTCTTGGCAATGGTTGGAGATTTAGACGATCGGCGCGCGCGGCAGGGCGCGAGTCGTGCGCGGGTCGAAGAGGTGGCAGGCGCCGAGATCGAGGTAGAGGTCGATCACATCGTCGGGACGCACCGGCGCGAAGCGGCTGACTCGCGCGGTGATGTCCTTGTCACAGCCCTCGCAGCTGAGCACTAGGATGGTCTCGGCGCCGAGCGGCTCGACCGATTCGACCCGCGCGCGCACGGCGGCGAAGCGCGAAGAGCCTGCGTCCGGGTGCGCCAGGTAGAGGTCCTCCGGCCGGATGCCGAAGACCACGGCGCCACTGTCGCCCTGCGGCAGGCTGCTGGCCCTGTGCCGCGGCAACTCGAGATCGCGGCCGAAAATCTGCAGCCGGACCGCACCGTCCGCGCCGCCGATGCCGTGGGCGCTCATCAGATTGGTCGGCGGGCTGCCGATGAAGGAGGCGACGAAGGTATCGGAGGGGTTCTCGTAGACCTCGAGCGGCGCGCCGATCTGCACGATTCGCCCATCGCGCATGACGCAGATCCGCGTGCCCATGGTCATGGCTTCCACCTGGTCGTGCGTCACGTAGATCATGGTCGCCTGGAGGCGCTGGTACTGGCGGATCAGCTCGCTGCGTGTATGTGTGCGCAGCGCGGCGTCCAGGTTCGACAGCGGCTCGTCGAACAGGAAGACCTTGGGGTCGCGGACGATGGCGCGGCCCAACGCCACCCGCTGGCGCTGGCCACCAGAGAGCGCGGCGGGCTTGCGCTCGAGCAGCTCGGTCAGGCCGAGCGTCTCGGCGACGCGGGTTACCCGCGCCCTCGTCTCCGCGGCGGGAAAGCCGCGCCGCCGCAAACCGAAAGCGAGGTTGTTGCGCACCGTCATGTGCGGATAGAGCGCGTAAGACTGGAACACCATGGCGATGTCACGATCCTTGGCCGGAACCCGGTTCATCGCCTTGCCATCGATCCTGAGCGTGCCCTCTGTAATCGACTCGAGCCCGGCAATCATGCGCAGGGTGGTCGACTTGCCGCAGCCCGAGGGGCCGAGCAGCACCATGAACTCGCCATCGGCGATGGTCAGAGAGATGTCGTCGACCGCGACCGGGCCGCTGCCGAAGCGCTTGGTGATGTGCTCGAGCTCGACGACGGCCATCAGGCGATCTCCTGATTCGCGCCGGTGGTCACTTGATCGCCCCCGCGGTCATGCCCTGGATGACCTTCTCGGAGAAGAAAACGTAGGCGACTATGATGGGTATGACGGCGATCATGAGGCCCGTTGCTAGCATCCCGGTGTCGTCCAGGTGGTCGCCCATGAAGCGCTGGATGCCGAGCGGCAGGGTCCGCTTCGAGTCATCGACCAGCAGAACCACGGCGAAGAGGAACTCGTTCCAGATGTAGATGGTGTTGAGGATGACGGTGGTCGCGATCGCCGGCAGGCCGATCGGCAGGGTGATGCGCCAGAAGATCTCGAAGTCGGAGTAGCCGTCGATCCGCGCGGCGTCGAAGAGGTCCTGCGGCAGGCGGGCGAAGAAGCCCTCCAAGATATAGACCGTCAGCGGCATCTGCATCGATACGTAGACCAGGATCAGACCGATGTGGCGGTCGTAGAGGCCGTACTGCACCAGGAGCTGAAAGATGCCGATGATGGTGATCTGCGGCGGCAGGATAATGGTGCTGAAGATCAGGAACAGGATCAGCCGGTTGCCGGGGAAGCGATAGCGCGCCAGGCAATGCGCCGCCATGGCGCCGCAGATCGACAGGATGGCGACCGAGGTGACGGTAACCACGGTCGAGTTCCAGAAATAGGTCTCATAGTTCGAGTTGAACCAGGCCTCGCCGTACTTCCACCAGTGGAACTGCTCCGGCAGGGCGTAGGGATCGGCCGAGATCTCCGAGGTCGTGCGCAGCGACATGATCGCCACCCAGACGAAGGGCCCCGCGGCGAAGGCGGTATAGAGCGCCAGCACGCTGAGCAGCACCGAGCGGACGATGACCCGCTGCGTCATGGCTAGTATTCCAGCCGGTCGCCGCGGCGGAACAGCCACGACAGCAGCAGCACCAGGGTCATGACGACGATGAAGGAGACCACGGCGATCGCCGAGGGATAGCCGAGATCGAAGGTGTCCCACTGAAAGGCGCGCTTGTAGGTGTAGGTCGAGAGCGTCTCGGTGGCCCAGAGAGGCCCACCCTTGGTCATGATCCAGACCAGGTCGAAGACCTTCATCTTGCCGATGAAGGCGAGGATCAAGAGATTGACCAGGGTGATGCGAATCATCGGGATCTTGACGTGGATGAGCTTTGCGAACCAGCCGCAGTTGTCGAGCTCGGCCGCCTCGATCACCTCGCTCGGCAGCGAGTGCAGGGCGGCCAGGCAAATCACCATGTGGAAGCCGACCCACTTCCAGGCGTCGACCAGGATGACCGCCCAGAGCGCCGTGTCCGGCCGTCCGAGCCAGACCTCGGTCCAGCTTTCCAGGCCGAGCCCGCGCAGCAGCGCGTTCACCACGCCCCAGTCGTAGTTGTAGATCCACATCCAGATGACGCCGACCACCACGTAGGAGATCAGCACCGGCGAGAACCAGGCGACGCGGAAGAAGCGGGCAAAGGGTATTTTGGTGTAGAGGCAGGTCGCCAGCAGCAGTCCGAGGATCACGTCGACAATGGGCGCGACCGTGGCCCAGATGAAGGTGTTGACCACCGCCTTGTTAAAGATGCGGTCGCCCGTCAGGAGCTCGATGTAGTTGGCGATGCCGACGAACTCATCCGGCTGATGCGGCCGGATCAGGTGGATCGAGTTGTAGAAGGTCTTGAGGACCGGATAGGCGGTGAACAGCAGATAGAGCAGCAGGGTAGGCGCCAGGAACGCCATGATGACGCCCCAGCTGTTGGCTCTGAATTCCTCCTGCAAGCGCGCCCAAAGACTCCGACTGAGGGAGACGGCGTCTTTCGTCTGCGTGACTTGGGCCATGGCGGGCAGCGTCGCGTCAGAGAGTCAAGCCGAGGGACGGACGCGGATGGCGCCCGTCCCTCATGGTATCATGAAGCCCAAACAGTGGGGCCAACTCAGCCGTTGTAGCAGGCAGCCTCCATCGTCTCGATCGCCTCTTCCGGGCCCATCAGGCCGGCCGGAAAGGCCGCATTCAGCACCTGGATGTAGGTCTCCTTGCAGCCCCCCTTGATGAAGTCGATCGGCGTGCCAAGGAAGAACTCGCGGCCCTGGCTGCGCTCCGCCATCTCGGCGAAGTAGCTGGCGTGCTCACCGCTGAAGCCGCCTGAGGCATCGACCTTGACACCCGTCGCGACCTTGGTCTTCTCCATCCACAGCTTGCCCATCTCGGGGCGAGTCATGATGTCGAGGAATTTGGCGACCAGCTCGGGCTGCTTGGTGGCAGCGTTGACGGCGTAGGTGCCGGCGACGCCGATCGTCTTACAGTCGTTGCAGGCGCCGCCGTCCATAGCGGGAAACTGCATGATGCCGAGCGGGAAGTCCTTGGGCTGGCCGCCCTTGTCCGGCGGGTTGAAGGCGCGGCTCGAGTACCAGCTACCGAGCGGGAAGGTGAGGCCGCCGGGCTTTGTGTGGAAGTAGTAGTGCGACTCGCCGAGCTTCAGAGTGGTGAAGGTCTTGGGATAGGCTCCGGCGTCGATCACCTGCTTCATGTAGTCGAAGACTTCGACGATGCGCGGGTCCTTGAACGACAGCTCGCCGGCCCAGAGCTTGGCATAATCCTCCCGACCAATCTTGCGCAGCAACAGCTCGTGCAGCAGGTAGGAACCCGGATAGGGCCGGTCGCCGATACCCTGGACTACCGGCATGATGCCCATCTCGCTGGCGGCCTTGACCACGTTGAGAAGCTCGGCCTGGGTCAGCTGGTAGTCGGGCTCCAGGCTGGCGCCGGTCTTGTCCAGGACCTTCGCCATTAGTTCCTTGTTGTAGTAGAGCTCGACGGTAAAGGCCTGCATCCCGAGACCGTAGACCTTGCCGTCGCGGGTCCAGGCCTCCTTGGCGAAGCCCTCGATGCGATCGAGGTCGACCAGATCGTCGATCGGGCGCACGAAACCGCTGTCGACGAACTGCATGCGGTCGGGCTCGAGATAAATGACGTCCGGGCCCTCGCCCGCCGGCAGGGCCGTCGTCTCGGCGGCGAAGAGCGCCTGCTTCTCGTAGAAGGTGATGTCCAGCGTCGCGCCGGGGTTCTCCTTGGCGAAGATGGCTTTCGTTTCTTCGAAGTACTCGCGTACGCCCTGATGATCGGCGAAATGGCTCCAGACCGTGAGCGTTTCAGCGGCTGCCGGCCCGGGAACCGAAATCAGCAGGCCCGAGACGGCCCCCGATAGGCTGATCGTGACCGCCGCGGCGAAAGCACGAAGTGTCGGTTTCGCATTCATCTGGCAGGCCCTCCCCAATGATCGACGTTCGTTGTTGGCAGCGCGGCCGGTCCGGCCCGCTACGGTTCTCGCGACCGGCAGTATGAAAGCTCCGGAAAAATTGTCAATGATTTCGTCAACTATCTTTCCGGCTAAGCTCAAGGCACCTCCACATCGAGGTCGAGGATCAGGAACGACCAGGACTTGCCGTGCGAATCGAGGTTGAGGGAGCTGTTCACGCCGCCTTCGATGGCATCGTGCAGCACGAAGTTGAGGCCGTGAATCCGGTCCAGGTCGTAGCGCTCGACCGAACCGCGGAACAGCCTGGGATAGGCCTGCTTGATGCGCTCCGGCGTGAGCTGCGCCTTCAGCAGCTCGTAGTGCTGCGGATCGTAGACCCAGACCGAAACGTTTGAGATGTTGCCCTTGTCACCGGCGCGGGCATGGGCGATCTCGCGCAGCTTGACGCGCATGATCAGGCCTCCAGCACTTCGGTCTGCGCGTGGATCAGGTCGCGCGCGACGAAGGCGGACTGGGTTATCACCTTGGGCGTGATCTGGCCACGGAAGCCGCCGCCGCCTGCCGGGCCGCAGCAGAGCAGCGACTCGACTTCCCAAAGGGCAGTTTCCACGGCCTCCCGCTCGAGATCCTGGTAGGTCGCGAAGACCCTGACGTCCTGGGTGTCGCTGCTGCGCTCGATAGCGGTGGCGTGGATCGAGTTGAGCCCGATCAGGTCGACGCGCAGTCGGCCGGACAGCTTGTGCAGCCTGGTGATGCGTTCGCGCAGGATCTCGCGCGCCAGGGTGGCCCGGCCCTGCGCGCCGGGGCCGGAATAGCTGATGCCGGCCTCGCCCTGGAAGCCACCGTCGAAGCCGACCGTGACCTTGAGGCGATCCGGTCGCTCACGCCCGCGCGCGCCGGAAAGGCGCACCCGATCGCGGCCGTCCTGGTGCAGCTCGACGCCAGAAAAGTCCGCGGTCACGTCGGGCGTCAGGTAGGCCGCGGGATCATGTACCTCGTAGACGAGTTGCTCTTTCACCGTGTGCAAGGTGACGCAGCCGCCGGCCTCGGCCAGCTTGGTCACCACCAGCCCGCCCTCGGCGTCGATTTCGGCCAGGGGATAGCCGCAGTGGGCCAGATCAGGCACGCTTTTGTAGGGTGGATCGGCGAAGTATCCGCCGGTCACCTGCATGCCGCATTCCAAGAGGTGGCCCATCAGCGTGCCGGCCGCCAGACGGTCCCAGTCGTCCAGGCGCCAGCCGTAGTGCCGCACTACCGGCGCCATGAAGAGCGAGGGATCGGCGAAGCGGCCGGTAATGACCACGTCCGCATCGCTCTCGATCGCCGGCAGGAGGTGCTCGACGCCGAGGTAGGCGTCGGCCCCGACCACCTTGCGGCCGACCTCGCCGATGGACTTGCCCAGCTCGGGCAGCTCCCAATCCGACGACAGGGACGCCGTGATGTCGTCGCCCAGGACGAAGGCGACCTTGAGGTCGGGGAGCTGCAGATCGCGGGCGACCGCGATGCAGGCGGCAGCTGCAGCCCGGGGATTGGCCGCGCCCATGTTGGTGACGATGCGCGTCCCGCTCCGCCTGCAGATCGGCAGCAGCGCACGCATGCGCCGCTTCAGCAAGCTGTTGTAGCCGCGCTCCGGGTCGAGCATGCGGTCGCGATGGCCGAAGGCCAGGGTGCGCTCGCCGACGCACTCGAAGACGAGATAGGCGACCCGCCCGCTGGCCGCGAGGGCGCAGGCCGGATCGAGCCGGTCGGCCGAGAAACCGGCGCCGCAGCCTATGGCGATGGATGAGGACATGGGCGCACCCTTCCAGACCCCGGTGAGAGGCGGCTATCCTGCCATCGCCGGGCCGGCGGGCCGATACCGAGCGGTGACCGCAATAGACAACCGGATTGTCGCCTATATTGTCAATTATCAGGTTGACGGCCCATCGCGGGGCGGTCAGGCTTGCGTCCGACGGTTGTCCGCCCGCGCCGGCGCGTGCGGTGGGTCCTTGGGTGCGCGGTTGGGGGCAGTGGAACGTCCATGGCGAAATCAGGTCGCAGCGGACTGAGGACCAATCTCACAAGCTACGGTGACGAGGCTTTCTCGCTGTTCCTGCGCAAGGCCTTCATCAAGGCAATGGGCTATTCCGACGACGCGCTCGATCGGCCGATCGTCGGAATCGCCAACACCGCCAGCGGCTTCAATGCCTGTCACCAGACCGTGCCGCTCCTGGTCGAGGCGGTGAAGCGCGGCGTGATGCAGGCCGGCGGCCTGGCCATCGACTTTCCCACCATCTCGCTGCACGAATCCTTCGCCCACCCGACCTCCATGCTCTATCGCAACCTCATGGCGATGGACACCGAGGAGATGCTGACGGCTCAGCCGATGGATGCGGTGGTGCTGATCGGCGGCTGCGACAAGACCGTACCGGCGCAGCTGATGGCGGCGGCCAGCGCCAACATCCCGACGATCATGGAGGTCGTCGGTCCCATGATCACCGGCAGCCATCGCGGCGAGCGCCTGGGCGCCTGCACCGACTGCCGCCGTTTCTGGGGCAGGTACCGCGGCGGCGAGATCGACGACAAGGAGATCGAGGAGATCAGCGGCCGTCTGGCGCCCAGCGCCGGCACCTGCATGGTCATGGGCACCGCCAGCACCATGGCCTGTGTCACCGAGGCGCTCGGCATGATGCTGCCGGGCGGGGCCTGCGTGCCGGCGGTACTGGCCGATCGCCTGCGCCACGCCGAGGCGAGCGGCCGGCGCGCCGTGGCCCTGGCCGCGGCCAAGCTGCTGCCGGCGCAGATCATGACGCCCGAGGCCTTCTCGAACGCGCTGCGCGTGTTGCTGGCGATCGGCGGCTCGACCAACGCGCTGATCCACCTGACGGCGGTCGCCGGTCGGCGCGGCATTCGCATCGACCTGGAATCGCTCGACCGCATGAGCCGCGAGACTCCGGTCCTGGTCGACCTCAAGCCTTCCGGGACGCAATACATGGAGGATCTGCACCGCGCCGGCGGACTGGCGCCGATTCTGCGCGAGCTCAAGGAGCTGCTGCACCTGGATTGCTTGACGGTCAGCGGGCGGACGTTGGGCGCGGAGATCGAGGCGGCGCAGGCGGCCTGGGAGCAGTCGGTCATCCGGCCGAAGGACGCGCCGGTTCATCAGCAGGGCGGCTTGGCCGTGCTTTTTGGCAACCTCGCCCCGCGTGGTGCGATCATCAAGCAATCGAGCGCAGCGCCGGAGCTGCAGATCCATGAAGGCCGCGCCGTGGTCTTCGACTCCCTGGATGACCTGGCGGCAAGAATCGACGACCCCGCCCTCGATGTGGCGGCGGAGGACGTGCTGGTGCTGCGCAATGCCGGGCCCAAGGGCGCACCCGGCATGCCGGAGGCGGGTTACATTCCGATTCCGAGGAAGCTCGCGCTGCAAGGCGTGCGTGACATGGTTCGCATCAGCGACGCGCGCATGAGCGGCACCGCTTTCGGCACGGTGGTGCTGCACGTCACGCCCGAGGCGGCGATCGGCGGACCCTTGGCGCGGGTCCGCAGCGGCGACCGCATTCGCCTGGACGTACCGAAACGTCTCCTCGATTTGCTGGTCGAGCCCGAAGAGCTGGCCGTGCGGCCGGTCGCCCCGGAGCCGGATCACGGTATCGCACGAGGCTACAAGCGCCTTCATCTCGATCATATCCTGCAGGCCGACGAGGGCTGCGACCTGGATTTTCTGGTGGCCGCGCCGACATCATTCTCTCCGCTCTACTAGATAGCGGACAATAGCAGCGCTGGACATCTCCCCTATGAGCCAAGTTCGGCGACTGCTGCCCTTGTCGACACAAATGCGTGCCTCTTGCCATGACGGTCTTGCCGAGCGCACCCTGGCGCCGCCGGGGATGCCGCATCAAGACCGCTTGGCCGCCAGATCGGGCCGGTAGGTGGCAATGTCGCCGTACTCGACGAACTCCAGCACATTGCCCTCTGGGTCCCGCGCGAAGGCGAGATAGGTCGCAGGGCGCACCTCGATCCCCTCGTCGCCGGTCAGCAGCTCGACGCCGGCCTCCTTCAGGCGGTCGATCATCGCCTGCAGATCGTCGACGATGAAGGTGAAGTAGGCCGCATTGCGGCGGTCCAGAATCCATCGGGTCGGTGCCGAGCTGTCCGGCGGGCTTTTCGGCTGCAGCAGCTTCAGGCGCTCGCCCCAGGGAGTCTGGATGCGGACGACCCGATAGCCGGAGCCCGACAAGGCAGCTTGCTGCGCCTTGGCCGGCGGCACCTCGACGTCGCTCACCAGCTCGCAGCCGAGCGTGCCGGTGTAGAATGCGAGCAGCCGGTCGAGATTCTGACAGCAGATGCCGACCTCGAGCGGCGCAACCATCTTCATCGCAATACTCCCAGGCCCGTCATGCGGCAAGCGGCCGCCCTTTGTCGGCCATCACACGTTTCAGGCCGGCCTCGATTTCCTCGACGCCGGCGAAGGCGGCGCGCTCAAGCACCTTCGACACGCTGGGCGAGGCCTCGCCGCCGTGCACCCGTTGCACCGGCTGGTCGAGCCAGTCAAAGAAGCGCCGGTGGATCTCGTCGCCGAGCAGCGTGCCGTAGGATGTGCCGATCGCGCCCTGCTCTACGACCAGCACATTGTTGGTCTTGCGGATGCTGCGGCCGATGGTGCCCCAGTCGAGACTGGCCCGGTCCAGAGAGCGCAGGTCGACGACCTCGGCGTCGAGGCCCAGGCGCTCGACCGCTTCGAGCGTCCGCTGCACCATGGAAAGGTAGGTCAGCACGGTCACTTCGCTGCCAGCGCGCGCCACTGACGCCCGGCCGATCGGGATGTGATAGTCCAGGTCGTCCACCGGCGCCGGCCCGGTGCTGTTGTAGAGATCGACGTGCTCCAGCACCAGGACCGGATCCTTGCAGGCCAGGGCGCTGTTCATGAGACCAACGTAGTCGAAGGGCGTCGAGGGCGCGACGATGCGCCAGCCGGGGCTGGTGGCGAAGATGCCGGTCGGATCCATGGAATGCTGCGAGCCATAGCCGGTGCCCATCGCCACCTTGGTACGCAGCACCAGCGGCATGTTGCTGTCGCCGCCGAACATGTGACGGGCCTTGGCGATCTGGTTGAACACCTGGTCCGCGGCGACCCACATGAAGTCGGGATACATGAATTCGACGACCGGCTTGTAGCGCCCGTCCATGGCGACGCCGCCGGCCAGGCCGGCGAAGGCGTTCTCACTGATCGGCGTGCCCAGGATGCGGTCGGGGAAGTCCTGGCTCAGCCCGCGCGTCGCACTGTTGGTGCCGCCGCGCAGGCGGTGAATGTCCTCGCCCAGGACGAAGATGGAGGGATCGGTTTCCATCCGCCGGTGCATGACCTCTGCCACCAGATCGATGAACTTCCGCTCCTCGACCTTGCCGGTGAAGCTCGACAGCTCGGCAGTGCGCAGTCCCTCGAGCTCCGACAGGTCGCCGCGCACGCCGTAGTCGCGAAAATCCGGGCTGGGCCAGAGCGCGTCGCGGATCTTACGCTTGTTGGCCGCCGGCTCGGTCAGCGCGTCGACCGCGCGCGCCATGGCGGCCTGGGCGCGCGAGCGCAGCGCGTCGACCTGCGCCTTGTCGATCACACCGCGGCCGATCATCTCGCGCGCCACCTGGTCCAGCGGATCGCGGCTGCGCCAAGCCGCTTCCTCTTCCTTCGTGCGGTAACCGAAGGCGCTGCCCGGCATCGGGCCGCTTTGATGGAAGAAGCGATAGACCTCGGCCTCGATGATGGTCGGACCCCTGCCGGCGCGCATGTGCGCCAGCGCCTGATCCATCGCCAGCTTGACCGCCAGCAGGTCCATGCCGTCGACGCGCCAGGCCGGGATCTTGAAGGCCTGGCCGCGTGACGACAGGCGCGGCTCGGCCGTTGACTCGTCGACCGTGGTGGCCACGGCATAGAGGTTGTTCTCGATGAAGAAGCAGAGCGGCAGATCCCAGGCCGCGGCCAGGTTCATGGTCTCCAGCACCGAGCCGATGTTGACCGCCCCGTCGCCGAAGTAGCTCACCACCACGTCGCCAGTGCCGGCCCGCTTGTGGCTCCAGGCGGCGCCGGCCGCCATCGGCACGCCGCCGCCGACGATGGCATTGGTGCCGAGCACGCCGGCCTCCGCCCAGCGCAGGTGCATGGAGCCGCCGCGGCCTTTGCAGAAGCCCTGGGCGAGCCCCATGATCTCGGCCAGGGTCTTCTGCAGCAGCACCTGCACCTCGTCGGGCAGCTCGACCGCCGGATCGAGCCCCTGCTGCGCCAGATAGCAGAGCGACTTGGCGAGGAACTGGTGGTGGCCCCGGTGCGAGCCGTTGACCTGGTCAGAGCGGCGCAGCGGCGTGATCGAGCCCACGGCGCCGCCCTCCTGCCCGATACTGGAGTGCGCGGGCCCATGCACCAGCCCTTCGCCCACCAGCATGAGAACTGCCTCCTCGAAAGCGCGGATCAGATGCAGGTTGGTCAGCATGGCACCCAACAGCCGCGGCTCCGCGGCGGCCCAGTCTTCGCGGGTGCTGCGCAGCTCCACCCAGGGCGCCTCGCTGTGCAATGGCTTGCTCTGCGGCATGGCAGCGTCCTCGATCTCCGTCAAACGTATCCATAGGCGGACCAGCCGCCGTCGATGCCGATCACCTGACCGGTGATGTAGCGGGCGCGGTCGGAGGCCAGGAAGAGCGCCAGGTCGGCGACCTCCTCGACGCTGCCCAGGCGGCCCTGCGGGGTGCGGCGGACGAGCTGGTCCTCGCTGATCCGGCCGGCCTCCACCAGGCGCCCCACCAGGTCGGTCTTGATGTAGCCGGGCGCCAGCGCGTTGACTCGGAGGCCGTGCCGCGCCCATTCGATGGCCAGCGCCTTGGACATCATCGCCACGCCGCCCTTGGTCGTGCAGTAGGCGAGGCGCTCGGGCGCCGCGACCACGCCGTACATCGAGGCGATGTTGAGGATGCAGCCCTGGCCCTGCGCCATCATCCGCGTGGCCGCCGCCTTGGCGCAGAGGAAGACGCCGGTCAGGTTGACGTCCAGGGTCCTCTGCCAGTCCTCGAGCGACAGCTCCAGGGTCGGCTGGTTCATGGCGATGCCGGCGTTGTTGATCAGTATGTCGAGACCGCCCCATTCGCGGTCGAGCGTTGCGAAGACGGTGTCCACCGCCGCCGCGTCCGCCACCGAGCCCGGCAGCGCCACGGCCTGGGCACCGGCCTGATGTTGGACCGCCGCCAACGCGCTATCCAGCGTCTCGCCCGCGAGGTCGTTAAGCCCGACGCGGCAACCCTGGTCGGCGAAGGCGCGGGCCATGCCGAGCCCGAGGCCCGCCGCCGCGCCGGTGATCAGCACGCGCCGCCCTTCAAGGTCGGGATAGCGCGCGCCGGCAGGGCTGGCCAGCGCCGTCCGGTCCGGGCTCGTGCTGTCGGCTACCGTCATGAAACCTCCAGCCAGTCGCGCCGGATGTCCGGCCGTTCGCGCAGCGCCTCGGGCGGGCCGGAGAAGACGATCTCGCCGTGTCCCATGACGAAGATGCGCTGGGCGACCTTGAGGGCGATGGTCAGCTTTTGCTCGACCAGCACCACCGCCACGCCGCGGCGCTGGATGTCGAGGATCACCTCCAGGACGACCTCGACGATCTTGGGCGCCAGCCCCTCGGTCGGCTCGTCGATCAGCAGCACCTTCGGGTTGCCGAGCAGCGAGCGGCATATGGTCAGCATCTGCTGCTCGCCGCCGGAGAGATTGCCGGCCCGCATGTCGCGGCGCTCCTTGAGGCGCGGGAAGTAGCGGTACATGTCCTCCTGCGTCCAGCCGGTCGCTCCTGCCGGCGCGGGCTGCACGCCCATGTCCAGGTTCTCCGCCACGCTGAGATTGGGAAACACCAGCCGCTCTTCCGGCACGTAGCCGAGGCCGGCGCGGGCGACGGCATAGGGCCTTTGCCCGGTCAACTCGCGGCCGGCCAGGCGCACGTGCCCCTGGCTTGGCGGCACCAGTCCCATGATCGCCTTCAGGGTAGTCGAGCGTCCCGATCCATTGCGCCCGAGCAGGCTGAGAATGGCGCCTTCCTCGACGCTGAGGTCGACGCCGTGCAGGATGTGGCTCTTGCCGTAGTGGGCGTGCAGGCCTTCCACTTCGAGAAGCATCAGGCGACCTCCTCGCCGAGATAGGCTTCCTGAACCTCGCGGTTGTTGCGGATCTCGTCGGGCGTACCGGTCGCGAGAATGTTGCCGTAGACCAGCACCGATATGCGGTCGCAGAGACTGAAGACTACGCTCATGTCGTGCTCCACGACGAGCAGGGTCTTGCCTTGGGTTACCTCGCGGATCAGCTCGACCGAACGGTCGGTTTCCTCCCGCGACATGCCGGAGGTCGGCTCGTCCAGCAGGATGACTTCGGCGCCCGTGGCCAGGGTCATGCCAATCTCCAGCGCGCGCTGCTCCGAATAGGTGAGGTCGCCGGCCGGGTCCCGGGACCTGTGGGCCAGGCGCACGCGCACCAGGATCTCCTCGGTTTCGCGATTGACGGCCGAAAGCCGGGAGACCGGGCGGAACAGGGCATAGCGGATGCCGTGCCGCGCCATGACGCCGATGCGCAGGTTCTCGAACACCGACAACCGGTGAAAGATGTTGGTAATCTGGAAGGAGCGCGACAGGCCGCGGCGGTTGATCTGGTGCGGCGGCAGGCCCGAGATGCGCTGCCCGCGCAGGCGAATCTCGCCGGCGGTCGGCGAGAACATGCCGGAGATCAGGTTGAAGAGCGTCGACTTGCCGGCGCCATTGGGCCCGATGACGGCATGACGCTCCCCCGGGGCGACCTTGAGGTTGACTCCGTTCATGACGACGAGCGGCCCGAAGGCCATGCCGAGGTTGTGCAGCTCAAGCAGGGGCGTCGCGGCCATGGTACTAGGCTCCCTGCGGCTGTTCGAGCTCGGGCTTGAAGCGCTCCGCCTCGGCGCGCTCCAGCACGCGGTCCCAGACGGCGCGCAGCCGCGTCCTTGCCCGCGGCAGGAGCAGGCCGCCGAGGCCGGCGAGCAGCACCGGGACGATCCAGGTCAAAGGACTGAAAGGTGCCCACTGAGCGCCGAAGAGCGTGAAGGGCGGGAAGCCCATGTCGGCCTGGCGGCGTGCCACAAGGTACCCCGGGGAGAACAGCACGTCGAAGGCTTCGATCATGAAGACCGCCGCGCCGGCGAGGCAGAGGCCGGATAGTAAGGACAAGAGGTAGGGCAGGGCCAGCTCGTGCCCGCGCAGACGCCTCCAGTGCGCGATATGAACCTGGACCACCCCGCCGATGCCATGCGGCGCGTAGAGCATGACCAGCACGAAAATGAGGCCCTGATAGAGCAGCCAGGAGCGCGTCACGTCGGAGACCAGCGAGGCGAAGAGGGTGAAGATGCTGGCTCCGATGATCGGCCCGAAGAAGACGGTCGAGCCGCCGACGAAGGTGTGCAGCACCACCTGGGCGGAGATATGGGTCGAGAACAGCGTGTAGTTCGCGGTCTCGTTGGAGATCGCAAGGAGGGCGCCGGCGACGCCGGAGAACATGGCCGAGACCGCGAAGATGATGACCTTGGTGGTATGTGCGTTGTAGCCCAGGAAACGGACGCGCTGCTCGTTGTCGCGCAGTGCCAGCGTCAGTCGCCCGAAGGGCGTGCGCGTATAGCCCCACAGCAGGGCGATGCTGCCCACGGTCCAGGCCAGGGCCAGATAGTAGACCTCCAGCGAGGAGCCGAAAGTGAAGCCGGCCCAGGGCAGGCGCATTGATGACAGGCCAGCCTCGCCGCCGAACAGGCCCTGCCAGTGGGGGGCGAGGGAATGCAGCAGTTCGGCGATGGCCAGCGTAACGAGCGCGAAGTACACGCCGGAGCGTATGGTCGCGAAATAGCCTGTGACGGCGCCCACCAGGAAGGCACAGAGCGCACCGGCCAGCGGCAGGAGCGGTGTTGGAAAGGGGACCAGCTGATCCTCGATCACCAGCATGAGGTGAAGCGTGGCGAAGGCACCGACACTGAAAAACGCTGCGTGTCCGAAGGACAGCAGGCCGGCCTGGCCGATCAGCAGGTTGAAGGCTACCGCGAAGAGCGACGCGATCAACATGTTCGTCATCGCGTTCTGCAGACCGATGTGGAGGAACGGGGGAACTGCCAGCAGAATGGCAAGAAGCACGGCGATTGCTGCAAGTCGCGCCATGGCCGGCCCCCGCTCTCAGTTGCGCTCGCCCATGAGGCCGGCCGGGCGGACCAGCAGCACGATGAGCATCAGCAGGAACGGCACGGTTCCGGAGATGGAGGAGAGGGTGAGCGTGAAGAGCCCGCCTATGTCGCGGGCCCAACTGCCCAACCCGACCCAGTCGAGCGCGCCGGCCAGCGACCAGTCGAGCCCGACGGCGAAGGAGCTGAACAGGCCGATCATGAGGGCCGCGAGCAGCGAGCCTTCCAGCGAGCCCAGGCCGCCCACAACGACGACGACGAAGACGATCACGCCGAGCTCGAGCGCCATGTTTGGATTGGTCGGGAAGAAGGCGCCGGCCACAGCGCCGCCCAGTCCGGCCAGGGCCGCGCCGGTGCCGAAGACGCCCATGAAGACCAAGGGCACGTTGTGGCCGAGAGCTTCGGCCATGGTCGGCAGGCGCTCGGCCGCGCGGACCACTAGGCCGGCGCGGGTGCGCGAGAGCAGCAAGTAGAGGATGACGAACATGCCGACCGCCACCATGCCGATGAACAGGCGGTAGAAGGGGTAGTTCGTGCCGAAGATGGTGAAAGCCGGAAAGCGCAAGTAGTCCGGCATGGCGTAGTTGACGGGGAAGTCGCCGTAGAAGAGCTTGATGACCTCCTCGAAGATGAAGGCAAGCCCGAAGGTCAGCAGCAGCTCGTGGGCGTGCCCGTACCTATGCACGCGGCGCAGCAGATAGCGCTCCACCAGAATGCCCAGCAGGCCGACGAAAAGTGGCGCCAGCAGCAGGCCGACCCAGAAGTCGACCAAGGTCGTGATGGTATAGGCGATGTAGGCGCCCAGCATGTAGAAGCTGGCGTGCGCGAAGTTGAGCACGCCCATCATGCCGAAGATGAGCGTCAGCCCGGACGACACCATGAAGAGGAGCAGCCCGTAGATAACGCCGTTCAATATGGATATGACATAGAATTCCATTGCCGGCGCGCTCTCCAGTGCGGTTGGCTGCCTGCGGGACGCCGAGACTCGGTCGCCGACGACGCCGATCGGGGGCGGTGCGGCCGGGCGTGCCGTCGGGGCGCGCCCGGCCAGGTCCGTCGAATCAGGACGGCCGCTTCATGCTGCAGGAGTCCTGCACCGGGTAGATCGCATCGGCGCCGGGGACAACCTTGACGACCCCGAAGCCCATGTTGGTGTCGTCCACCGGATACTTGGGATCCTTGACGACCTGGGAGACCACCACCGGCAGGATCGCCTGGTGATCCTCGCCACGGATGCTGATGGGACCGATCGGCGTATCGATCGAGGCTTCCTCCAGCGCCTGTGCGATCTCCGTCGTCTTGATCTCGGCGCCGCCGAAGTCGATTTTTTCCAGCGCAGCGCGCAGCATGCGAATGGCATTGACCGTCTGCGGCTCGATGTAGACCGGCAGATGGCCGGTCTTCCCCTTGTAGTCGTCCGGGAAGTCGGAATCGTCGGCCGCGATATTATAGGTATGCGCTAGATAGTGGCCGACGGCGGTCTCGCCGGCATTGGCGATGTTGCCGACCTGGTCGAGGAAGGTGGTGCCGAAGCGCACCTTAAGTCCGGCGTCACCCGCCGCCTTCATGAGCAGCAGCAGGTCGTTGGACCAGTTGCCGGTGATGACGGTGTCCGGTTTGGCATCCTTTATCTTCGCGACGAAGGGCGCGAAGTCCTGGATCTTGTTCACCTCGTGCAGCACCTTCTCGACCACCTCGTAATCGCCCGGTTGAGCGGCGTCGACGATGGCCGCCTCCATGTCGGTGCCCCAGGAGTAGTTCTGGTTGATCGAGTAGACCCGCGAGCCGAGATCGCCTGATTCCTTCATGGCGTCGACCAGGGCGTTGACCCGCATCGGTGCCGTGGTCGTGAAGCGGAAGTGGTAGAAGTGGCATTTGTCGCCGGTGAGCTCGAGCGCTTCGGCGCCGAGATTCAGGTACATGATCTCGTTGCCGGGATTGCGCAGGTTGTGCTTGCGCACGTCCTCGGTGACCTGGCCGGCGATGGCCGAGGAGGCACCCTGCAGGACGATGTGCACGCCGTCGGCAACCGCCTGCTTGAACTTGTCGGCCGCGCCGGTCGTGCCGCCGGCATTGTCGTATTCGATCACCTCGATCGGCGCGCCGTTGAAGCCGCCCTTCGCATTGATGTCGTCGACCACGTACTTCGCGGCCGTGGCAAAGAGCCTGCCGGTCGAAGTCTGGGCGCCGGAGAGCGACTCGATGATGCCGATTTTCAGGGATTCCGCTTGCACCGATCCGGCGGACAGGCCAAGCGTGACGACGGCCAGGCTCGCGGCAAGGCCAAAGACTCTGCGCTTCATCTGTATCCTCCCACTTGTTTGCTCAAGGTTTGCATTGACTTAGTCCATTCCGATCTGCGCTCGATGGGCCCGGTCATCGCGTCGGGCCCGCTATGGCCGCTTCCCGCTGAGCCTTCGCCATGGGCACGGCTCCTATGAAATCGGCCAGAAGGCGTACCTGGGCATCGAGCATGTGGCGCCCGTGGTGCAGGCTGCAGCCGCATTGCGCCGCACGGGCCAGCAGCGCTGTGGTCTCGGGTTTCATGATCACCTCGGCCACGATCATCTCCGGCGTCAGTTTGTCCGCCGCGAGCGGCAGCGGATCGTCTGCCCGAAGGCCGAGGGACGTTGCGTTGATGATCAGCTCATGGTTGCCCGGCTCCGCCGGGCCGGCACGCACGTCGCAGGCCGGGAAGGGCTGCTTGACCTTTGCCGCAAGGGCCTCGGCCTTTGCCGCCGTGCGGTTGGCGATGGTCAGGCCCACGCAGCCTTGCGCGGCCAGGGCAAAGGCGATGGCCGAGGCGGCGCCGCCGGCGCCCACTAGCAGCACGCGCCGTCCCGCCGGGTCGTACCCTTGCCGCAGCAGGCCTTCGACGAAGCCCCGGCCGTCGAACATGTCGCAGTGCATGCGGCCATCGGCATCGCGCCGCACGGCGTTGGCCGCACCGACCTGTCGGGCCGCGGCGCCGACGTGGTCACAGAGAGCCAGAATCGCGGATTTGTGCGGCAGGGTGACCACCAGACCGCCCAGGTTGCGCAGGCGGCGCAGTCCGCCCCAGACGGCCTCCAGGTCGTCTGCTTTCACGTGCAGGGGCACCAGCACCGCGTCGGCGCCATGACTCGCGAAGTAGGCGTTCATGACCTCGGGCGTGCGCACGTGCCCGACCGGATCGGCGAGGATTCCGAATAGCTTGGTCTGGCCGGTGATCATCTCTAGCGCCTAGAGCGTCTCCCTGGTGGCGGCTTCCTGGCCGGCACCCCGTTTTCATTGTCGCCCTTTTTTAGCAGGTTATATGCTTGTCTGACAAGTAGCTTTCGCCTAGGCTACGGTGCAAAAGACGCAGTCGGCCTCGTCCGCGCTGATCTTGGCGCCGTGCAGCGGCGGCTCTCGGGAGGAAAGATGTTCAGCTTCCAAGGCAAGGTGCTGGTGCTGACTGGCGCTAACGGCGGGATCACCCGCGCGATCGCGCGCACTTTCTTCGAGCTGGGCGCCAATCTCCTGCTCACAGACGTGGAGGAGGCCGGGATTGCAGCCTTCGCAGAGGAGCTGGACTCGAAGGGCGAGAGGGTCGTCTCGCTCAGGCATGACGCGCGCAGATCCGAGGACGCGCAGTTCCTGGCCGGGCTCTGCCGACAGCGATTCGGCGGCGCCGACTTCCTGGTGACTGGCGCCGGTCTCTATCGCGACCAGCTGGTCGAAAGCATGTCGGACGAGCAGTGGCGCGAGACCATCGCTATCAACCTGGACGGCGTCTTTTACAGCTGCCGTGCCCTCATTCCGCTGCTGCGCGACGGCGGTGCGATTGTAAACATCGCCTCGATGGCCGGCCATCGCGGTAGCTATCAGCATGCCCACTACGCGGCGGCGAAGGGCGCAGTGCTCAGCTTTTCCCGGTCTCTGGCCCTGGAGCTGGCCCCCCGTATCCGAGTCAATACGGTCTCGCCGGGGCTCATCGACACGCCGTTGATCAAGCCGCTGCTGGCGGCCAAGGGCGACGAGCTGATCCGCTCGACGCCACTGAAGCGGTTGGGAACACCGGACGAGGTGGCCCGCGTGATCGCCTTCCTCTGCAGTGACTGGGCAAGCTTCGTGAACGGTGAGTCGGTGCATATCAATGGCGGGCTCTATATTGTGAGTTAGCACGGTTGCGGGAGCGAGTCGGCCAATGGCCTCAGAATTTTCCTCTACGGGCAAGCTGAAGCGGGCGCCGGCCATGCCGGACGAGATCGCGAAGCTGCTGCGCGGCGAGATCTACAGGGGCACTCTGAAGCCCGGCGACCGCCTGCCCACTGAGCAACAGCTCTGCCAGATGTTCGGCGTGAGCCGGCCGGTCATACGGGAGGCCATCTCGCGGCTCAAGTACGGCGGCGTGCTCGAGTCGTTTCAGGGCCGGGGCGTCTTCGTCTCGCAGAGCGGCGAGGAGTCGCTGTTCCGCCTGGATGACCCCGATCTCGACAATAAGAAGGAGCTGGAGCACATCCTCGAGCTTCTGGTCGCAGTCGAGGTCGCGGCGACGGGCATGGCGGCGGCGCGGCGCTCGAAGCGCCAGCTTCAAGCCATCAACGCGGCCCTGAATGACATGGCCAGCGCGATCGAGCAGGGGCGGAGCGGCGTGGACGAGGATGTCCGGTTTCATGGCGAGATCGTCGAAGCGACCGGCAATCCCTTCTTTATCGCGTTCATTGGCTTCCTGGAGAACCGAGTGCGCAACCTGATACGCGCGGCGCGCACCAACACGGCCCGCTTCGAGGGGCTCGCCTACGAGGTCCAGAAGGAGCACGTGGCCATCTACGAGGCGATCGCCGCCGGCGATCCAGAGCTGGCCAAGGCAGCCGCGGAAAAACATCTGCGCAATGCAGCCGCGCGGCTGCAACTCTATCGGAAAGGGGACTCACGACCCCGTACCGCGATCAGGCAAGCCTGAGTCCACGAAGCGGCGGCTCGATGGTGTGCTCTTTGCGAGGTCCAGCGCCCCATGGCCATGCTCGGGGCATCACCATCGAACAATCTCCCAAACCAGCATCTGTCCAGGAGCATCGCTCGAGCCTCTACGTCTGGAAATCTCTCAAGACAGTGCGTCCTATCCGCTCGACCAACGCCCTAGGGATGGGACGCGGTGACTAGGGACGGGACGCGCTGGGCCTCCGCAATGCTCCAGAGCGTCTCCATCATGCGGTCGATCTCGGCTTCCGACAGGGCCGCGCCGGCGGCGGCCAGCATGCGCGCCTTGCAGTCGATCTCGGCGCGCGAGAGGGTGTTTCCCGGATCGCCCTTGGGCTCGTCGACCCGGCCGGCGAGGCTTCGCCCGTCGCGCGTCCGGACCGTGACCTTGCCGATCCAGCGCGCCGGATAGGCCGCATCCACCTCGGCATCCAGTTCCATGGTCACGCGGTCGAGGAAGGCGAGCGCCGCCTCGTCCTCGAGCACGCCGGCGAAGTCGCCAAGCCCTGCGCTGCGGTGCGCGGCGATCAGGCCGAGCGCCGCCGGCATCGAGAACTTTGCTTGGTGCACGCTCCGGGGGTTGGTCACCGGGCCCAGCACGTCGATCGCGCCCTGATGCACGTGGGCGGTGATCGAGGCGATGTCGTCCGGCCTCAGGTCATGTGCCGTGACCACCTGCAGCAGCGCATCGGCCGCCGGATGGGTGTGGCGGCAGGAGGCGTGGTACTTGAACGAGGTCTCCAGCAGGGCCCAGCGCGTACCCAGGCGGTCGGTCAGCCTGGCCGGGTCGGCGTCCCCGGACATGCCGGCGGCCAGGCCCTGGGCGCCTTCCAGGATGCGGCCCGCGCCGGTGAAGCCGTCCTTCGCCAGATAGGCCGCGAGCAGGCCGTCGGCCGCTGCCTTTGCCGTGTGCAGCTGCTTGGAATCGGCGGCGTCGCGCAGAAACTCCCAGAGCCCGGCCGACTGCGTGCCGGCGGAGCCGAAGGCATGCAGCATGGCCCGCGCGTCGAGCCCGAGTAGCCGGCCCGTGGCCGCTGCGGCGGCGAAGGTGCCGGCGGTGCCCGTGGTGTGGAAGACCTTGTAATGCGAGCGGCCGAGGAACTCGCCGACCCGGATGCCGGTCTCGTAGCCGGCGACGGCGGCCGTGATGAAATCGCGGCCGGCGCTGCCCAGCGCCTGGGCCGCTGCCAGGGCCGGGGGAAAGACAACCGCTCCGGGATGGAACACCGAGCCGTTGTGCACGTCGTCCTGTTCGGAGATATGAGAGGCTGCCGCGTTGACCAGGGCGGCGAAGAAGGGCGAGCTGATCTTGCGCGCCGTCAGGATTTCCGACGGGCCGGTGCGCGGCCCCATGGCGTCTGCGAAGCGCTCGAGGATGGTGATCGCGCGATGGCCGCTACCGGACAGCGCCGAGCCGACCCAGTCGACGAAGAGCTCGACGGCCCGGGCCGCCACGGCCTCCGGCAGGTCCTCGAAGCGCAGGCCGGCGGCGAAGCTCGCCAGCGCCGCACTCTCGTTCCCGGTCGCATTCCTCATCAAGGGATTGCGCTCGACGGTCGCGTCCTTGCGCGCCACGGCCGGACTCACGTTCGCATGCCGGGTCATCGACCAATCCTCCTGCTCAGATCGCCCGGGGCGTCGCTTTGCCGCCGGCGACCGCTTGCGGCGTGCCAAACTCGCGCCGCAGTCGGTCGCCATGCTCGTCCAGGGCGGGCACCGGCCGCGGTGCGAAGTTGCGCCCGGCCCAGCGGAAGGGCGGCGCCGGCAGCGACACCGGACCGCTCGGCGTGCCAACCTCGATGCGGCGCAACTGCGGATGGCGCGACAGCTCGGCCACCGAGTTCAGGGCGCCATAGGCGATCTTCGCCTGGCGTAGCCGGGCCACCAGCTCCTCGCTCGACATGCCGAGGAGGACGCCGATGATCGCGTCATCCAGCGCTGCGCGATTGGCGCAGCGCAGGGAGTTGGAGGCAAAGCGCGCGTCCGAGCGCAGAGCCTCGCTGCGCAGCACGTCGCGGCAGAGCGCCTGCCACTCGCGCTCGTTCTGCACGGCGATTACGATCTGATGGCCGTCGCCGGTGCGATAGGCGCCATAGGGTGCGATGGTCGCGTGGTGCAGCCCCATGCGCGCCGGCGCCCGGCCGGCATAGTCCTGGTGCAGCAGCGTCACGGCCATCCAGTCGGCCAGCCCGTCGAACAGGGAGATGGCGACCGACTGGCCGGCCCCCGTCCGCTCGCGCTCGTAGAGCGCCTGCAGGATCGCCGCATGGGCGTTGGCGCCGCAGCAGATGTCGGCCACCGACACGCCGACCCGCCCGGCCCCCGCCGGCCCGCCGGTAATCGAAGCCAGGCCGGTCTCGCACTGAATCAGGAAGTCGTAGGCCTTCATGTCGGCGTAGGGGCCATCCTCGCCGTAGCCCGAGATGTCGCAGGTAATGAGGCGAGGATGACGCGCCCGCAGGTCCTTGGAGCCAAAGCCGAGCCGCGCGGCCACGCCCGGGCCGAGGTTCTGGATGAAGACGTCGGCTTGCGCGATCATCCGCAGCAAGAGCTCGGTGTCCTTCGCCACCTTGAGATCGAGGACGATGGATTCCTTGCCGCGGTTAAGCCAGACGAAGTAGGCGCTCTCCCCATGGGCGGCGTGATCGTAGTCGCGCGCGAAGTCGCCTTCCTTGCGCTCGATTTTGATGACCCGCGCTCCGGCGTCGGCCAGCCGCGCCGTGCAATAGGGCGCGGCGACCGCCTGCTCCAGGGCGACGACGAGGACGCCGGAGAGAGCCCGTCCGCCCATCAGAAGGACTTCTGCAGGCCGAGCACGTGGGTCGCCACGTGTGACAGGATCAGGTTGGTCGAGATCGGCGCCACCTGATAGAGCCGCGTCTCGCGGAACTTGCGCTCGATGTCGAACTCCTCGGCGAAGCCGAAGCCGCCGTGCGTCTGCAGGCACATGTCGGCGGCGGCCCAGGAGGCCTCGGAGGCCAGCAGCTTCGCCATGTTGGCCTCGGTCCCGCAGGGCTCGCCCCGGTCGAACAAGGCCGCCGCCTTGTCGACCATCAGCGCCGCCGCGCTCAGCGCGACATAGGCGCGGGCGATGGGGAACTGCACGCCCTGGTTCTGACCGATCGGCCGGCCGAAGACCTGCCGCTCCCGCGCATAGGCGCTGGCCCGGTCGATGAAGAAGCGTCCGTCGCCGATGCACTCGGCGGCAATCAGGATGCGCTCGGCGTTCATGCCGTCGAGGATGTAGCCGAAGCCCTTGTCGACCTCGCCGATCAGGTTCCCGGCCGGCACCGCCAGGTCGTCGAAGAACAGCTCGGTCGTGGCGTGGTTGATCATGGTGCGGATCGGCCGGACTGTCAGGCCCTTGCCGACGGCCTCGCGCAAATCGACCAGCAGCACGCTCATGCCGTCGGTCCGCTTGCTCACCTGGTCGCGCGGCGTGGTGCGGCAGAGCAGCAACATGAGATCGGAGTGCTCGGCACGGCTGATCCAGATCTTCTGACCGTTGACGATGAAGCTGTCGCCTTCGCGCCTGGCAAAGGTGCGGATGCGCGTCGTGTCGGTGCCGCTGGTCGGCTCGGTGACGCCGAAGGCCTGCAGCCTGAGCTCGCCCGACGCGATCTTGGGCAGGTAAAGCTGCTTCTGCTCTTCGCTGCCGTGCCGCAGGATCGTTCCCATGGTGTACATCTGGGCGTGGCAGGCTAGCCCCTGTGTTGCCTACCAAGGTTGGACCGGTCGTGCCCCTGCATGGTCCGCGCGACCCTGAAGCGGGCAAGCGCCACCCGGACGCCGCCGCGCTCGCTCCCTC
>JBHJOF010000079.1:0-6377 GCA_050330055.1 Kiloniellales bacterium
AATTCCGGGGACACCATTCGAATGGTGTCCCCGGAATTCCTGGAGATTCGGTGGGAAGGATGGCGTGCCGGCACGCCTCACGCCGCGTCCCGCACGTCGATCTGCAGCTCCGTGACCTCGCGGCCGGCGTTGATCTCCCAGCCCTCGATGGCGAGGTCGAAGGGGCAGGAGGAGACGACGCAGACCAGGTCGATCAGCGCCTCCAGCTCGACATAGGCGCCGGGCGGCACCGGGTTGGGCGGCGAGACCAGGCGGCCGTCCGGCTCGACCCGCGTGTGGGTGAAGAAGTTGACCGGCTGCGGGATCACCGGCACCGCGTGGCCGCGCCCGCGCATCGCGGTCTCCAGGTTCTGGGCGCAGCTCGCGTGCGGCCCCTGGTGGCCGAAGAACGCGTAGCGCTTCTGGTCGCAGGCGGCGATCAGCATGTCGTGGCAGCCGCCGGCCGTGTCGGCGACCAGCTTCAGCATGGGCCGGCGGAAGCGCGAGATCAGCACGTCGCCGACCCGCGGCTTGACCGAGAAGGTCGTGACCCAGCTATGCGGCGGCGACAGCCACTCGCCCAGGTCGCTCGCGTTGAAGGCAAAGAAGTCCGCCGCCTGCCGCCCCTTGGGCGTGGTCAGGCGCAGCACCTGGCCGCGGCGCAGATCGACGGCACGGCCCTCGCGCGGCGGGACGAGGATTGCGGGCATGAGAGCGCTCTCCGGCTTGGGTTGTTGGCTGTAGCATAGCGGAGCCGGGCGGTATCCTGGCCGACAATCACGATCCCGTTGCCCTTCCGACCCGCCGGCCTTATGGTCCTGCCGGCCGCCGGGTAGGCTGCGGGTCCGACTCCGCAAACCGACGGGTAAGACTCTGGAATCCCGACGCTTTTAGGCACCATGACCGACCTCGCGCATATCCGCAACTTCGCCATCATCGCCCATATCGACCATGGCAAGTCGACGCTGGCGGACCGGCTGATCCAGGCCTGCGGCGGGCTCACGCTGCGCGAGATGAAGGAGCAGGTGCTCGATTCCATGGAGCTGGAGCGCGAGCGCGGCATCACCATCAAGGCGCAGACCGTGCGTCTCGCCTACACCGCCAACGACGGCCAGACCTACGAGCTGAACCTGATCGACACGCCGGGCCACGTCGACTTCTCCTACGAGGTGAGCCGCAGCCTCTCGGCCTGCGAGGGCTCGGTCCTGCTGGTCGACGCCTCGCAGGGCGTCGAGGCGCAGACCCTGGCCAACGTCTACCAGGCGATCGACCACGACCACGAGATCGTCGTGGTGCTGAACAAGATCGACCTGCCGGCGGCCGAGCCGGAGCGCGTGCGCACCCAGATCGAGGACGTGATCGGGCTCGACGCCTCGGAGGCGGTGCTGATCTCGGCCAAGACCGGTGCCGGCGTGCCCGACGTGCTGGAGGCACTCGTCAGGCGCCTGCCGCCGCCCCTGGGCGACGCCGAGGCGCCTCTGAAGGCGCTCTTGGTCGACAGCTGGTACGACTCCTACTTGGGCGTCATCGTCCTGGTGCGCCTGATCGACGGCAAGCTCAGGGCCGGCATGCGCATCCGCATGATGCAGACCGGCGCCGTCTACCAGGTCGACCGGGTCGGCAGCTTCACGCCCAAGATGACCACGCTCGATGAGTTGGGCCCCGGCGAGATCGGATTCCTTACCGCCTCGATCAAGGCGATCACCGACACCAAGGTGGGCGACACCATCACCGAGGACAAGCGCCGCACCGCGGCGCCGCTGCCCGGCTTCAAGCCGAGCGTGCCCGTGGTCTTCTGCGGCCTCTTCCCGTCCGACGCGGCCGACTACGAGGAGCTGCGCGACTCGCTCGGCAAGCTAGCGCTCAACGACGCCTCCTTCGAGTTCGAGCCGGAGTCCTCGCCGGCGCTCGGCTTCGGCTTCCGCTGCGGCTTCCTCGGCCTGCTGCACCTGGAGATCATCCAGGAGCGCCTCGAGCGCGAGTTCAACCTCGACCTCATCACCACGGCGCCCTCGGTGGTCTACAAGCTGCATATGACCAACGGCGAGACGCGCCTCTTGCACAACCCGACCGACATGCCCGACCCGGTGCAGATCAAGGCGATCGAGGAGCCCTGGATCAAGGCCACCATCCTGGTGCCGGACGACTTCCTCGGCGCGGTGCTGAAGCTCTGCGAGGACCGGCGCGGCGAGCAGCTCGAGCTGACCTACGCCGGCAACCGGGCCATGCTGGTCTACCGCCTGCCGCTCAACGAGGTGGTCTTCGACTTCTACGACCGGCTGAAGTCGGTGTCGCGCGGCTACGCCTCCTTCGACTACCACATCGACGGCTACCGCGAGGGCGACCTGGTCAAGGTCTCGATCCTGGTCAACGGCGAGCCGGTCGACGCGCTTTCCATGGTGGTGCACCGCAGCCAGTCCGAGCCGCGCGGCCGCGCGCTCTGCGTGCGCCTCAAGGACCTGATCCCGCGCCAGCTCTTCAAGATTGCCATCCTGGCCGCGATCGGCGGCAAGGTGATCGCCCGCGAGACGGTGAGCGCGCTCAGGAAGGACGTGACCGCCAAGTGCTACGGCGGCGACGTGACCAGAAAGCGCAAGCTGCTGGAGAAGCAGAAGGCCGGCAAGAAGCGCATGCGCCAGTTCGGCCAGGTCGAGATCCCGCAATCCGCCTTCATCGCCGCCCTCAAGATGCAGGACAGCTAGGGGCGCGGAACCCGAACGGATGATCCGCAGCATAGGAATGTAGAATCTATCATCACGCCGTCATGGTCGGCGAAGGCCGACCATCCACGGGTTTGTTCCATTCGGCGGGCTGCCGCAACGGCACGGAATCAGATCAGATTGTTGTAACCTTGGCCCGTTCCGGGGTTGGTACTGGTGGGCATGGGTTGCTGCCGCAATAAGGGAAACTCGTGGATGGTCGGCCTTCGCCGACCATGACGGTGGGTCAGAATGCGCCCTAACCGGACAGCCGTAGGCCAAGCCAGGCGATGACAAACTGATTTGACACGGATGAACACGGATGAACGTCATCGCGCTCTTGCACACGCTTCGAGAGTCGCCAGCAAGGCGAGTCGCGCTGCAGTGCGATGAAAAGTTTCTTTCGGTTTGTGTTCATCTGTGTTCATCCGTGTCAATAATTCTTGTTCACTCTCATCAGACTCAATGATAGCCAGGCCCGACTCCACCCATCGCAATCACCGCTTCGCCCGCGGGTGCGCCGCGTCGTAGACCTTGAGCAGGGCGGCGCTGTCGACGGCGGTGTAGCGTTGCGTCGTCGAGAGCGAGGCGTGGCCGAGCAGCTCCTGAATCGCGCGCAGGTCGCCGCCGGCGGCCAGCAGGTGCGTGGCGAAGGAATGGCGCAGTGCGTGCGGCGTGGCGCTCTCCGGCAGGCCGAGCAGGCGGCGCAGCTCCTGCAGGCGCCGCTGGATCGCGCGCGGGCGCAGGGGGCCGCCGCGCGCGGCGACGAAGAGCGGCCCCTGGGGCACCAGCGCGTAGGGGCAGTCGGCCAGATAGTCCTGCACGGCCTCGATCACCACGGGCAGCAGCGGCACCATGCGCTGTTTGCTGCCCTTGCCGGTGACCAGCAGGCCGTCCTGGCCGGGCCTGGGCGCCTCGCCGGCGGTCAGTGACAGAGCCTCGCCGATGCGCAGGCCGCAGCCGTAGAGCAGCAGCAGCACCGCGCTGTCGCGTTTGCCGATCCAGGGCTGGTGCGCCAGCTCGCCGGCCGTCTCGACCACGTCCGCCGCCTCAGGCGCGCTCAGCGCCTTGGGCAGGCTGCGCGGCATCTTGGGCGAGCGCACGGCGGCCGCGGCCGAGGCATCGACCAGGCCCTTGCGGTCGAGCCAGCGGAACAGGTTGCGCACCACCGAGAGCGCGCGCGCGTTCGAGCTGTGCGCCAGGCCGCCCAGCACCCGCCGGGCCAGCCAGGCGCGGAAGTCGACGGGCTTCAGGCCGTCGAGCGCGGCCAGCGACGGGCGGCCGCCGAGGTGCTGGCTCTGGAACTCGAGGAAGTCGGCAAGGTCGCTCGTATAGGCCGCCAGGGTATGCGGCGAGGCGCGCTTCTCGTGGCGCAGCCAGCGCTGCCACTCACCGATCGCGGCGGCCAGGTCGGGCGCCGCCTGGAAGCCGACTGCGGCTTGGTCGCTGGAACTTCGATCGCGCGGCCTCATCCTTCGACAGGCTCAGGATGAGGTGAGGGGCTCCGTCACCCCCTCATGCTGAGCTTGTCGAAGCATGAGGCCTCACCCAGTCGCCGCCTTTCGATACCTAGAGCAAAAGGCTCAACCCGGCAGGTTCAGCCATCCCCGGATGCAGCCTTCCAGCGCCTTGCCGAGGAAGCCGAGCAGCTCGCTGCCCTGGCCCGGATGGAACTGGCCGGGCTGGCGCGAGCCCAGCGCCAGCATGGCCGGCGGCGTGCTGCGGCTGATCGACAGGCGGACCAGGGCGTCGGAGGCGACCAGGCCGGCGCCGGCGCCGAAGATCTCGGGATCGCCGCGCACCTCGGGCCGCTGCATGACGTCGCGGCCGACGCCGATCACGCAGTCGACGGTGTCGGGTGCGAGCTGGCAGATGCCGCCCAGGCGCACCGGCGGCAGCGCGTGGTCGGTGCGCTCGACGCCCAGGGTCACCACGTCGAGGTCGAGCATCACCGCGAGGTCGGTGGTGACGATCTCGATCAGCTGCTCGAACGAGCGCGCGGCGAAAAGCGCGATCACCGCCTGATGCACGCGGGCCTGTGCAGCGCGGCTTTGGCGCGTGGAAACGACCAGCTCGTCGCGCGCCGCGGTGACGTCCTCCACCTCGCGGCGCAGCCGCTGCACCATGGCCTGCTGCAGGTCGACCACGCCGTCGCCGTGGTCGCGCCCCGGCGGCGCCAGCACGCCCAGAAGGTCGGGATAGTCGTTCAGGAAATCCGGATGGCGGCGCAGGTAGCGCGCGACCTCGGCGGCGCTCAGGCTGCCGTTGCCGCCGCCCGAGGCCGGCGCGGCGCCGCGCGCCTTGCCGCCGCCGTTAGGCGCTGCGTCGCGTGGGTTCCGGTGCATCGCGCTTGCCGTCGCGCTCCAGGATCGACTGGCCGGTCTTGGCCCAGTCGTCGAGGAAGGCCGCGAGGCCCTTGTCGGTCAGGGGATGCTTGAACATGGCGCGCAGCACCGCCGGCGGGATGGTCGCGACGTGCGCGCCCATCTTGGCGGCGTCGACTACGTGCAGCGGATTGCGCACCGAGGCGACCAGCACCTTGGTGTCGAACTCGGGATAGCTGTCGTAGATCTCGACGATGTCGGCGATCAGGCCCATGCCGTCGTGCCCGACGTCGTCGAGCCGGCCGACGAAGGGCGAGATGAAGCTGGCGCCCGCCTTGGCGGCCAGGATCGCCTGCGCCGCCGAGAAGCAGAGCGTCACATTGACCATGGTGCCGTCGTCGGACAGCGCCTTGCAGGCCTTGAGTCCGTCGGGCGTCAGCGGCACCTTGACGGCGATGTTGTCGGCCAGCTTGGCGAGCGCCTTGCCTTCGGCCAGCATGGTGTCGAAGTCGGTCGCCGCGACCTCGGCGCTGACCGGTCCGGAGACGATGCCGCAGATTTCCTCCAGCACCTCGAAGAAGTCGCGCCCGGCCTTGTGGACCAGCGACGGGTTCGTGGTGACCCCGTCGACCAGTCCGGTTGCCGCGAGATCGCGGATCTCGGCAACATCGGCCGTATCGATAAAGAACTGCATGGCGCTCCTTCTTGCTCTCTCGTCCTCTTGCTCATCGCCAGGCGGCGTTGCCATAGCATGGACAGCGCATCCCTTGCGGCGTTGCGGCCCTGGCAGCGCGGCTGTCGGCGCATGCCAGAGACCGCTGGCCTCGGCTAAAGTGTAGCGGATGCCCGACCGCAGCGCCAGCACAGCCCGTTTCGCCAAGCAGCCCAGGCCCTTGCCGGCCGCCCGGGCGGGCGAGCGCGTGGCCGTGCTGCTGCCTCTGCCGCTCGACGGCAGCTACGACTACCTGGTGCCGGAGGGCCTGGCCCTGGCGCCGGGCGACATCGTCGTGGTGCCGCTCGGCCCGCGCGAGGTGATCGGCGCGGTCTGGGAGCCGGCCGAGGACGCGGCACCGATCGCGGCCAGCCGCATGAAGCGCGTCATCGCGCGCTGCGAGGTGCCGCCGCTGCCGGCCGTCGCGCGGCGCTTCATCGAATGGGTCGCGGCCTACACCATGACGCCGCCCGGCGCGGTGCTGCGCATGACCTTGAGCTCGACCGGCGCGCTCGAGCCGCCGCGGCCGATCGTGGCGCTGCGTCTCGTCGAAGGCGCCGACGCGTCGGGGCTGCGCCTGACGCCGGCGCGCAAGCGTGTGCTCGCCGTTGCCGAGGAGGGCCTGGCGCGGCCGGCCTCGGAGCTTGCGCGCGAGGCCGGCGT
>JBHJOF010000080.1:0-29467 GCA_050330055.1 Kiloniellales bacterium
AGCGGCAGGGCGACCAGCGCGGCCAGGATGGTGCCGAGGCAGGTCGCCGGCGTCATGCGCACCTCGCGCTTGGCGCGGATGGTCACGGTGGCGACCGCTAGCCCAATGGCCGTGCCGAAGGCGAAGAGGTCGCCCGCCAGCGAGCCGCGGGCGACGGAGTCGGACACCATGATGGCGACGCCGCAGACCGCGCCCATCATGGCGAGCCAGCTCTGCCGCCGCACCCGCTCGCCCAGCCACAGGCGGCCGAAGAGCGCTGCGAAGAGCGGCGAGGTGCTGAAGATCACCAGGGTGTTGGCGACCGTGGTCAGGTTGAGCGCCACCACCAGGCAGATCGAGGCGCCGGCGAAGCAGAGGGCGACCACCAGGCCGGGCAGGCCCATGGCACGGAACACCTGAATCGCCTGCCCGCGCTCGCGCCAGGCGATGAAAGCGATGAGGAAGAGCGCGGCGAAGGCCGAGCGCCAGAACACCGTGGTCCAGACGTCGGCCAGCTCGAGCGAGCGCACGATCAGCCCGCCGGTGCTCCAGATCAGCGCCGCCAGCGCGACCAGCGCCAGGCCGCGGCGCTGCGCGGCCGGATCGCCCGCCGGCAAAGGCTGCGCGGGCAGGTGGGGGGCGGCAAGCGACGCGGGGGAGAGCGCAGCCATGGGGCAGCTCCACGATCACCGGAGGCGCCATGCTAGGGCTTTCCCTGCTTTGAGTGCTTGCAATGATTGCCCGCTCTATCGTCAGATTGTGATGATTTGTTCGGCCTATATGCAATCATTGAAAGTCTAGAGGGACAAGAGCCAAGAGAGTGGAAGCCCGTGAGCCTCGACCGCATCGACCGCCGCATCCTCGATCTGCTGCAGAGCGACAACCAGCTCTCGAACCTGGCGCTGGCCGACAAGGTCGGCCTGTCGCCGCCGGCCTGCTCGCGCCGTGTCGCGCGCCTGCGCCGGGAGGGCGTGATCGCCAAGGACGCGTCGCTGCTCGATCCGCAGAAGGTCGGCAAGAGCCTGACCGCCATCGTCACGGTGGTCCTGGAGACCCGGCGCAGGGAGCGGCTCGAAGCCTTCAGCCAGCGCATGCGCGCGCTCGAGCCGGTCAAGCAGTGCTACATGATCGCCGGTTCGGTCGACTTCTTCCTGGTGGTGCTGCTCGACGACATGGCCGCCTACTCGGCCTTCGCCTCCGAAAGCCTCGCGAGCGACCCCGACATCAAGGGCTACGAGACCTGGTTCGTGCTGGCCGAGGTCAAGAACGACAGCAGCATCAGGCTCGAAGGCTGATCGCCGCTGCCAACGCGCTGCCCGACCCGTCGCGAAGCTCTGCCATCTGGAGCGGTGGCGCTCCTCTGAGACGCGTATCGGCGTGATTGATCAGCACTCGCCGGCCCACTATGGCATCTAGGGCAGGCTGACCTAGCGTCTGGTCAGAGGGCCCTGCGGGACCGTCTGGGGATCAAGCGGGGTCACCCGGGGCGCGGAGCGCTCGTAGGCGCCGACGTCGCACCTGGCGATCCCGTCGTCGTCACCGTCGAGTGGCCGCGAGTTGCCGATCTGGTCTTCCGTCACCCGCTCTCCGAGGACGTCATCCGTGCAGTTGCGCCGGCCGAGATCGATTGCGTTGCTGCCGGAAAGCAGCGGGTAGACCTTGCGCTGCGCAGGGGCACCACCGAGCGCGGTCGCCAAGCCGGTGACGCTGCCGCGATTGAAGTCGGTGCCTATCGGCTCGAAGTCCGGTTCGCAGCCGTCCGTCAGATTATTGTTGCCGGCGAGGCTCAACGGCACTGAGCTGCAGCCGCGTGGCACACTCGCGGCAATGATCGAGTTGTCCACGCGGGCGCCGCCCTGGTTCGAGAAAACGCCGCCCGCCAGGTTGTTGCCCGCAGTCACCTCGTTGCCCACGAACGTGCTGAAAACCACGCTCATCTCGCCGCCGGCTTCGTTGAAGATGCCGGCGCCGTCGGTCGCTGCCCGGTTCTCCGAGAACGTGGTGTTGACCACGTGCAGATGGCCATTGCCGGCGCGATGGTAGATGGCGCCACCGAGCGAATCGGCTTCGTTCTCGGCGAAGAGCGAGCGCTTGATAGTGGTCGTGATCTCCGGGCCGCTGAGCGTGCCGGGCATGTCGGCGAGGGCGCCGCCCCGGTTCGCGTTGTTGCCCTCGAAGGCGCTCTCGCGGATCGTGAGCCTGCCGAAGGACTCTCGGAGCAGGGCGCCGCCGTCCTGTGCCGCCGTGTTGCCGCTGAACGTACTCAAGGTGATGGTCGCGTTGCTGGCGGTGTCGACCGCCACGCCGCCGCCGGACACCGCGGCCCGGTTGCGCTCAAACTTCGTCGCCTCGATTGTCAGGGTGCTCCCGATGGCGCGGATCGCCCCGCCCGTGCCAGACATGTTCTCGACGAGCGTCGCGTTCTCTTGGAAAGTCAGCACCGACGCGAAGGCGTAGACCGCGCCGCCGGTATGAGCGGGCGCCGTATTCGCCTCGAGAACGGTGGCATTGCCGACCAGGAGTGTTCCGCGGTGGAGCCAGAGCGCGCCGCCGTCGCCGTCCAGAGCACGGTTGCCGGACAGAGTCGAGGCCGTCACGACGACCGCTGTATCCTGACCGGCGATCGCGCCTCCTTTCATGGCCAAGTTGTCGGCGATCTCGCTGCGCCGGACCGTGACCGATCCGCCCTCGCTCATGATCGCCCCGCCTTCCGCGGTCGGGCTCGCGCGATTGTCGGTCAGCTCGCTGTCCCGGACAGTGACCGAACCGCCTGCGTTGAAAATCGCACCGCCGCGCGTGGCGGAAGCGGCCTGGATCTTGCCGTTGTCGAAGATCAAGGCGCCCTGCGCCCCGACGCGGATCGCGCCGCCCTCGCTGTCGACCCCGCCAACCAAATTGAGGCAGCTGAGCGTCACCGTCGCGGGCTGCGAATTGCCGATGTGGAAGTGCCGGCCCCGGCCGTTCGCATCGATGCGGATCCGGCTGGGGCAGCTCGCCGCCTTGATCGTGAGGTCCTTGTTGACGACAACGCCGTGGGCGGCAATCGGACCGCTCTGGATCAGGATCGTGTCGCCGCGCTGGGCTTGTTGGACCGCATGTCTAAGCGGGCAAGGAAGGAGCGTGCAGTCGTTGGTGATTTTCGGCCCTATGTCGGTTCTTCCATTCGGCGCGACGAGACGATCGGTGGCCTGTGCCACGGCTGGTGCGGCAAAGGCGCCCACCAGCGCAGCCATGCGCAACAGGCGCGAACATGACTGAAAGTCGACGGAAAACCAGATGCTCGGCCGGACTCGGTCGTTCATCCGCGAATGACTGCTCAACATTTTGTCCTCCAACGGTGGGCTGAGCGAAGGCTTGAGCGCTCGGAACCTTCGAGAACCAGCGATCGTGGTCACGCTCAGTCTCGGTCTGTGCCGGTGTCGCGCAGGCGCGATTGATCAGGGCGAAGTTCAAGGCCCGGAGGTACGAAAAATCACAAATCGGACACAGGGCGTGGAATAACCTGTCCGGCGTGGGATCGGGTTTTGCCTGGATCTGCTGCAACCTTTCATAGAGCTATGGCGCTTGGTCATGTCGCTGCCCCCGTCACTCATCCAAGCGCGCACGGCGCTTCTCAATAAGTGCCGGAAGCTGGACTCTGCGCCCCGCTGCCGAAATTCTGCTTGGGCGGGTGCTTCGACGCCCGGATGGGCTCAGGCTCGGTCCTCCCGGGTACGATCCCGGCGAGCAGCGTTCGGCACCAGGCGGCGATACGGGCGACGGCTGGTACCCGGGAGCGGGATCGATGCCTCGGGGGGCTGTCGTCGCCGCTTCGATCGTGCGGCGGGCGCCACGGAGGTGGCGCCGGTCTCAGCGTCGTCGCCACATAGATCGCATCGACGTAGCCCTGGACGGCGTGGTGCAGCATGGCGGCTACCTCATTTCTATTCTGCTTCCGGCCTCACCGGTCGGCGGCAAGCAAGGTCACCAGCCAGACGTGACGGGCCCGACATTTCGCGCATCTCATCCATCGCGCGAATGGCAAGGTAGACGAGCAACGTGAAGCGCCGGTCGTTCGGATCGGAAAAGAGTCGTTAATTCGAGTGGCCCAGCGAAGAGCTCGCCTGCGGGATCGATTCACCCCATGGATCAAAGAACGGCTGTGACTGTTCTGAAAATCTCGCTGCTCGGCGGCCTCTGTGTCCGTTGCGGCGCGGGCCAGGTGATCGAGCTGTCCGGGCGGAAGGACCGGGCGTTGCTGGGATTTCTCGCCGTGTCGGCCGGGGTGCCCTGTTCGCGCGAGCGGCTGGCAGGTCTGCTGTGGGGCGACAGCGGCGAGAGGCAGGCGCGCGACAGCCTGAAGCAGGCGCTCCTGCGCCTGCGGCGGTCACTCGGGCCGCTGCCGGCCATGCCATTGGTCGCGAACCGTCAGTCGGTCGCGCTCGATCCTGACGGCGTTGCGGTCGACATCCACCTTTTCGTGCGGCTGCTGAGCGAAGGGACGCTGGACTCGCTGGAGCGGGCGATCGCGCTCTACCGCGGCGACCTGCTCGAGGGGCTCCACGTTCGCGACGCCGGCTTCGAGGACTGGTTGCAGGTCGAACGCCAGCGCCTGCGCGGGCTGGCGGTCGAAGCCTCCGCCGGATTGATGGCGCAGGCCATCACGCTCGGCCGGCGGGATCTAGCCGCGACCGCCGCGCGCCGCCTCCTGTCGCTGGAGCCGCTGCACGAGGCGGCCTGCCGCACGCTCATGCAGATTCACGCCGACCGCGGCGAGAGGGCCCAGGCCTTGAAGCTCTTCGAGGGTCTGAGGGACCGGCTGCGGCAGGAGCTCGCCGTGGCGCCGGAGCCGGAGACGGTGGCGCTCTACCAGTCGCTTCGGGGACCGCGCGGATGCCAGGCGCCGGCGCTCATGCGCTCCGGGCTCGCGAGCGGCGACGAGCAGCAGCCATTGACAGACGCAGGCGCCGCGCCGGAGAGCGTCCTCCCATGCGCGCCGCGGGCCAAGCCTTCCATCGCCGTGCTGCCGTTCGCCAACATCGGCGACGATCCCGAGCAGGAGTACTTCGCTGATGGTCTCACGGAGGACATCATCACCGACCTGTCGCGGGTTTCCGGGCTCTTTGTCGCATCCCGGCACAGTGCCTTCAGCTTCAAGGGCAGGCCCGTCCAGCGGCAGCAGGTGGCCCGCGAGCTGAACGTCGGGCATGTCCTCGAAGGCAGAGTTCGCAAGGTGGCGAACCGTGTGCGGGTTACCGCGCAGCTGATCGACGGCGCGACGGGCGGCCACCTCTGGGCCAATCGCTATGACCGCCAGCTTGACGACATCTTCGCGCTGCAGGACGAGATCACCGAGAGCATCGTCCACGTCCTCAAGGTGACGCTGCTACCCGAAGAGCGCGCGGGCATCGCCAGTCACTCGACCACCAACGTGGACGCCTATCAGTACTACCTCATGGGCCGCTCCTTTTATCTGCGGGGCATCGATCAGCACAGCCTGCGGATTGCGCGGGAGATGTTCGCCAAGGCGATCGAGATCGATCCGCATTATGCACGTGCCTACGCCGCGATCGCCATCTGCGAGTCCTATCTGTCAATGGGCGATCCCAGTGCAACCTTTGAGAGCTGTCTGGCCCACAGCCAGCGCGCACTGGAGCTGGACCCGCAGTTGGCCGAGGCGCAAGCCCTCAAGGGGTTGATGCTCTACGCGGTCGGTCACTTTGCCGAGGCGGCGTCCGAATTCGAGCGGGCCCTCCAGTTGGATCCCGATCTCTTCGAGACCCATTTCTTCTATGGGCGAAGCTGCCGCCTGCAGGGTCGCCACCAGCAGGCGGCGGCCCTGTTCAAGCGCGCCGCCCTGCTGCGGCCGGACGACTACCGAGCGCTTGGCCTTTTGGCGAAATCCTACAAGGCCTTGGGCTGCCGGCAGGAGCTTGCGATCGCGGCGCGGCAGTGTTTGGAGCGCGTCGAGACGGAAATCGAGATACACCCAGACAACGCCGGCGCCTTGGCCTTCGGCAGCGCGATCCTCGCTGAGCTGGGGCAGCGGGAACGCGCCGAGGACTGGGCGGCCCGGGCGATCATGATCGGTCCGGACGACTGCGTCGCGCGCTACAACGTGGCCCGCACCTACGCAATCCTTGGCGAGCACGATGTCGCGGTCGAGTGGCTGGAGCGGGCTTTCAGCTCGTCTGCCGTATGGCAGGACCGCCTGGCGCGGTGGATGAAGGCCGACGAGGATATCGTTCCGCTGCGAAACCACCCGAGATTCCGGGCTTTCCTGCAGCGTCTCGAGACACGTCTCGGCGTGACCCTGTTCGGCAAGCCTGGGCGTCTTGTCGCATCGGCTGGCCGGCGCCACCGCCAGCTTTCTCTGCCGGCTGCCGCTTGCGACAGTACAGCCACGGCAACCGACAGTCTGGTTGCACCCTGTGCGGCGCAGCTGCGCGTCAGCGTGCAGCCGGCTTTCGCGGCGCGTTGGTTGATCCGCCGATTGGACCGCTTCCGTCAGTCCCATCCCGAGTGCGAGGTGGTGCTCGATTCTGCACCGCGCTTGGCTGACCTAGTGAAGGACGAGGCCGATCTGGCGATCCGCCGCGGGGAAGGGAGCTGGCCCGGCACTGCGCAGGACCTGTTGGCGCCGTCGCGCGTCGCACCGGTCGCCGCGCCCAGCCTGCTCGGCAAGCGGCACGGCCAGCTCAGCCCCGCCGCGATCGCCGACCTGATGCTCCTGCACGATGATGACGGCAGCCTGTGGCGCTGCTGGTTCGAGGCTGCCGGTGTGGCGCAGATGAACATGCCGTGCGGCGCGCGCATTCTCGAATCGGGCCTGGCCATCGAGGCGGCCATTGCCGGCCAGGGGGTGGTGCTGGCCGATACCTTCCTCATCGCCGAAGAACTGGTCCGACGACGTCTGGTGCAGCTGAGCCCGATCGCGGTGCCTGACTGGAACTACTACTTGGTGCGGCTCGATGGGCTGCGCCTGGCGCAGCCGGCGGCCGCTTTCCGCGACTGGCTGCTGGCCGAGACCGAGCCGCTACGCCGCGCCGGATAGTCTCTAGTCGGCGATTGCATAGATGATCGGCTCGCCGGCGGTCTCGATGGCGATCAGGTCGTCGCGGTAGCTCCTCCAGAACAGCACGCGGCCGTCCTTCAGCACGATCACGCCCGACTGCGCCCAGATCTTGCCGCCGATCGGGGCCATCAGTGCCGCCGGCCTCATGCGGGGCAGGGCGGCCAGCAGCGTCTCCGGCGTGAAGAAGTCCGGATGCTGCTTGGCCTGCGGCTTGACGGCGATGGCGAAGACCTGGTCCGGCGCCGGCAGCGGCGGGGTCTCCGCTGCGGCGAGGCAGCTCCACGCCGCCACGATAGCTGCCGCCGGCAGAAGCCGAATCAGTCTTCCCGTCACGGCTCCAGTCCTTCTCCTGAATGTCGATGTGCCCGGTCGGCCGCTGCCGACGCGGCTGCGATCCGATTATGGCGCCGGCTCCATCGCCGGTCTATCCGGCCTTTGCGCCGCCTCCGGCGCGCTTCCGCCTATCGAAGCCCTCGCCCAGCCCTTATGGTGAATGGGAAGCCGAATCAGAGGGCAATCGATGGCGGCCGCTGACCATGTAATCTTGATTACCGGGATACTACTGCTGGCCAGCATCCTGGCAGGAGTCGCCTCGTCGCGCGTTGGGGCTCCCCTGCTGCTCGTCTTCCTTGTCCTCGGCATGCTGCTCGGGGAGGACGGCCCCGGCGGGGTGCTGTTCGACGATTTCCGGAGCGCCTACCTGATCGGCAGCCTGGCGCTGGCGATCATCCTGTTCGACGGCGGCTACCGCACGCCCTTGGCCGCCGTGCGAGTTGCCTGGCAGCCGGCCGCGCTTTTGGCCACACTCGGGGTCGTCGTCACGGCCGCGATAACCGGCGCTGTAGCCTGGCTCGTCCTGCAGGATGCGCTGCTGGCCGCCCTGCTGGTCGGTGCCATCGTAGGCTCAACCGATGCCGCCGCGGTGTTCCTGCTGCTGCACCAGCAGGGCATGCAGCTTCGCCGTCGGGTCAGCGCCACCCTGGAGGTCGAGTCCGGGGTAAACGATCCCATGGCGGTCTTCTTGACGGTGTCGCTCGTCTCGTTGATCGCCAACGGCACCGGAACCGAGGAGCCGACCCTGGCGGTGGTCGAGAACCTCGTCTGGCAGCTCGGGCTCGGCGCTCTTGCCGGCGGCATCGGCGGCTTCGTGATCAGCTGGGTGGCGAACCGCCTGGAGCTGGCACCAGGGCTCTACCCGGTCTTGGTCGTGGCCGCGGCCTTCGTCGTCTTCGGCGGCACCCAGACCCTGGGCGGCAGCGGCTTCCTTGCGGTCTACCTGGCCGGCATCATCTCCGGCAATCGGCGCATGCGCGCGACCAAGCTGGTCCGGCGCTTCCACGACGGCATCGCCTGGATCAGCCAGATCGTGATGTTCCTCATGCTGGGCCTGTTGGTCACCCCCTCGAAGCTGCTGCCCGACGTGGTGCCGGCCGCGGTGATCGCTTTCGCGCTGATCTTCCTCGCCCGGCCCGTCGCCGTCGGTCTTTGCCTGCTGCCCTTCCGCTTCGGCTGGGAGGAGCGGCTGTTCATCGCCTGGGTCGGCCTGCGCGGCGCGGTGCCGATCTACCTGGCCATCATCCCCGTGCTGGGCGGCGTGCCGAACAGCGCGCAATACTTCAATGTGGCCTTCCTCGTCGTCCTTGCTTCCCTGCTGCTGCAGGGCTGGACGATTCCCTGGGTGGCGCGCTTGCTCGACGTCGAGGTTGCGGCGCGGCCGGAGCCTAGCGGCAAGCTCGACTTCGATATGTTGTCGCAGCTCGACCGCGATGTCGTGGGCTATCTCGTCAATTCCAATAGCAGCGCCGCCGGCAAGCCGATCGAGAAGCTGAGCCTGCCACCACGCACCCGCATCCTCGTTGTGTTGCGCGAGAATTTTGTCGTGCCGCTGCAGCACCTGAAGGAGCTGCAGCCCGGCGACTACGTGCTGGTGATTACACCTCCGGAGCAGGCATTCCTGCTGGACTCGCAGTTTCTTCCCCGTCAGGCATCCAGGCGGCGCGATCAGTCGGCACTCGGCGATTTCGCGTTTGCCGGCGATGTTTTGCTGTCCCGGGTGGCGGTGGAGTATGACCTGCCGGTCTCGCGGTCGGAAGGGGACCAGACCCTGGCGGACTATCTCAGCGGCCAGCTTGGTAGTCAGGCCGCGGTCGGCGACGCGTGGCGCCTCGGCGACTCGGCGTTGATCGTCCGCGAGATCGTCGGCAACCGAGTCACTCAGGTGGGCCTGCGTCTGGAGGCTTCCCATTCAATCCTCTTGCCGTCCCGGTTCGCTGAAGAAACTGCGGCGGCTACGCGCTGGCTTGGCGGACTGCCGCAGCGTCTCGCTGCTGTTTGGCATGGAGGCTTCCAGGCAGTCCTGGTGCGGCTGCGTGGAGTGGGCCGTACTTGGCAGCGATGCCTCAGAGCTTTCGGGGCGCCGTTGCGCCGCATCCGCGCAAGACGGAATGGCGCCTGACCCGCTGCGCGTGATGCTAGGCCGCGTCGTGAAAGATGATGCCCAGGGTGTAGCGCTCGCCGGAACGAAGCCGGCTGACGCCGTGGCGGTGCTTGACGCGGTAGGTGCCGCGCGCGCCCTGCACCGGGCGCTGATTGTTGGGGAAGACGATCATCTGGCCCTGATCGAGCGCCACCGCCTCGCCGCGCAGCTGCATGCGCGGCCGCTGCTCGACCAGCAGGAACTCGCCGCCGCTGAAGTCGGCGTCGCGGCGGCTGAGGCAGATCGCCGCCTGCAGCGGGAAGGCCAACGCGCCGTAGAGGTCCTGGTGCAGGCGGTTGTAGTCGCCCGCGCGGTAGCGCAGCATGAGCGGCGTCGGCCGCTGCTGGCCCGCCTCGTGACAGCGCGCCAGATAGTCGTCCAGCTTTGCCGGGAAGGGCGTGGCGCCCAGTGCTTCCGCCCAACTGTTTGCGATCGGCACCAGCCGCTCGTAGAGCGCTCGGCGCAGGCTGGCGACCGGGCGGGGCAGGGGATAGCCGAAGTACTGGTACTCGCCGGCGCCGTAGCCTTGGCGCTGCATGACGATGCGGCTGCGGAAGCGCTTGGCATCGCCATAGAGCGCGATCAAAGCCTCGCACTCCTCCGGCGTCAGCAGCGGTGGTGCCACCGCGAAGCCGTCTTGCTCGAGTGCTGCTTCCAGCGCCGGCCAGTCGAGCGCCGCGATGCGTTGCGCCAGGGACTCGGCTTTCACCATGAGAACGTTCGGCCTTTCGCTCGCTGTCGTGATCCGGGCAGGGAAGGCCCTGCAGGGTCGTCCCATCTATCCGATCCTTGTGCCTCTGGCATGAGCGGCTTTGACGGCGCCGCGTCCGCAGGCCGATGATGCCATCATGGAAAGCGACGCTGAACTGCAAGCCATGCTGGACGCGATCGGCGTGCTGTTGCAAGCGGTCAAGGCACAGACTGGCGCGCCCACGGCTGCACTCGATGCTGCCTTGGCCGAAGTCAAGCGGCCGGCGGCACCGCGCGTCGGGGCCGCAGCGGCGCGCAAGCCGGCCTGCCGGCATCTGGACCGGATCTGGGCGCTCGCGGCGGACGGCCCGCTGCCCGTAGCCGAGCTGGCGCGGGCGCTGCGCGCCTTGGAGCCGCGACTCGCCTGGATTCAGAACCCGAACTACACGGCGGAATCTCTCGGGGGCCACTACATCGACAACTACGCCTATGCCGACGTGCTCGGTCCGCGCGGTCTCGTGCCCAGCGACCGTGCCGCCATGGGCTTCCTGCTGCTGGGGCCGGGACTGCACTACCCCGACCACGCTCACGCGGCCGAGGAGGTCTATCTGGTGGTGGCGGGGGACAGCCTGTGGCGCCGCGACGCGGGACCCTGGCAGGCGAAGCCGCCGGGCAGCCCGATCCACCACCCGCCCTGGACCCGGCACGCGACCAAGTGCGGGCAAGAGCCGTTGCTGGCCTTCTACCTCTGGCTCGGTGCGCTCGACACGCCGGCGCAGTTGGTGCGCTAAAGCCGAGCGTCTAAAGGGACGGTCGGCGCTCCGCCTTGTCCAGCCAGGGGCGGGCGCATTCGAAGGCGGCGGCGGCGCGGAACACGGAGACGTCGTCGTAGGTGCGGCCGACGATCTGGATGCCGGTCGGCACGCCGGTGGAAGCGCGGCCACTCGGCACGCTGATGACCGGGCAGCGGCTCATCATGTTGAAGGGGTAGGTCAGGCACCACTGCAACATGGCGTCGACCTTGACGCCATTGATGGTGAAATGCGGGTCGGTCGGGTCGTGCTCGGCTTTGACCGCCGGCACCGCCAGGGTCGGGCAGATCAGCACGCGGTAGCGCTGCAGCAGCTTGCCCAGGGTTTCGTACATGCGGCCGGCAAACTCCATGGCGCCCAGGAAGTCGTCGGCCGTGGTCCGGGCGCCGAACTCGGCAAAGGCGCGGGCGTAGCCGGTCATCTCGTCGCGATGGCTGCTCAGTTCCTGGCCTATGAAGGCGCCGAAAAGGTGGCCCAGGTGATTCATGGCGGCGTCCAAGGTGGCCAGGCTCCAGCCGAGCGCGACCTCCTCGACGACGGCACCCGCCTCGCGAAAGCCATCGAGCGCTGCTTCCGTGTTGCGCCGCACCTCGGGATCGATCTCGAAGTAGCCGAGGTCGGGCGAGTAGGCGACGCGCCAGCCCTTGATGTCGCCGAGCTCGCCGGGGATGCGCAGCTTGGGGCGCAGCGACACGATGTCGCTCGGGTGCGGCCCGACCATGACGTTCTGCATCAGGGCGCAATCGGCGACGGTGCGCGCCATCGGGCCTTCATGGCAGTAGTAATCGAGGTTGAAGGGCGGACCCTCGGGGTTGCGGCCGTAGGGCGGCTTGAAGCCGACCACGCCGCAGGCCGAGGCGGGGATGCGGATCGAGCCGCCGATGTCCGAGCCGTTGGCCAAGGTGGTGCTGCCGGCGGCGAGGGACGCCCCGGCGCCGCCGGACGAGCCGCCCGGCGTGTAGTCCGGGTTCCAGGGATTGCGCGTCACGCCCCAGAGCCTGGAATGGCAGATCGCGGCGCAGGAAAACTCGGGCGCGGCGGAGCGGGCGTGGATGATGGCTCCGGCGCGCTGCAGGCGCTCGACAACCGCGGCGGTCTGCTTGTCGCGGTGGTCCTTGTGGATCAGCGAGCCGTAGGTGGTGCGCTCGCCCTTGATGGCGGTCTCGTCCTTGATGGCGAGCGGGATGCCTTCCAGGGCGCGCGGCCGCCCGTCGCTCTTCATGTAGCGCGCCTCGGCCGCCTTGGCCTGCGCCAGGGCGCGCTCGTAGAAGGTGATGGGGAAGGCGTTGATGGTCGGCTCGACCGCCTCGGCGCGGGCGATCACCGCGCGCATCAACTCGACCGGAGACAGGCTCCGGTCCCTGAAGCGCCGCAGCGCCTCGGCCGCGGTCATGTAGCAGAGCTCGGAATCGCTCACGTTGTTCCTCTTTTGTGCATTATTTCAAACTCTTACGTCTGAGTTCTCTGCGCTCGTATTAGATTTTGTCATTGCCGGGCTTGACCTGGCAATCCACGGCAAACATCAGGACTCGCTCGTTCCATGGACCCCCGGGTCAAGCCCGGGGGTGACAATAAAGTTCGTGATCTGCGCGCATGACATTAGTCGGTTTGTCTCAGGGCGCGTTTTGCGGCCTGCCAGGCGGCTTCCAGCTCCTCCAGCGGCGTCTCCTCCAGCTTGCGGCCGGCACTCAGCAGGGCCGCCTCCATGGCGCGGAAGCGGCGTTCGAACTTGGCGTTGGCGCGGCGCAGGGCGCTTTCCGGCTCGACCGCCAGGTGGCGCGCCAGGTTGACCACCACGAAGAGCAGGTCGCCGATCTCATCCTCGAGCCGCTCAGGCGCGGAGTCGGCAGCAATTTCAGCTTTGATTTCAGTAATTTCCTCGTCGATCTTGTCAAACACCTGGAACGCCTCCGGCCAGTCGAAGCCGACCCGCGCGGCGCGGCGCTGCAGCTTGAGGGCGCGGGTTAGGGCCGGCAGGCCGACGGTCACGCCGTCGAGCGCGCTGTGGCGGCCGCCGTCACCCGCCTGGCCGGCCTTTTCGGCCCGTTCCGCCGCCTTGGTCTCCTCCCAGGCGCGGGTCTGGGCGGCGGCGCCCGCGACGGTCTCGTCGCCGAAGACGTGTGGATGGCGCCGCACCATCTTGTCGCTGATCGCGCCGGCCACAGCGTCGAAGTCGAACAGGCCGGCTTCCTCGGCCATGCGGGCGTGAAACACGACCTGCAGCAGCAGGTCGCCCAGCTCGTCCTGCAGCGCCGCCATGTCGTTCTGCTCGATCGCTTCGGCGACCTCGTAGGCCTCCTCGATGGTGTAGGGGGCGATGGTCCGGAAGGACTGCTCAAGGTCCCAGGGGCAGCCGCCGGCGGGATCGCGCAGCCGCGCCATGATGGCGCGCAGGCGGTCGATGTTGGGCCTTCGGGCGTCGTCCTGCATGACGCGGCGGAGCATAAAGCAGCGCCGTCGCAGCGCAAGGCTCGGCCGCCGGCGGGGCGCTGCGGTGGCGTGCCCGGAGCCCAGACAGGGCGAGAGGGCGGGCGCCGGCGGGCCCACGAAAACAATAACTTACTCGGGACGGCTCATATAAAAAAGACGCATAATGTATATTATGGAAAATATTATGGCGATGTTTCACTTGACATACCCAGCCTCCGGGCCCATATTTATGGGACACAAGGAGATACGGTCATGTCTGCCCTCAGCGCCCCGCACTTCCATAACGAAGAAGCCGCCTTCGCCTATGTCGAGGCGCGGCTTTGGCCCAACGGCCCCGTTTGCCCGTTCTGCGGCGCGGCCGCCGAGCATATCGGCCGCCTCAAGGGCAAAACCACTCGGCCCGGCCTGCACAAGTGCTATGCCTGCAGGAAGCCCTTTACCGTCCGGATCGGCACTATCTTCGAGGCCAGCCATTGCCCGCTGCGCCTGTGGCTCCAGGCCATCTATCTGCTTTGCAGCAGCAAGAAAGGCATATCGACCCGCCAGCTCCAGCGGACCCTTGGAGTCGGCATGAAAACCGCTTGGTTTCTCGGTCACCGTATCCGGCACGCCATGGCGGACGGCACCGGCGGCCCCCTGGGTGGCGCCGGCAAGACCGTCGAGGCGGATGAAACCTTCCTCACCCGCTCGCCCAAGACCCGCAAAAAGGCCGATGCACCGCCCCGCTGCAACATTCAGGTCATGTCCCTGGTCGAGCGGGACGGCAAGCAGCGCTCCATGTTCCTCGACCACAAGAACATCACCGCCATCCTCTACCAGCACGTACACGAGGATAGCCGGCTCGTGACCGACGGCGCCCAACACTACAAGTTCCCGCCGGTCGCCAAGCACGAGAGCGTCGATCACTCCAAGAAGGAATACGTCCGGGGCGACGTCCACACCAACACCCTCGAAGGTTTCTTCTCGATCTTTAAGCGGGGCCTGATCGGCGTCTACCAACACGTTGATAACAAGCACCTTGACCGGTATTTGGCCGAGTTCGATTTCCGGCAGAACAACCGCGCCAAGCTGGGCATCAACGATATCGAGCGGGCCGACCGGGCGCTGATCGGCGTCAAGGGCAAGCGGCTGACCTACGAAACGACTGGTGGCGCCGAAGCCCAAGCCTGAGACCTGGACAGAGTTTTGCCGGCGGTGGTGCGCGATACTACGTAAGGGGCGAGAGTGACGTTCCTCGCCCCTGCGGCGTGCCCATGTTAGGATGCTGCCCATGTCACGGAAGCCAGCCCCGAAACCGGATGATCCGGAGCAATCGAAGCGCTTTATCGAGAAAGCCCACGAGATAGCACCGGATGAATCCGGTGAGGCCTTTGAGCGCGCGTTCACGAAGATCGCCCCGGCAAGAATTCCTCGAAAAGGACGATCTGCTCCATCATCGCCTCGAAAAAGCGATCATAGCGAGAATCATTCATAAACCTTTTCTTGGTCACATAAGCGCAAAAGTCAGCAAGCTGCAGTACGCTGGATTTTCGCTTGCTTTGGAACAACGGATCTTCTTTTATTTTTCTAAACGGAAAATGTATCCTCGCCCTTTCATCTAGTTCATCTCTGATTTTTGGATCCTGATAGTAATTTTGGATATCGCGGATTGCCTTTCTGGCCTGATCATTATCTTCAACAACCATCAGGCAAACCTCATTTTCAGTGTTTTTGCGCATCCAATGCTCGACGTTGATTGCACACGACATGAATGCAGCTGAATGGGCCGCGACGGTTATTTCGCGTTGTTTTGCGTTCTCGGGAAATTTAAAGGTTTTCGGGAACGTGGCGCGGTCTACTATTCCAAGTGCAATTGGCAGCCGGAATCTCCTAGGGATAGCCGCTAAGTCATCAGCAATTTTAAGTCTTTGTTTTAGGGGCCAATCATCCCGTTTGAACACCTTTCCGCCACCGTTGAACAGTTCTTTGGCGTGAAAAACAAAATCATCTTGTTGCCCAGCAGGAATATGCCGCGCTACCAACTTATCTAAATGCCTTTCTACTTCGACTAGCTTCTTGTCAGCATCAACGATAGTGCCCGCTACAATCAAGAAAGGCTCTTGTGATGCATTCGAGAGGCCGGCCTCATCAACATAGACCAAGCGCATGATCCTATCCCCCTCCAGCGGCCCGCCGCCGAAGGCCTGTGGACCCAAGTGAGGGAAAATCATATCACGCCTCCCGGCCCATGGGTACGGGAAGTGAAACATCGCCAATATTATGGCGGTCAGGAAGATGGCTTGAAGCCCTGGCCAGCCGCGGCCCGCTCGGACTGCACTAATCTTCCGGCCGCTCCATCCTGTCCAGCAGTTCGCCCGCCTTGTCGAGCGACTGTAGCGCCAGGGTCTCGCCGCGCGGCAGCATGGCGTGCAGCCTTTCCAGCTTGGTCAGCAGCTCGCCCAGCTTCGCGATCAGCGCGCTCTTGAGCGCCGGATCCAGGGGCACCTCCGGCCGTGCCAGCGCCGCAATGGTCTTTTCGACCGCATCGACCGCTTCCACGCGGTCCGCCAGCATCGAGGCATAGGTCTCGGTCACCGCCGTGCGTAGCCGCTGCAGATAAGGAGATTTGCTGAGCAGAACCAGCTCGACCCCTGCATCGGCGGCGGAGGCTTCTTCCCGGGGCGCATCGGCGGCGTGACGGTTGCTGGCACTCTTTTGCATCTGCTGGGCTCCTTCTGTTGTCGCTCTGGCTTTTGCAGGCTCGCGGAGTCGAGTCGCTCCGAACCCTGCGCGCCGGTGCCTGCCGCAGCTTGCCACGCGAAGTAAAGAACCGCGGCCAGCACTTGAAAGACGGGTTTTCTTCATTTACTTCACCGTTGGTTACTAAGCTAATCGAATAAGCTAGCGCGACATGCACCGATATTGCTTGTATCTTCTATCGCTAAGACGCCGGCATTACTTGTAACATTATGCGACGGGATAGTAGTTGGTGGTTGGTAAACCAAAGATTAATCATATACTTCTGCACTGACGCTTAGTCTCTAGTATAGATAACTCATACGAATGACTAGTCGTATGCCTAAGCTGATTCAACTAGCGTATGGGCGGCACCCACAAGACGCTGCCGGGGAGCGGACTGTAATCTGCCGTGCGAGAAGAAGGCCTGGATCAGAACCGAGAAACCGAGGCGCCGGCACCCAGTCCATGCAGGATAGGCAAACGCATCCTACTCGCGGATGACCACGAGCTCTTGCGGGAGGCGCTGCGCGCCGTCATCTCCGGCCTCGACCCCGAGATCACCCTTTTTGAATGCACGGGTTTCAACGATGCTCTTGATCTGGCGTCTCAACATGATGGGCTGGACCTTGCCATTCTGGGCCTGCGCATGGCCGGAATGGGCGGTCTCGAGGGAATCCGGCGATTCCGAGCCCGCTTTCCCGAGGTGCCGGTGATCGTCTCTTGCTGCCACTGCGATGCCGAGGAGATGATCCGGGTCTTTCGCTGCGGCGCCGCTGGCTTCATCCCGGAAAGCCTCGACAGCCGCGGCGTCAAGGCGGTGATCGAGCTGGTCCTGGCCGGCCAGGTTTACATCCCGGCCGACATCCTGGCGCTGGTCGAGCGCCTGCAGGAGCAGAACGGCCAGCCGCCGGCGCATCTCGACGAGAACGGCAAGGCGCACGCCCTCACCCGCCGTGAGCAGCAGACCCTGGAGCTGCTGGTCGAGGGCCACTCGAACAAAGGGATCGCCCGTGCGCTCGACATCCAGGAGGTGACGGTCAAGCTCCACCTGAGGAGCATCTTCCGCAAGCTGGGCGTGGTCAATCGCTCGCAGGCGGTGCGTGTCGCGATCGAGAGCGGCTGGTTCGGCAGGCAGGGTGGTTGATCGCGGGCTTGCGCGGGCGGACGATGACCGGACAAGCCCATGCGCGCCCAGGACTGTGCAGCCTTCCTGCGGTGTTGCCTGCCGCGCCGGGGCTGCCGCTCTATCGCAAGCGTGCCGCCGACTGACAAGCGTGCCGCCGACTGATGTGTATGTGGGGAAGCGCTTGAAACCCGTTCCGGCTCAATGGCCGCCGGTTGCTTGCGTAGCGCCGCCTAGTCGCTCGCGTCCTCGACGACGCGTACCTCCCAGGTGCCGACGGCGCGCACTGCAAGCCGCCAGGTTCCCGGCCTGAGCACCTCCGAAGCGCCTTCGCCGGCGCCGATCTGGTTACCCACGATGCTTTCGAGCCGACCGATGCCGTCGCGCAGCTCGATGGTGAGGATGCTGCCCTCCAGGTGCCACGCCAGGCGCCAGGGGCGTTCCAGGGTCAGGTTCTCCGAGTCCCAGTCTCCTTCGCCCTGCAGCACCGTCTCGTCCTGCTGCGCACGCTGCACCAGCGGCTCGGTGACACGATCGAAACAGGCGAGACGCTGGCCGTCATCCTCCACCTCCATGCAGGAGAGCAGCTCACGTGCCAGCGGTGACGTAAGGTCGACGGTTCTGGCCTCCTGTGCGCTCGCCTCGGCCAGGCCGACGGCCATGACCAGCCCCGCCATGACGGCACAGCGCGCGTCACGGACGCTCGGAGCTACTCGTTCCACCAGGGCGCTCATGCATCCGGCAGACTAAGACGATACCCGGCCGCGCTTGCAGACTTCTGAATCTGAAATCGCAACTCGGGGCGATCGTGGTCGAGTCGCAAGCTGACTCGGCAGGTCCGTTCGTAGATGACACCTTTCACCTGCATGGCGTCAATCTCCCTGAAGCTGTTGAATTCTATTGCAGTACCATTAGAGAATACATCGCTCTTGGGCGCCATGACCAGAATCTTGCTTCCCACCTCCTGCTGGACGTGCTGGGCGTCGCAGGCGGGAAGCTCGTGCGTCAACTTCCAGGGGTGCAGATAGACCACGAGCACCAAGGCGGCGACTAAGAGGATCGCCAGCGCCGGCCCCGGTGGTGATCTCCAGGGTGGGATGACGGAGGACCGGCGTTTCACCAGGGTGGCTTCAATTGACCTCGTTCACTGGCTTTCCCGGCGTGGCCTCTGTGACGGCGCATGGCATGCCGCAGCCTGCCATGACCTGGCATGCCTATTAAGACAGACGGAAAACGAAGGGAAAGGTTCCCCTTTTCATGCCCGATCTATGCCACGGAACTAAGATCAAGCATCCCCCGTTAGTAATAGGCATGCAACCGACCGCGGCGACGATGCTGGCGGCCGATGGATCAGTTCGGAAGGAGCTCTTGATGCACGCAGTACAAACGGGTCTACGAAGCGGACTACATATGCTGTCCGTCTGCCTCGTGGCACTGGTCATGGTGTTCTTCGCTCCCGCTGTCAATGCGCAGACCGCTGGCGACGTCACTCAGGAGGAGATTCAGTCCGTCGCCCGGGCATCCCTCGAGGTGGAGCGCATCAACAGCGAATGGGCGCCGCAGATGGAGGAGGCCACCACCCAGGAGGAGGTGGACGCCATCCGGCGGCAAGCGAACGCGCAGGACGCCATCCGGCGGCAAGCGAACGCGCAGATGGTGGACGCGATCGAAGCCGAGGGGCTCGACGTGAACACCTACACCAGGATCATCGAGCTGGCCCAGAGGGACCCGGCGCTCACTGAAAGAATCATGGAACACCGCAACAACCTGCAGTAACGCACTGCGGCAGCTTGGCCATTGGCCGCCAGGGTCCACGGAGGACTTGCCATGTATGAACAGCACGACCTGCGGCAACTCGACGAATCGCAGCGCCGGATGAATGAGCTTCAGGATCCTTCGGCGCGCGGCTCGAATATGGCCGGCTCACTGATTGCGTTGGCCATCATTGCGGCTGTCGTACTGGGTGCCATCTGGGTTGCGACGCCCTGATCCTTGCCCAGCCGCATCGCTTGCGACAGCGCTGACATCGACAGGAGGAAACCATGTTCCGCTCAATGGCCTTGGCAAGCGGCGTCGTGGCGATCGCTTTTGCCGCTCCGCTGGCCCAGACGACCTATGAGACTGAGTCGACGGCAATGCCGCCGCCGGATGAACAGCTGATCACCGAGCAGAAAGAACAGCAGATACTGTCCACCGAGCTGATCGGGATGGACGTGCTGCAGCCCGAAGGCGAGAAGGTCGGGACGCTGGCGAGCCTGCTGTTCGACGAAGACGAGAAAATCGTCGGCGGCGTCGTTTCCGTCGGCGGCTTCCTCGGCATTGGTGCCAAGTCGGTGGCGCTCTCCTGGGACGCCTTCACGGTACGCAAGGATGAGCGGGTCGTCCTGGTCGATCTGACCAGGGAGCAGCTCGACGCCGCGCCGGCCTTCAAGGACCTGGCCCAGATCGAGGCCGAGGCCGAGGCGGAACGGGCGCGCATGCAAATGCAGGAAGATACGCAGCAGCCAATGCAGCCGGCCCAGCCGCCGCCGGAGTAGACGGGCTCAGACGCGCGAGATGTCGACGCGGCGCGGCCGGAGCCTGGTCGCCTCGGGATAGACCCGGATGCGCGGCACGGTGCCGAGGCGCAGGGCGCGCTGCACCTCCTCCCAGTAGCCGGTGGTCATGAGGTCGCCGTGCTCCTGGCGGAACAGCCGGCGCAGCGCGCGGTCTTCGATCCGCAGGCCCGCTTCGATCTCCTCGGGCAGGAAGATCACGCCGTCCTCGAAGACCCAGTCCGGCAGGTCTTCCTCGCCGTCGATGCGGTCGGCGTTGCTGCGGATCTTGACCTCGGTGAGCGGCTCGATGGCGTCGTAGTCGAAGAGGAAGACCTTGAGAAAGGGGCTGACCCCGTAGTTGCGGGCGTCCAGGTCCTTGTTGAAGATGTTGGCAGCCGCGTTGTTGCGGATGCAGTGGCCCAGGTTGCGCACCGCCCGCGCCGCAGCCTTTGGCGTCGCGGTCTCCAGGAAGAGCGGCAGCGGCACCATCTTGGGCTGGACGATCAGGTGCTTGAAGACCAGCCCGCCCTTCCCCGCCGGGCCCTGGGCCGAAACGGACTGGCCGGCGTGGCGCAGCAGTTCCTCGCGCAGCTCTGCGCCGAACCAGCCGCGGTCGAGGGTGATGTTCCGATAGATGATGTTGTCCAGCATGCTGCCGGTGCGATTGATCTCGTGCACCTGGTGGTACTTGCGCAGCACCGACTCCACGCCGCCGAAATCGCCCCACTTGTACTGATCGCTCGGCCGGTCGCGGATCACCTTCAGCACGTAGGCTGACGAGGGTGCGGAGAACCCGATCGCCACGGTGCCGCGGAAGCCGGCTGCGGTGTCCAGCACTTCGCCGCTGGCTGCGAGCTCGCCGCGCAGCTCATCCATCACCGCGACCTTGCCGACATGGTTGAAGCCGATGGTCGAATGGTGCAGGCCGAGCGGACGGCGCGGCATGATGCTGTAGAGAAAGGCGGCCAGCTCGTGATACCGCGTGTTGGTGACGTGGAAGTTGGCCAGGGTCGAGCTGAAGATGTTGTGGACGTGCGCTTCCCTGGTCAATACGGCGTCGACGAAGATGCCGCGCGGGTCATTGTCGAGCGCCAGCACCAGCGGTCGGTAGCCGCCCTCGAGCGTGATGATGCGGCCGACGATGTAGGCGCCCTGGTTGCGGAAAAAGCCGGCGTCGAGCACCTCGATACGCCGGATGCGGCCCGCGCCGTCTTCGTCATAGCCGAGCTCGCGGTTGACCCGTTCGGCAACCAGTGCCGCGTCTCCTTTGGGGTCCTGATAGGGCACCGTGAAGCCGGGAATGCGCAGGATGGCGAGCACCGTCTCCGGGGTCAGGCGCGGCGCGCCGGGGAAGCTGCGGATGACGGCAGCCAAGGCGTGCTGTTCGCCGTCACGTCTGGGGGCTTTGGTTCCGTACCTGGCCGCCGCACCGAAGGAGTAGTCGACCGGCCGCCAGCCGTCGTGCAGCAGGATTCGGCGCACCGAGTTGACGTAGGCCGCCGCCAGGTCCTCCTCGTAGCGGCCGGCGACCAGGACCAGGTAGGTGCGCTCGATGGCGCGCCAGAGGTCCTCGACTTCCGCCAGTCCCGGCATCGCTCCCGCCAGCGCCGCTGCCACGGCGCGGATGCTGTCGCTGTAGATCGAGAGGCGGCGGCGGCTGAGCCGGAAGGACTCGCCGGGCGCGCGGTCCTCGAAGGCCTGCTGGGCGCGGCCCGGGATCTGGCGCGATTCGACGTAGTAGGTATCGAAGGCCTGCAGGATCAGCGTCGCCGCCAAGCCGATGCGCTCGCGTTCGGCCGTGGCCGCCGCGAGGCGTTCGAGCAGGGTGGCGCGGCCCGGCGGCCGCTCGGCTGAAGGTGCTGCAGAGGGCGCAGTTGGCACCGACAGAGGGAAGCCCTCCCCCTTCGCCCCGCCGGATCGTCGCAAATCAGCCAGCCGTTAGCGCGCGGCCAGCAGCGAGGCGTTGATATCGGCCAGGGTGCCCGAAGCCGGCTCGTCCGGCAATGCCATGACCGGGATCTCGCGGCGCAGTGAGTCATGATAGTCACGCACGCCGATCTCCAGGTCGGAGAGGATCATGCCGGCGTAGCTGGTCGACTGCATGGCCTCCCAGGACCACATGGTCAGCTCCTGGTCCTCGCGCGAGGTCACCCGGTCGATGCGCTGGCTGAGATAGCGCGCCAGGCGCATCTCGCGGCGCGCGTCCGGCCGGGCGTAGTAGGCGCCGCGCTGGATGGTCTGGCCGACCGCGGCCGGCCACTCCTGATAGAAGCCGACCACGTCCGGATAGAGCATGAAGACCGTATTCGGGAAGAGGCCGAGATAGAGCCAGGCGCGGCGATGGCTCCCCGGCAGGCTCTTAACCTCGGGCAGGACCTTCCTGTAGTGGCGCACGCTCCAGAGCTTGCCCTCGCCTTCGTTGAAGGGCGCGAAGGAGCGCGACACGCCGCGCTTGTGTGCGTCGTCGCTGTAGCGCCGGCCGTAAAGGTCCTGCAGCATGGGATGGGCGATCGGCACGTGATAGCCCTCGTTGTCGACGTCGCGCACCGCCTTCCAGTTGACCGGCAGCTCGTCGGTCTCGATGCCGCTGTAGGGCTGCAGCTCGGCCAGGCGATAGCCGGCGACCTCGTCCTCGAAGGGCGCCATGAGCTGCGCCACCGAGGGCAAACCGCTGGTCTCGAAGCGGACGAAGAGAAAGCCGTTCCAGATTTCCAGCTCGAGCGGCACCAGGCCGTGCTCCTGGCGGTCGAGCGCCGGCAGCGAGGCCGGCTTGGGCACGCCGCGCAGGGTGCCGTCCAGATTGTAGGTCCAGCCGTGGAAGGGGCAGACCATGGTGCCGGCCTTGCAACTCCCCTGCCCGTCGACCAGGACCCGCGAGCCGCGGTGGCGGCAGATGTTGTGGAAGGCGCGCAGCTGGCCATCCTTGCCACGCACTACGACGGCGCGCTCGCCCACCATGTCGAGGCAGAGATAGTCGCCCGCCTCCGGCAGGTCGCTGGCGTGCCCGACCAGCTGCCAGTGCCGGCGGAACAGCAGCGCCTTTTCCAGCTCCAGCAGCTCCTTGCTGTAGTAAGTCCAGGCGGGCAGCCCATCTCCGCCCACATCCTCCGGGGTAACTGATTGATTTATTTGAATACCCATGGCCCTTTCGCCTTATTGTTGAATAGTCATTCAGATCGAAAGTGCTCGAATTAAATGACTATTCAATGTATCAGGCGGCGGCGCTTTGGGCAAGTCGGGTCGGATCGCGATGAAGGCGACGCCGGAACTTATCGCCAACGCGGGGGTCGCGATACGCTCAGAGCGGGCCTACACCTCGATCACCAGCCCGTCGTAGCCGGGCTCGACGCCGGGCGGACAGCGGCGGCGCAGGTCCTCGTAGTCGACCTGGTGGTTCATGTGGGTCAGCACGGCGCGCTCGGGCCGTACCCTCTCAATCCACGCGAAGGTCTGCTCGGTCCAGGAATGGGTCGGATGCGGCTCGTCGCGCAGGCAGTCGACGACCCAGAGCCTGATCCCGGCGAGCGCCGCGAAGGCCGACTCGTCGAGGCTCGCCGCGTCGGTCGTGTAGGCCATGTTGCCCAGGCGGAGGCCGAGCGTGCTCTCCGCGCCGTGGCCCTGCTCGAAGGGGACCACCGGGACCGCGCCGACCTGGAACGGCCCGTCGATGACGTCGATGACATGGTCGGTCATGATCGGACGATAGTAGGCCTTGGGATCGCAGGACGAGGCGAAGGCATAGGCGAAGCGCGCCGTCAGCAGCGCCCGGGTCTCGGCATCCATGTAGGCGTCGATCGGCCCGCGGCGTCGATGCGTCATGGCGCGCAGGTCGTCGAGGCCGTGGCAATGGTCGGCATGGGCATGCGTGAAGAGCACGGCATCGAGATGACTGACGCCGGAGTCGAGGAGCTGCAGGCGCAGGTCCGGCGATGTATCGACCAGGATGGCGGTCTCGCCCTGTTCCACCAGGATCGAAACGCGCCGGCGCCGGTTCTTGGGATTGCTCGGGTCGCAGACGCCCCAATAGCCGCCCGGCGTGCCGTCGGCCAACGGCACGCCGCCCGAGCCGCCGCAGCCCAGGATGGTGACCTTCATGCGGGTGCCGGTATCGAGCCGCCATCCTCACCCTTCGACAGGCTCAGGATGAGGCGCAGGAGCCGTATCAAGACCTCATGTTGAGCTTGTCGAAACATGAGGTCGGGCCTCCACGCTGTTGGTGGCTTTCGAGAACAGCCGGAAGAAGTTCTCCGTCGTGCATTCGGCGAAGGTCTCGGCCGACACGCCCCTGAGCGCCGCAAGGTACTCGGCCGTGTGCACCACGAAGGCCGGCTCGTTGCGCTTGCCGCGCTTGGGCACCGGCGCGAGATAGGGTGCGTCGGTCTCGACCAGGATGCGCTCGAGCGGCACCTCGGCGACCGTCTCGCGCAGCGCCTGGGCGTTCTTGAAGGTCACGATGCCGGCCAGCGAGATGTAGAAGCCGAGCTCGAGCGCCGCGCGCGCCAGCGCCGGCCCGGCGGTGAAGCAGTGGATCACGGCGCGATAGGGCCCGCGCGCATGGGCCTCGCGCAGCAGGGCCACGATGTCGTCGTCGGCGTCGCGGCTGTGCACGATGAGCGGCAGGTCGGTTTCCCGCGCCGCCTCGATATGGGCGCGGAAGCTCTGCTGCTGCGCCTCGCGCGGGCTGTGTTCGTAGTAGTAATCGAGGCCGGTCTCGCCGATCCCCACCACCTTGGGATGGCGCGCCAGCTTGATCAGGCGATCGGGCCCCTCCTGTCCCTCGGTCCCCGCCTCGTGCGGGTGGACGCCGACCGAGCAGTAGACCCCGTCGAAGCGCTCGGCGATGCCCAGCACGCTCTCGAACTCGCTCAACCTGGTGCAGATGGTGACCAGCCGGCCGACCCCGGCCGCGCGGGCGCGCGCGACCACGCCCTCCAAGTCGCCGTCCTTGGCCAGGTAGTCCAGGTGGCAGTGGGAATCGATCAGCATGGGCCAAGTACTTATGGGTTTGGGCTCCAAGTCACAAGACCGCTTGGCCAGGCCGGGGCTTGCCCAAGGCTGAGGGGCGGTGGCGTAGTAGCCGGGCAACCGAATCCACCAGGGGGCGACCAACCATGGCCTACATCATCGACGCACCGGCCGTGCCGGCCCTGCCGGTCAAGGGCAGCGACAAGCTGTTCCCGGTACACCGCATCTACTGCGTCGGTCGCAACTACGCCGAGCACGCCATCGAGATGGGGCATGATCCCAGCAAGGAGCCGCCCTTCTTCTTCCAGAAGAACCCCGACAACCTGGTGGCCGGGGGCGGCGAGTTCCCCTACCCGCCCCGCTCCAAGGACGTGCACCACGAGATCGAGCTGGTGGTGGCGCTGAGGTCCGGCGGCAGCGACATCCCGGCCGAGCGGGCGCTCGACCATGTGTTCGGCTATGCCGTGGGGCTCGACATGACGCGGCGCGACCTGCAGGGCCAGGCCAAGAAGCTCGGCCGTCCCTGGGAGGTTGGCAAGGCCTTCGAGGCCTCGGCGCCCTGCAGCGCCCTTGTGCCGGCAAGCGAGATCGGCCACCCCGACGAGGGCTCGATCTGGCTCGAGGTCAACGGCGAGCGGCGCCAGAAGGGCGACCTCGACCAACTGATCTGGAAGGTGCCGGAGATGATCGCCTTCCTCTCCGGCCTGTTCGAGCTCAGGCCCGGCGACCTGATCTTCTCCGGCACGCCGGCGGGCGTCGGCCCGGTCGAGCCGGGCGACCACCTGCAGGGTCACATCGACGGCGTCGGCGACCTGGAAGTCAGGGTGGTGTGAGCTAAGCGGCACAATGCTTATGCAATCACCGTTGTCGTTCCGGGGCTTGTCCCCGGGACCCAATGGCGTCAGAGCGTGGCACGGATAGGCCAATGGGTCCCGGCAACGAGTGCCGGGACGACAGTCTGTGGTGAGATCAAGCTTCTTCTGCCTGAGTCCTGTGAGGAAGACAGGCCGACAGGCCTAAACTAAGTGTCCACGCCTGCGTAGCGCGGGAAGATGCCTTGCGGCTTGGGCAGCGGCGTGCCGGGCACGAGCGCCTCGCCCAGCGCCGCGAAGCTGCGCTTGTCCGCGGGCACCGCGAGCTGGTCCAGCATACGCGCCATGGAGTCGGGCATGAAAGGCTGGGTCAGGATCGCCAGATGACGCACTGCCTCAGCCAGCACGTAGAGCACAGTGGCCATACGCGCTGGATCATTCTTGCGCAGCGCCCAGGGTGCCTGTTCGTCGACGTAAGAGTTTGACTCGCTCACGACTGCCCATATTGCTTCGAGGGCCCGATGAAACATTTGGCGAGACATTTCACCTCGCATTGATCGTACGAGGCGGGTGCCCGAGTCGTTTAGAAGGTTTCTATCTTCCTCGGTCAGCTCGCCCGGCTGCGGCACTTTCGCGTCACAGTTCTTATAGATCATCGACAGCACGCGCTGCGCCAGGTTGCCGAAGTCGTTGGCCAGGTCGCTGTTCATGCGCCCGACCATGGCGCGGTGCGAGAAGTCGCCATCGTTGCCGAAGGGCACCTCGCGCAGCAGGAAGTAGCGCACCTGATCGAGCCCGTATTTCTCGACCAGCGCATGCGGGTCGATCACGTTGCCGAGCGACTTGGATATTTTCTGCCCCTCGTTGGTCCACCAGCCGTGCGCGAAGACCCGCTTCGGCACCGGAATGCCGGCGGCCATCAGGAAGGCCGGCCAGTAGACCGCGTGGAAGCGCAGGATGTCCTTGCCGACCATGTGCAGGTCGGCCGGCCAAAAGGTGGTGAAGGGCTCGCTCTCGATGTCGGGATAGCCGACCGCGGTGATGTAGTTGGTCAGCGCGTCGATCCAGACGTACATCACGTGGTCCGGATCGCCCGGCACCGGTACGCCCCAGTCGAAGGTGGTGCGGCTGACCGAGAGGTCCCTGAGCCCGCTCTTGACGAAGGAGACGACCTCGTTGCGCCGGCTCTCGGGCAGGATGAAATCGGGGTGCTCGGCGTAGTGCGCCAAGAGGGCATCCTGCCAGGCCGATAGGCGGAAGAAGTAGGAGGGCTCCTCGACCCACTCGACCTCGGCACCCGAGGGCGCGATCTTCTTGCCGCCCGGCCCGTCGCTCAGCTCGTTCTCGCCGTAGAAGGCCTCGTCGCGCACCGCGTACCAGCCGGCGTACTTGCCGAGGTAGATGTTCCTGCTGTCGACCAGCCGCTCCCACAGCGCCTGGCAGGCGCGCGTGTGCCGCTCCTCCGTGGTGCGGATGAAGTCGTCGTTCGAGAAGTCGAGCGTGGCCGAGAGCGCGCGGAAGTTCTGCGATACCTTGTCGGTGAAGGCCTGCGGGTCCATGCCGTTGGCCTCGGCCGACTTGGCGACCTTCTGGCCGTGCTCGTCGGTGCCGGTCAGGAAGTGCACGCGGCGGCCGTCGAGGCGCATGAAGCGGGCCAGCGCGTCACAGGCGAGCGTGGTGTAGGCGTGGCCGATGTGCGGCACGTCGTTGACGTAGTAGATCGGCGTCGTGATGTAGTAGCGGCTCTGCTCGGCGCCGGTCATGGCGGTCTCCTAGCGCTCGCCAATCCGACGGACCGCAGAGGGATGCGCCACACCGCCGCTGGCAATGCCTTGGCCGGCTAGCCTGTGCTCAGGCGGCCAGCGCCTCCAGCTCGAGAAAGGCGGTGATAACGACCTGCTTGCGGTCGAGGTTGGCGCTCTCCGCGCGGGCGAAGAGGCGGGCCACCTTGTCCCACAGGGCGAGCCATTGCGCAAGGCCGCGGCGCCGCAGCAGGCGGTCGATCAGGGCGGCCTCGCCGGCCACCACCTCGGGCGGCAGGGCGCCCTGCGAGCCGGCCCGGATCAGCCGGGCGAGCCACCAGACCAGGAGCTCGCCGCCGGTGCGGAAGGCGGTTCCCCCGTCGTCCCTTTGGCCCCCCTTGGCCAGGCGCTCGGCGAGCGCGTGCAGGCGCGTCACGTCGAGCCGGGGAAGGTCCTGAAGCAGCGCGACGATCTCGCCATAAAGCGCCAGCCCGCCCTCGGCTGCCAGGTCGAGGGCGCGGCCGATCGAGCCCTCGGCCAGGCGGGCCAGCGCTGCTCGCTCGTCCTCGGCCAGCTCGGGCGCGTAGTCGGCCAACAGGGTCAGGACGGTGGCCTCCGGCAGCGGCTCCAGGGCGAGGCGGCAGCAGCGCGAGCGGATCGTCGGCACCAGGCGGCCGGGCTGGTGGCTGACCAGCAGCAATAGGGCGCGGGCCGGCGGCTCCTCCAGCACCTTGAGCAGGGCATTGGCGGCGTTCGGGTTCATCTCGTCGGCCGAGTCCACCACCACGATGCGCCAGCCGCCCTCGGCCGCGGTCATGTGCAGGAAGTCGCGCACCGGGCGCACCTCGTCGACGGTGATCTCGCTGCGCGGCTTGCCGCTGCGCAGGTTGACGCCGCGCTCGACGGTCATGAGGTCGCCATGCGCGCCGGCCGCGATGCGGCGGAAGACCGCGCTTTCGGGGTCGGTCCAGAGGTCGTCGCGCTGTGGCGCCGGCAAGCCTCCGAAGAGGCCGCCCTCTTCCATCGGCGCCGCATTACCCTTTGTGCCCGGACCGCCCGCGAGCACGAAACGCGCGAAGCGGAAGGCCAGCGTCGCCTTGCCGATGCCGCGCGGGCCGCAGATCAGCCAGGCGTGCGGCAACCGGCCGGAGCGCTGCGCCCGCAACAGCAGGCGCTCGGCATCCGCGTGGCCGAGCAGGCGCGGATTGGCGCGTGGTGCAGGCGGGCCCGGCGGCGTGGCTTCGCTCTTGGCCGGCTTCCTGCTCATGCGTGCACCTTGAGGCGCTGCGTCACGGTGCGCCAGACTGCCAGGTGCACCTCTTCCGGCGTGCCCGAGGCGTCGATCATGACGCAGCGCCCGGGCTCGGCGGCGGCGATCTCCAGGAAGCCCTGGCGCAGGCGCTCGTGGAAGCCGCGGTCCATCTGCTCATAGCGATTGCCGCCGCTGCCCCGGACCTGCGCCCGGCTGAGGCCGGCCTCGACGTCGAGGTCCAGGATCAAGGTCAGGTCGGGTCGGAAGTCGCCCACCACCAGGGCGTAGAGTTGATCGATCGGAGTACGGCCCAGGCCGTGGCCGTAGCCCTGATAGGCCAGGGTCGAATCGGCGAAGCGGTCGGACACGACCCAGCTGCCGGCCTCGAGCGCCGGCCAGACCTGATGCACCATGTGCTCGCGCCGCGCTGCGAAGTGCAGCAGCGCCTCGGTCATGGCGTCCCAGCGCCCGGGCGCGCCGTGGATCAGCAGCTCGCGGATCTCCTCGGCGCCCTGGCTGCCGCCCGGCTCGCGCGTGGCGATCACGGCAATGCCGGCGCGGCTCAGCGCGGCGGCGAGCAGCTCGACCTGCGTCGACTTGCCGGCCCCCTCGCCGCCCTCGAGTGTGATGAACCTGCCCCGCGCCATGGCGGCACTCTGCCGGGGGGCCGCGGGGGGGTCAATGCAGCTCCGGTGCCCGTCCATCTGCTGCAACAGCGCTGTGCTGAAGATTTTTGGACAGTGAATCACCCCCTGCGCCGTCATGGTCGGCGAAGGCCACTGCTGTCCGGTTTAATTTCATGACCATTGTAGCGCCAACTGGTTGAGGTTTGGCGGGAGGGTTGGCTCGGGTTCGAGCAATCGGTCGATGCGCTTTC
>JBHJOF010000081.1:0-7579 GCA_050330055.1 Kiloniellales bacterium
CCTGGTCGATGACCAGCGCGCTGCGCTCGCCCTTGCGCTCGAGCAGCGCGTTGGTCGCCACCGTGGTGCCCATCTTGACCGCGTCGACCATGGCGGCGGGTATCGGCTCGCCGGGCGCCAGCCCGAGCAGGCTGCGCAGGCCCTCGATCGCCGCGTCCTGGTAGAGCTCCGGGTTCTCGGACAAGAGCTTGTGGGTCGCCAGGCTGCCGTCCGGCCGCTTCGCCACCAAGTCGGTGAAGGTGCCGCCGCGGTCGATCCAGAACTGCCAGTGGCCCGTTGTCGTGTCTTGTGCCTTGCTCGCCATGGTCATGGAAGGAGGCTCTCCGGTCAGTGTTTTCGAGTATGATTTATACACGTTTTATAGATAATTTGTAGTGGAAAGAGTCGACTGCCGTCGCGGCTGCAGCCGACCGCTTGGGGTCGAACGATAAGCACGCTAATCTCGCGTCATGAAAGGTTGCCGCCAGCCCCCCACTGTCACCCCCGGGCTTGACCCGGGGGTCCAGGACGACGGCAGCGCATCGCAAGTATTTCAATTATATCAACGCACTGATGAAGCCGCTCTGGATGCCCGGGTCAAGCCCGGGCATGACAAACAAGTGCATTGTTGTCCTGTGCAAGGACTGTCATGCGCGCCTATCTAAGCTGGCTGAGGCGCGGATTGGGGCTCCTGGTGCTGCTGTTTACCGGCCCGGCTGTGGTGGCGATCGCCGGCATCGCCGACCTGCGGGCCGACTGGCGCACCGCCAACCGCGACGCGGTCGGCATCGCCCCCGATCCGGCCCTGGTGCGCGAGCCGGTGCTGCAGGTCTATGGCGCCCGCGCCTTCGGCTGGCGCGGCGCCTTCGCGGTGCATACCTGGATCGCCGCCAAGCGGCGCGACGCGGCGGACTTCACGCTCTACCAGGTGATCGGCTGGAACTACTGGCGCGGCGGCACGGCGCTTTCGATCCGCGCAGGCGAGCCCGACCGCCGCTGGTTCGGGTCCGAGCCGAAGCTCTATCTCGACCGCCGCGGCGACGACGTGGAAGCCCTGATCGACAAGCTCGAGACGGCGGTCGCAGGCTATCCATTCAAGCGCGAGTACCGCACCTGGCCGGGGCCGAACTCCAACACCTTCACCGCCTGGGTCGCCCGCCAAGTGCCCGAGCTGCGCCTGGAGCTGCCGCCGACCGCGATCGGCAAGGACTACCTGGGCACGGGCTTGGGCAGTCTCTTTGCCTCGGCGCCGAGCGGTACCGGCTATCAGGTCTCGCTGTTCGGCGTGGCCGGCCTGCTGGTGGCGGCTGACGAGGGCCTGGAGGTCAACCTGCTCGGCCTCAGCTTCGGCCTCGACCCGCTCGATCTCGCCGTCAAGCTGCCGGGCATCGGGCGTCTGCCCTAGGCGGCTCGGTCCTGCTGGCAGGCCTCTGCGGGGCCGCCTCCGGTACCAGGGGACGCCATTGCTCGACCAGGGTGCCGAGCAGCGCGCCGCCCTCGCCGAAGGCTTCCTCCCACAGCGAGAGGTAACTGGGCGGCGGCACCTCGACCGCGCCCTCGCGCAGTCCGTCGACGTAGGTAAGCTGGCCGCGCAGCCGGCGCACGATGCGCTGCATGCGGGCGTTCTCCAGCAGGCAGACCATCTTGATCCGGGCCACGGCCCGGTTCTGCGCCGCCAGCAGGGCACGGCGGCAGAGCTCGGTGCCGATGCCGCGGTCCTGCCAGTCGGGCTCGACCGTGACCGCCAGCTCGGCCTCGCGCGGCCAACCCACGTCAAGCGGAACGAGCTGCACCGCGGCGCGCAGCACGCCGTCCTCGAACCAGCCGAGGAGGATGCCCTCGAGCCAGTCTATGCCGTTGCAATAACGCTCAATCGCCTCGTCGCTTAAGCCGCCGCAGAAGCGGTCATGGCGCGAATCGGGGTCGAGCCGCTTGAGATGGGCAAGAAGGGTTTCGCGTTCGGTCGGCAAGAGCCGACGGATCAGGGACATGACGGTTTCCCAAGCAATCGACGAACCGTTGCAACGCCCCTGGGCGCGCCCAGCCGTGTTGTCAGCTGGTGGCCGGTCACTTGTGTGCCGTGACCTTTCCCGCTATTTTGTTGCAGTGCAGCAAAAGTTCAAGTGGGACGGGCGGAACTTCCTTTCCTTGTGGGGGCTTAGCCGGCAACAAGCGGTCGGTTTCGGCCGCCCCCTTGCCGCCCGTCCGGCAACATGGAATAAGCAGAGCCTCGGTCCAGAACGTAGTCCTCCGGCGCAGCCCCGGGCCTGTCCCGGGCGCCACTCGGCCAGCACGAACGGATCCGCATGAGCATCTGGGGCAAGATCGTGGGCGGCGCCGCCGGCTTCGCGCTGGGCGGTCCGATCGGCGCCCTGCTCGGCGCCGTGGCCGGCCATGCCGTCGACAAGATGGCGGACAGCGCCGCCCCGGCGGCTGCTCCCGGTGGCTCTGAAGGCCAACTCCAGGACGGCACCAAGCAGATCGCCTTCACCATCGGCGTCATCGTGCTCGGCGCCAAGCTGGCCAAGGCCGACGGCCGGGTGACGCGCGACGAGGTCAGCGCCTTCAAGCAGGTCTTCCACATCCCGCCCGATGAAGCCAAGAACGTCGGCCGGCTGTTCGACCAGGCGCGCAAGGCGGCGCACGGCTTCGAGCCCTATGCGCGGCAGGTCGGCCGCCTGTTCCAGGACAACCCGGCGGTGCTGGAGGAGCTGGTCGACGGCCTGTTCCACATCGCCCGCGCCGACGGCAAGGTGACGCGGGAAGAGATCGAATACCTGCGCAGGGTGGCCGAGATCTTCGGCTTCAACGACGAGGAGTGGCAGCGCATCCGCGCCGCCAACGTCGCGCCGGACGAGGCCGACCCCTACAGCATCCTGGGCGTGGCGCGCACCGACGACGAGGCCAGGATCAAGGCCGCCTACCGGCGGCTGGTGGTGGAAAACCACCCGGACAAGCTGATGGCCGAGGGCCTGCCGCAGGAGTTCGTGGAGCTGGCCAACCAGAAGCTGGCCACCATCAACGCGGCCTACGATCAGATCCGCAAGGAGCGCGGGCTGAGCTGATCATGGCTGCCGTCCCGCCCCTGGTTGCCCTGCAGGCCGCGGCGCTGCGCTTCGGCGAGCGGCCGCTGTTCGAGGACCTGAGCCTGGGTCTGGCGCCGGGCGAGCGCGCCTGCGTGGTCGGCCGCAACGGCAGCGGCAAGTCGAGCCTCTTGAAGGCGCTGGCCGGCGAGATTCAGCCCGACGCCGGCGAGCGCTTCCTGCAGCCCGGCGCCAAGGTCGCCTATCTGCCGCAGGACCCGGTGCTGCCGCCGGAACAAACGGTCGCCGACTACGTTGCCGCCGGCCTGCCGCACGCCGAGGGCAGCGCCGAGGCCTACCGCATCGACGCGGTGCTCGATCACCTCGAGCTCGACGGCAATCGCCTGCTCGGCAAGCTGTCGGGCGGCGAGGGACGCCGCGCGGCGCTGGCCCGCGCCCTGGTCTGCGAGCCCGACGTGCTGCTGCTCGACGAGCCGACCAACCACCTCGACCTGCCGACCATCACCTGGCTCGAGGAGGAGCTCGGCCGCTTCCGCGGCGCCATCCTGCTGGTCAGCCACGACCGCGCCTTCCTCGCCGCCGTGTCGCGGGTCACCTACTGGCTCGACCGCGGCCAGTTGCGGCGGCTCGACAAGTCCTTCGCCCACTTCGAGGCCTGGGCCGACGAACTGCTGCAGCGCGAGGCCGAGGCGCAGCACCGCCTCGACCGCCGCATCGTACGCGAGGAGAAATGGCTACAGCGCGGCGTCACCGCGCGGCGCAAGCGCAACCAGGGCCGCCTGGCGCGGCTCAGGACTCTGCGCCAGGAGCGCGCCGAGTGGCTGCGTCCCGCCGCCGGGCCGGAGATGGCGGTGACATCAGCGAGCGCCAGCGGCCAGCGCGTCATCGAGGCCGAGCACGTCACGAAGTCGTTCGTCGATGCGTCGGGCAACAAGCGCAGGATCGTGCGCGACTTCTCGACCCGCATCCGGCGCGGCGACCGCATCGGCATCATCGGGCGCAACGGCGCCGGCAAGACCACGCTGGTGCGCCTCTTGACCGGCGCGCTGGCGCCCGACACCGGCAAGGTCGCGCTCGGCGTAAACGTCGAGCCCCTCTACTTCGATCAGAAGCGCGAGAGTCTCGATCCCGAGGCGACGCTGTGGCAGACCCTGGTGCCGGGCGGCGGCGACTCGCTCATGGTCCGCGGCCGGCAGCGCCACGTGGTGAGCTACCTGACCGACTTCCTCTTCGCCGAATCGCAGGCGCGCCAGCCGGTCAAAAGCCTGTCGGGCGGCGAGAAGAACCGTCTGCTGCTGGCCCGGCTCTTTGCCCGGCCGAGCAACCTGCTGGTGCTCGACGAGCCGACCAACGACCTCGACATGGAAACGCTCGACCTGCTGCTCGAGGTGCTGGACGGCTACGACGGCACCCTGCTGCTGGTCAGCCACGACCGCGATTTCCTCGATCGCCTGGTGACCGGCATCTTCGCCGTGGAAGGCGACGGCCGGGTCGCCGACACCGTCGGCGGCTACGGCGACTACCTGGCGCAGCGCCCCGCGCCGCCCGCACCGGCACCGACGGGCAAGCCGGCGCCCGCGAAGCCGAAGGCCAAGACAACGGATGCGCCGCCGCGCCGCGCCGCCAAGCTGAGCTACAAGGACGCGCGCGAGCTGGAGCGGCTGCCGGCCGAGATCGAGCGCCTGAACGGCGCGATCGCCGGACTCGAAGGCCGGCTCGCCCAGCCCGATCTCTACCAGCGCGACCGCGCCGGCTTCGAGCACGCCACGGCAGAGCTAGCCGAGACGCGACGCGCGCTGGCCGCCGCCGAGGAACGCTGGCTGGAGCTGGAAGAGCGGCGCGAACGGCTGGCCGCCGGCGAGAGCGACGACAACCATGGGCCCCCGGCCAGGGGCCTTGCATGAGTCTGTCCGTTCATCCGCTGCATCTGCTGCTGTTCGTCTTCGTCATGGTGATCTGGGGTCTCAACTTCGTGGCCGCCAAGATCGGGCTGGCGCAGCTGCCGCCCCTGCTGCTGATGACGCTGCGCTTTGGGCTCTTCGCCCTCCTCGCCGGGCCCTTCGTCAAGTGGCCGCGCGATCGCTGGCGGCCGATCCTGGCGATCTCCTTTACGCTGGGCTTCCTGCACTTCGCGCTGATGTTCACCGGGCTCGCCGGGATCGATGCGGCCACGGCGGCGATCGCCATCCAGCTGCAGGTCGCCTTCGCGGCGCTTTTGGCCGCGATCTTCTTTAACGACAGGATCGGCTGGCGCCGCGCCGTCGGCCTCGGCATCTCGTTCCTCGGCGTGGCGCTGATCGCCGGCGAGCCGCGCTTCCAGGGCAACTACCTGGCGCTCGGCCTGGTGATCTCGGCCTCCTTCGTCTGGTCGGTCGCCAACATCCAGATCAAGAAGCTGGGAACGATCGACGGACTGACCTTGAACGCCTGGGTCGCCATCTTCGCCACGCCCCAGCTCTTCCTGGCCTCGCTGGTTCTCGAGGACGGCCAGATGGCGGCGCTTGCCGCCGCCGACTGGCAGGCCTATGCCTCGATCCTTTACCAGGTCGTTCTGGTGCTCGGCGTCGGCTACGGCATCTGGTACTGGCTGCTGCGCCAGTACGACGTCAACCAGGCCATGCCCTTCACCCTGCTGGTGCCGGTGATCGGCGTCGCCGCCGGCGTCTTCGGCCTGGGCGAGGCCCTGACCCCCTATCTCATCGTCGGCGGCTTGCTGACCGTCTGCGGCGTCACCATCATCGTGCTGCGCCGGCCGCGGGTCGCCGCGCCCGAGGCGGAGCGGCTGTAGGCGCGGCTCCCAACGCCGTTCTGCGTCCGGAAATTGACCTCGGGAGACGCCTCTGGTACCAAGCGTCATGCGTATCGTGACCGGAAAGACAGCCCGCGAGATGTCGGCGCGCGAGTTCGCCGCCGTTCGTCATCGCTGAGACTAACTCCACCTTGACATAGGTGCGGGTGACGGCCGCTTCGTGTTCGAGGCGGCGAGGTCCAATTCGGATACCCTCTTCGTCGCCGTCGATCCGGTCGCCGACCAGATGGCGGTGGCTGCGCGCAAGGCGGTTCGGCAAAGGCTGGCCAACGTTCTCTTCGTTCAGGCCGCCGTCGGGCGGCTGCCGCCGGAGCTGGACGGGCTGGCGGACAGGATCACCATCAACTTTCCCTGGGGATCGTTGCTGAAGGCCCTCGCAGTGCCCGATGCAGCGCTGCTCTCGGCAATCGCCCGCCTTGGCCGGCCCGGCGCGGCTCTGACCGCGCTGATCAACGTCTCCGTGTTCGATGATGCGGCCTACTGCGCCAGGCAAGGTCTTCCTTGCCCGCCGGTATTCGCAGATGGCGAAACGACGCGCTGGACCTACGGCCAGTCAGGCCTGGACGTGACCAGGATTGTTCAGGATGCCGAAGTGCTTCCCGTTAGAACGACCTGGGGTCGGAAGCTGACCAGGGGCACAAGGCGCCGGGTACTCCAGCTTGAGGCCGGCATTGGCAGCCGATAGCCTTTGGGGCTCACAAGGAGGCTGCCCATGGTGCGCCTTTCACAGACCGCCGTCCTGATCCCGATCGACGTTCAGCAGGCCTTCGACGAGCCCTCGTGGGGCGCGCGCAACAACCCCGCGATGGAGGCGAATGGTCTCCGGCTGCTGGACGCCTGGCGCGCCAGCGGCCGCCGCATCGTTCACGTCAAGCACAACTCGGTCGAGCCGGGCTCGACCTTGCGGCCGGGACGGCCGGGCAACGGCTTCAAGCCGGGGTTCGCGCCGCAGGGCCAGGAGCCCTTGGTCGAGAAGACGGTGAACAGCGCCTTCATCGGCACCGATCTCCAGGCCCGGCTCGAGGGCGCCGGCCACCGCCAGCTCGTCTTCTTCGGCATCACCAGCGACATGTGCGTTTCGACCAGCGTGCGCATGGCGGCCAACCTGGGCTTCGAGGCTTATGTGGCCGGCGACGCCTGCGCCACCTTCGGCCAGGTCGCGCCGGACGGCGCGGCGGTCGACGCCGAGACCATCCACCGCGTGCATCTGACCACGCTCAACACCGAATTCGCCAAGGTGCTGAATACGGATGAGGTGATCGCCCGCCTCGACTAGTATGCCGCGCCATGTCCGCGCTCCAATTCATCGAGCGACCCTCGCCGAACCACGACGCCCGGCCGAACGGCCGGGCGATTGACATGCTGCTGCTGCACTACACCGGCATGCAGACGGCCGAGATCGCGCTGACGCGCATGTGCGACGCGGCGGCTGAGGTCAGCGCCCACTACTGCATCGACGAGGACGGCACCACGTATCGCCTGGTGCCCGAGGCGCACCGCGCCTGGCATGCCGGCGACAGCGCCTGGGCCGGCGAGGCCAGGGTCAATGCCTGCTCGATCGGCGTCGAGCTGGTCAACCCGGGCCACCAGTGGGGCTACCGCCCCTTCCCGGAGCCGCAGATGACGGCCCTGATCGCGCTCGCCCAGGACATCCTGGCGCGGCACGCGATCCCGCGGGCCCGCGTGCTCGGTCACTCCGACGTGTCACCTCTGCGCAAGGAGGACCCGGGCGAGCTGTTCGACTGGG
>JBHJOF010000082.1:0-2640 GCA_050330055.1 Kiloniellales bacterium
GGTGGTGCCGAGCGGCGCCGGCGTCGGCTCGGCGATCGGCTTCCTCTGCGCGCCGATCGCCTACGAGGTGGTGCGCAGCCGCTACCTGCGCCTCTCGCAGTTCGACGCCGAGCTGGCCAATGCGGTCATCGCCGAGATGCGCGCCGAGGCCGCCGCCATCGTCGAGGGCGCCGCGCCCGAGGCGGCGCTGGTCGAGACGCGCAGCGCCTACATGCGCTATCTCGGCCAGGGCCATGAGATCAGCGTCGCGCTGCCGCTGCGCGAGCTCGCCGCCGGCGACGGCGCGCTCCTGCAGGAGGCCTTCCATGCCGCCTACACGCGGCTCTACGGCCGCACCATCCCCAGGCTCGACGTCGAGGTGCTGAGCTGGACCCTGACATTGGCCACCGAGCAGCCGGCCCCGGCCCGTGTGCCGCCGCCCAGCTTCGACGGCCCGCCGCCAAAGCCGGTGGCGCGCCGCCCGGTCTTCGACCCGGTCCTCGCCGACTTCGTCGAGACCCCCGTCTACCGCCGCGAGAACCTGACCCCCGGCGCCCTGATCGAGGGCCCGGCGCTCATCGCCGAGGACCAGACGACGACCGTGGTCACCAGCCGCTTCCAGGCGATGCTGAACGACGCGGGCTATATCGTGCTGCGAAGGCGCAGTTAGCTTCCCCCAACAAACGCCGTTGACCCGGCCGCTAGAGCAAAATCCCTTCAGTCGTGATCACCGTGCAGTTCCTCATGCTTCGACAGGCTCAGCATGAGGGGCTTGTGCTGATCCAGCACAAGCCCACCTCACCCTGAGCTTGTCGAAGGGTGAGGAGCGCTACGCCGACTCCATCCGAACGGACTACGCTTTAGGCATTCCATGGTTGATGGGTAGCTGACACAATGAGGCAACCTCGGGGCCACGCGTGGATGCGAGCGATGAAGACAATCGATGCGTCTGATTTCAGCGCACGCTGTTTGGCGTTGATCGACCAGGTGACTGAAAGTGGAGAAACGCTTGTGGTCACGAAGGACGGGAAACCACTGGTCGAGCTGCGGCCGGTGGTGAGGACTCGCCCAAAGGGCGAACGGCCTCGCACCTTGCTTGGTGCACACAAAGGCGAAATTGAAATTTTGGGTGATATCGTTTCCCCGATTTATAGGGACCCGGATTCCGAGTGATGTCATTATCAGCCTGGAGTTTCGGATCACCCACATGACCAAACGCAACGCACCACTGGCGCAGATCGAGCTGCAGATCCTGTGGAACCGCCTGCTCTCGGTGGTCGAGGAGCAGGCGCAGACCCTGATGCGCACCGCCTTCTCCACCTCGGTGCGCGAGGCGGGCGATCTCTCGGCCGGGGTGTTCGATCTCGAGGGCCGCATGCTGGCCCAGGCGGTGACCGGCACGCCGGGGCACGTCAACGCCATGGCCGCCTCGGTCGGCTTCTTCCTGCAGAAGTATCCGGTCGCCGGCATGGCGGAGGGCGACGTCTACATCACCAACGATCCCTGGCTCGGCACCGGGCATCTGCACGACTTCACCGTGCTGACGCCGGCCTTCCGCGATGGCCGCGCCGTCGCGCTCTTCGCCGCGACCAGCCACGTGGTCGACGTGGGCGGCATCGGCTTCGGCCCGGACGGGCGCCAGGTCTACGAGGAGGGCGTCTATGTTCCCATCATGCCGCTCGCACGGCGCGGCCAGATCAACGAGTCGCTGATCGAGCTGATCAAGGCCAACGTGCGCGAGCCGGTGCAGGTCGAGGGCGACCTCTACTCGCTCGCCGCGTGCAACGAGGCCGGCAGCCGGCGCCTCATCGCCATGCTGCGCGACTTTGACCTCGACGACCTGGAGGCGCTGGCGCGCCACGTGATCGACAGCTCGCACCAAGCCATGCTGGAGGAGATCCGCAAGCTGCCGTTCGGCACCTACCATAACGCCATGCGCATCGACGGCTACGACCGCGAGCTCGACCTGGTGGCGGCGTTGACGATCGGTGCAGACGGCATCGAGGTCGACTTCGCCGGTACCTCGCCGGTCTCGAGCTACGGCATCAACGTGCCGCTCACCTATACCCAAGCCTACGCCTCGTTCGGCGTGCGCTGCGTGATCGGCGGCCGGGTGCCGAACAACGCCGGCTCGCTCGCGCCGGTGCGGGTGACGGCACCCGAAGGCTCGATCCTCAACGCGCCGCATCCCTGCGCCGTGGCGGCGCGCCACGTGGTCGGCCAGATGCTGCCCGACGTGGTGCTGGGCTGCCTGCACCAGGCCTTGGGCGGCAGCGTGCCGGCCGAGGGCACCTCGTGCCTCTGGAACCCCATGCTGCTGGGCGGCCACGGCTTGGTTGGCGAGGCCGACTACGGCACGGCCACGCCCTTCGCCATGAACGTCTTCCACACCGGCGGCAGCGGCGCGCGGCCGGGCAAGGACGGGCTCAATGCCACCGCCTTTCCCTCGGGCGTGCGCAACACACCGGTCGAGATCAACGAGACGGTGGCGCCGATCGTGGTCTGGACGAAGGAGTACCGGACCGATTCCGGCGTCCCCGGCCGCCATCGCGGCGGCACCGGCCAGGTCATGGAGATCGGCCACGCCGAGGGCGCGCCCTTCGCCATCTCGGCCATGTTCGACCGGGTCAAGCATCCGCCGCGCGGCCGCGACGGCGGCCG
>JBHJOF010000083.1:0-10130 GCA_050330055.1 Kiloniellales bacterium
CTGTTCCTGCTCGACGAGATCGACAAGCTGGGCGCCGACTGGCGCGGCGACCCGTCGTCGGCACTGCTGGAGGTGCTGGACCCGGCCCAGAACAGCACCTTCTCCGACCACTACCTCGAGGTCGACTACGATCTCTCCGACGTCATGTTCGTGACCACGGCCAACACGCTGCGCATGCCGCAGCCGCTGCTGGACCGCATGGAGGTGATCCGCATCCCCGGCTACACCGAGGACGAGAAGGTCGAGATCGCCAAGCGTCACCTGATCCTGAAGCAGATGAAGAACCACGGGATCAAGGACGCCGAGTGGTCAATCTCCGATCAGGCCTTGCGTGACGTGATCCGGCACTACACCCGCGAGGCCGGCGTGCGCAACCTGGAGCGCGAATTGGCGAGCCTGGTGCGCAAGGCGGTCAAGGAGATCTCGCTCGGCAATACCAAGAAGGTGCAGGTCACCCAGCGCAATGTCGAGAAGTTCCTCGGCGTGCCGCGCTACCGCGACAGCCAGACTGAGCTCGAGGACCTGGTCGGCGTTTCGACCGGCCTCGCCTGGACCGAGGTCGGCGGCGAGATCCTCTCGATCGAGGCGGTCACCGTGCCCGGCAAGGGCAAGGTCACCTCGACCGGCAAGCTGGGCGAAGTCATGAAGGAGTCGATCCAGGCGGCCGAGTACTACGTCAAGAGCCGCGCGGTCGAGTACGGCATCAAGCCGACGATCTTCGAGAAGAAGGACATCCACGTGCACGTGCCAGAGGGCGCGACGCCCAAGGACGGTCCCTCGGCCGGTGTCGCCATGGTCACCGCCATCGTTTCGGTGCTGACCGGCGTTCCCGTACGGCGCGACGTTGCGATGACCGGCGAGGTCACCCTGCGCGGTCGCGTACTGCCGATCGGCGGCTTGAAGGAGAAGCTGCTGGCGGCACTGCGCACGGGCATCAAGAAGGTGATCATCCCGAAGGAGAACGAGAAGGACCTGGCAGAGATTCCGGACAACGTGAAGCGTGGTCTCGAAATAGCGCCGACCAACTCGATCGACGAGGTGCTGCAGCATGCTCTGACCGAGAAGCTGACGCCGATCGAGTGGCTCGAGCCGGCCGAGGTCGAGCCGGTCCCCGCTCCCAGTGCGGAGAGCGAGCGCGGCGACGTGGTCACGCACTGACCATCCGGAGCCGTCAGAACGACGCCGTCGGAAGAGCCAGGAGGATGGGCGCAAAGCCCCTGGAATCCTGGCTTTCCGCGGCTTCCCACATTGACGGCGCCGCGTTTCGCGATTTAGACTTCGCGCTTCGCGAAGCGCTGCTTCCTGTCTTTTTCTACCGGTATCCTACCAATTGAGAGGGGGGTTTGACGTGAACAAGAATGATCTCATTGATGCAGTCTCGTCCGCCACGGGGCTTTCGAAAGCCGACAGCACCAGCGCGGTGGACAGCGTCTTTGATGCAATCACCAATGCCCTGAAGAGCGGCGATGACGTTCGCCTGGTGAACTTTGGCACCTTTCACGTGACCAAGCGGGCCGCTTCCGAAGGTCGCAATCCGCGCACCGGCGAGCGGATCCAGATTCCCGCGTCGAAGCAGCCGAAATTCAAGGCCGGCAAGGGCCTGAAGGACGCCGTCAACTAGCGGCGTCATACCTGTCGCGGGCCGGGCCGCAGGGTCCCAGCCCGGCAGCGAAAGAGCTGGCCGCCTGGCGCCTGGCCGCAGGGCGGCCGGTTTCGTTTCCGGTTCCCGTTCTCCGCTCTCCTTTCGGGGTCGCGTTTCGGGCTTGGCCTCTGGCCCGCTCTGCTATACTCCGCGCCTTGCGGGCCCCCGGTTCCCGGGCGCCCGGGTCGCCCCTGTACCGGCGGCCAGGCTCTCTTATCGGGCGGTTAGCTCAGCTGGCAGAGCACCTCGTTTACACCGAGGGGGTCGGCGGTTCGATCCCGTCACCGCCCACCAGCCTTCGCTCGCGAAGCGAGCAAGGCTGCCGCGCCGAAGCCCAAAGGGCGAAGGCGGGCCATTGCACCCGCGAGCTACGGCTCGGCAAGCCACGCTTCGCGGGGAGTGAAGGCTGCCGCGTCATAGCGCAGCGGAGACGGGCGGATGAAGTACGTTTACATTCTTCAAAGCCTCGGACTCTCCGAGCACTACTACGTCGGCATCACAGACGATTTGAGAGCCCGATTGGAAAAGCACAATGCAGGTGACGTCCCCCACACATCCAAATATAGGCCTTGGCGAGTGAAGACCTACGTTGCGTTCTCCGATGAGAGACAGGCTTTGGCATTCGAGCAATATTTGAAGACGGCGTCCGGACGCGCCTTCGCCAAGAAGCGCCTATAGCTGAGCCTGCGCTCGCAATGCGCGCCGCCCGGCTCAGCCCAGATAGTTGCTGGCGATCGCGCGCAGCGTGCGGAACTTGTCGACCGCGTTGTCGTCGACGGCGACCTCGCGCTCGGTCAGCTCTTCCACCAGCAGCACCAGCTCGACGAACTGGATCGAGGTGAGCAGCCCGCTGGCGAAGAGGTCGGTGTCGAGCTCGATGGAGCCGGCTTCCGGGTTGGCCTCGAGCAGCCAGCTCCGGATCGCCGACAGCTTGGGCTCGCCGGTAGCGTCTTGCGTCGTTACCGTCATCGTTCCCGCTCCCGCCTAGGCTGCCACTTTGCCCCAGTTTCCGAACGGCTTCATGCTGTCGCGGATCAGGGCCTCGTTGAACTTGCGCCGGGCGGGATGGGCCAGCAGCTTGCGCCGGAAGGCATAGGGCTCGGCGATGCCGGCATCGCGATAGGCGGCGGGATTGTAGAAGGAGTTGACGCAGAGCGTGGCATAGTCGTCCAGGCTGCGCCGGATCTCGGCCATCGTTGGCGCTGCGTCGCTCTCGCGGACCCGCTTGCCGAGCACGCGGATCATTTCCTGCCCCATGGCCAGGTGGCGCGACTCCTCGCTGAAGTGCATCTTGTTGATGCCCTGCAGGATGGGATCGAGCCGGCCGTCCTTCATCATGTACTGGTTATAGTAGGCCACCATCTTCTCGAAGATCAGGATGCGCGAGAAAGTGATGAAGTGCTCCGCCTCGACCGAGTCGTTGCGGTCCAGGGTGATGCGCTTGTTCTCATACATCTTCTTGGCGTAGCGGCGGCAGAACTCGGCGAAGAACCACATGTGGTTGTTCTCTTCGTCGATGAAGTGATGGAAATATTCCGAGGCGTCCTCGAACGTATCGGTGTGGATCAGGTCGATGACCGAGAACAGCAGGTCCTTGATGCCGTGGATGTTCAGGCTGAGGAAGCTGACCATCTCCCATTTGCTGAGAGCGTTCCGCTGTTCCTCCGGCAGCTCGTCCCAGAACTCCGTGTCGTAGACCGACAGTAGCTCGGGGCTCATCCAATAGGATGACGTGGAGATTGAGTCCGGCCAGTCAAAGCGATCGTAGGGGCTGCAATAATGCCGCTTCGATTTCTTGCTAAGCTTGTCCAGCGTCTCGGCTAGTTTCTGCATCGTCCGGCTTTCCGCTTTAGAACATTGGTAAGATACTTAATAAAATTATGATATTACTCTACCACAAAATTGCCACGGGGCCGAGAAACAAATTATCACAGCGGCGTGATCAAAAGCTTTGTGCCGGGCAGGAAAATGACCCGGGTTGTGGGTGCAGAGGCCGACAGAAGCAGCGGAATGAGCGGGAGACTGCAGGTGCAAGGCGGAGAGGGGGACGGATCGCATGACGCCGGCCGCGAATGACATCGTCGATCTCTTCCTGGCGCGCGCCGCCGGCCAGCCGGAGAGGCTGGCCGTCGTGCAGAGCGGCCGCAGCGTCAGCTACGGCGAGCTGGAGGCGGGCGTGCGCCGGCTGGCGGCTGCGCTGGCCGAGACCTCGGCCGCAAGCGGCGAGCCGCCGCGCGTGCTGGTCCACCTGCCGTCGGGCGCGGCGGCCTATACGGCCATGCTGGCGACCGCCATGGCGGGCGGCTACTACGCGCCCAACAACCTCTCGGCGCCGCTCGAGCGCCAGCGCATGGTGGCGCAGCGCTTCGCGCCCAACGTGGTGGTCACCAGCGCCGAGCTGGCGTCGGGCATCCGCGACAGCGCGGGCGACGCGTGCTTCCTCGATCCAGCCGACCTCGCGGCGCCACCGCTGGCCGCGCCCTTGCCGCCGCACGACCTGCTCTACGTCATGTTCACCTCGGGCTCGACCGGCGTGCCCAAGGGCGTCACGGTGCCGCGCGACGCGGTCAGCCACTACACCGCCTGGGTGCTGGATACGACAAGGGTAACGCCCGAGGACCGCTGGTCGCAGCACCCGAACCTCGCCTTCGACATCAGCGGCACCGACATCTATGGCGCCCTCTGCGGCGGCGCCTCGATCTATCCGCTGGTCAGCCAGGCGGACCGGCTGATGCCCTTCCGCTTCCTGCGTACCCATGGCCTGACGATCTGGAACTCGGTGCCCAGCGTGGTCGACAGCATGACCAAGCTGAACCTGGTGAAGCCCGAGACGCTGGCCTCGTTGCGCCTGATGATCTTCTGCGGCGAGGCGCTGCTGCCGGCGCACCTTGAGGCGCTCTTCGCGGCGCGGCTCGATCTGCCGGTCTGCAACACCTACGGCCCCACCGAGGCGACTATCGCCTGCTCCCATGTCACGCTGCACAAGGACGACTACCAGGCCGCCAGCCGCTTCAACGTCTCGATTGGTGTCCCCATGCCGGGTGTGGGCCTGCACCTGGTCGGCGGCGCGCACGGCGACGAGGGCGAGATCGCCATCACCGGGCCGCAGCTCGCGCGCGGCTACTGGCAGGACCCTGAGACCACGGCCGGCGTGTTCCGCTCGATCACGCTGGAGGGGCGGGAAGTGCCGGCCTACTTCACCGGCGACTGGGCCGAGCGGATCGACGGCCGCATCTACTTCCAGCATCGCATCGACCATCAGGTGAAGATCCGCGGCTACCGCCTGGAGCTGGGCGAGGTCAACGCGGCGATCCGCAAGGCCGGCCTTCCTGCCGCCCATACCGCGCTGGTTGGGGACGAGCTGCACGCCTTCCTGCTGGCGGACGAGGCCGCGGTCGACCTCGGCGCATTGCACGGTACTTTGAAGACGCTCTTGAGCGACTATGCCTTGCCCCGGCACTATCACTTCGTCGAGGACTTCCCGCGCAACGCCAACGACAAGGTCGATCTGCGCGCCCTGGCCGAGAGCCTGCGCAAGACGCCGGCCAAGTAATCGTCCGGCCAGGCGATCGGGCGGGCGGCCGAGCGGCCGGGACGAGGCGCATGGCGATCGAAGACCTGCCACGCCAGTTGCCACGAGGCAGCCGCCTCTATTTGCGGCCGCTCGGCCTCGTGCCGGCAGCGCGGGCTGATGCCTGGCTGGCCTGCGGCCAGGCCCGGCTGCTGGCCGGCGGGCCCTTCGCCATGACCGCCTGCGAGCTGCTGCTGCGCCGGCCCGGCGGCGTGGAGCGCTTCGTCGCGTCGCCGGCCGAGATCGTTGCCTGGGCCGAGGCGGTGGGCGCCGTGCGCGTGGGGGCGCTGCTGTCGCTCATGGCGGCGCCGCGCGCCTTGCCGGCGGCAGGTGCGCCGCCGCTCATCATGGGCATCGTGAACGTGACGCCGGACAGCTTCTCTGACGGCGGCCGCTTCAGCGATCCGGCAATGGCGCTGGCGCAGGCCGAGCGGCTGGCGGAGGAGGGCGCGGCGATCATCGACATCGGCGCGGAATCGGTGCGGCCCGGGGCCGAGCCGGTTGCTCTGGAAGAAGAGCGGCGGCGCATCGCGCCCGTGCTGGAAGCTCTGGCTGCGCGGCGCAAGGGGAAACGTGATGCGCTGAGGTCCGTGGCGCTGTCGATCGACACCCGCAAGGCGGCGGTGATGCGTCAGGCGCTTTCCGCTGGCGCCGCCATAATCAACGACGTGAGCGCGCTCACCTATGACCCGAATAGCCTGGTGCTGGCCGCAAACAGCAAGGCGTCGGTGGTGCTGATGCACGGCTTGCCGGACGCCATAGGCGTCGCGCCCGAAAACAAAGTGCTCGGTGCCGAGCCGGCGCTCGATCTGTTCGACGCGCTGGAGGCGCGCATCGCCGCCTGCGAGGCCGCCGGCATCGGGCGCGAGCGGCTGATCGTCGATCCCGGCATCGGTTTCGGCAAGAGCGGCGCCGAGACGCTTGCGATCATCAGCCAGATCGGGCTGCTGCACGGGCTCGGCTGCCCGATCCTGCTCGGCGTCTCGCGCAAGGGCCTGACCGGCGCGCTCGACCGGCGCCATGGACCGGGCGAGCGCTTGCCCGACTCGCTCGCTGCGGCGCTCTCCGCGGCAGGGCAGGGCGTGCAGATTCTCCGCGTGCACGACGTCGCCGCGACGCGTCAGGCGCTCGACGTCTGGCGGGGGATTGTGGGGGCGGCTGCTTAGCGCTGGTGCATTGCTCTGCACCTTGATGCCAAAAAGGGACCTCTTCTTGTTGTCACCCTCACCCTCCCTCTCCCCTCCGAGGGAGAGGGATTCTATAGCGCGCCAGTTTGTTTCCCTCTCCCTTGGAGGGGAGAGGGAGGGGCCCAACGCGAAGCGTTGGGAGGGTGAGGGTGAAAGAAAAGGAACAGCGCCATCAATTGGAGCCGGCGGGACTCTTGTCCTTGCCGCGGCTCGGCACGTTGGCGTAGTTGCGGTAGGTGAAGTCCGGTTTGCCGGCGTGCGAGGCGGTCTCGGCCAAGCTCGCCATCTGCTCGTGCAGCGGTGAGAACTCGCAGGCCGGGTCGGTGTTGCCGGCATCGCCGGTGAAGGCGAAAGCCTGGCAGCGGCAGCCGCCCCAGTCGATCTCGCGCCGCTCGCAGGAGCGGCAGGGCTCGGGCATCCAGTCGGTGCCGCGGTACTTCTGGAAGGGCTCGGAGTTCTGCCAGATGTCGGCGAGAGAGCGTTCGCGCAACGAATCGAAGCGCAGCCCGGCGATCGATTCAGCGGCGTGGCAGGGCAGCACCTTGCCGATCGGCGTGATGTTGAGGAACTGGCGCGCCCAGCCGCCCATGCAGGCCTTGGGCCGGCGCGCGTAGTAGTCCGGCACCACGTAGTCGAACACGAGACGGCCCTTCAGCTCCTGCTTGGCCTGGTCGATGACCGCGATCGACTCCTCGAGCTGCGCACGGGTCGGCAGCAGCGCCTCCTTGTTGCGGTAGGCCCAGCCGTAGTACTGCACGTGGGCAATCTCGACCCGGTGCGCGTCGAGAGCGAGCGCCATGTCGATCATGGCGCGCAAGTGCTGCAGGTTCTGGCGGTGCACGACCAGGTTGACGGTGAGCGGGATGCCGGCCTGACGCACCAGCCGCGCTGCCTTCAGCTTCTTGGCGTGGCCGCCGGCGTAGCCGCCTATGCGATCGCCGCCGGCCGCCTCGCTGCTCTGGAAGCTGATCTGCACGTGATCGATGCCGACCTCGGAGAGTGCGTCCATGCGCGGCTCGTCGAGCAGCACGGCCGAGGTGATGAGGTTGCTGTAGAGCCCGACCGCAGCGGCGCGCGACACCATCGCTTCCAGGTCTTTGCGCACCAGCGGCTCGCCGCCGGAGAAGTGGACTTGCAGCACGCCCATTTCGGCCATCTGCTCGATCACGCCGAGCCACTCGTCGGTGGTCAGCTCGCCGGTCGCGCGCTCCAGCTCCAGCGGATTGGAGCAGTAGGGGCACTGCAGCGGACAGCGGTGAGTGAGCTCGGCCAGCACCGCCAGCGGCGGCGCCAGCCTGGCCCCGCTTGTACGTGCTGTGGCCGATGCGGTCGCGCTATCGGCCGTTGCTGTAGGCGCGGTCATGCCGTCATGACCCCCTTGTCGGCCAGGTCCTGCAGCAGCGCGCTGACGTCCTTGAGGATCGTATCGCGCGGCGCCTTGAAGGTCTGCGCCAGGTCGTCGACGATCGCGGCGACGCTGGCGTAGCCGTCGCAGCGCTTGAGGATCTCGAGCGCGATCGGATCGGGCACGAAGACCCGCTCCGGCGCCAGCACGACCCACTTGTCGCGCTCCTTGTCGAAGCGCAGCTTCACGCCCCGCGGCAGACGCGGCACCGAAGCATCGGATATGGTGATGGCCTCGCTCACCGTCTATCCCCGGGCTCGGCCCTCCGGCACGAAGGCGCCGGGCGGTATCAGGCCGGGCTCGACGTAGGCGAAGTAGAGCGCGTCGAGCTGGGCCCAGAGCACGTCGGTCTTGAAGCGCAGCGCGTCCATTACCTGTTCCTGCTGCTCTCTGGTCGTGGCGTGCTCCAGCACGTAGCCGAGTCCGAAGGCGACGTCGCGCGGCGCTTCGGTCAAGCGATTTCGGAAGTAGGCCACCGTGCGGTCGTTGGCGAAGTCGTAGTGCTCGAGCAGGCCGGCAATGCGCTCTTTGTGAATCTTGGGCGCAAAGAGCTCGGTCAGCGACGAAGCCACCGCCTCCAGCAGGCTGCGCTCGCGCACGAAATGGACATAGGCGTCCACCGCGAAGCGCGTCGCCGGCAGGGTCACCCGGGTCGACTGCACAAGCGCGCGGTCGAGCCCGACCCCCTCGGCCAGCACCAGCCAGCGCTCGATGCCGCCCTCTCGGCCTTCACTGCCGCCCTCGGTGCCGTCATGCTCCTCGATGCGGTGGCGCCAGGCGCGGCGCAGCGCCGGATCCTCGCAGCGCGACAGCAGCGTGGCGTCCTTGATCGGGATGCGGCTCTGATAGTAGTAGCGGTTCAGCACCCAGGCCTGCACCTGGCCGCGATTGCACTGCCCGCCGTGCAGCAGCTTGTGGAAGGGATGCTTGTCGTGATAGCGCTCGCGCCCGATCTCGTGCAGCCGTGCTTCGAGTTGCTGCCGGGTGAGGGGGCGATCATCGTCTTGGTCGGCGCGTAGCGGCTGGGACATGTCCGGGCAAGCTCCCTGGGTGCGACCCTGCGTTCGCCGTATCCCATCCGCGAGACTAGGCTCGCTTGCCGAGGCGAGCCAGTGTTATTGCGCAAACAGCGGCGATCAAGCGAACGCCGTTCGAGGCACAGCCTCCCCGGCGCTCGCCCGATCTTCGAAACGAAGCCAATCAGCAACAGACCCGGATGCAGGCCCGTTTAGGCTGGCGACTTCAAATTTACCGGTAGGGTCGATCTGGTGACCCGGCCAATCGCTCGGCAGTCCGGTCACACTGGCTGACAGTTGAACTGGAGGCTCCAGCCAACCCGGCAACCAGGTCAGGTGATCAGCCTGATTCTCCTCCAGCCGACTCTGCTGTCTGGGGCCACTTGGTTACCCCGTAACCAGGGACAAGCTGCAGGAGGAAATCGCTCTGATCAAAGCTCGGCGCAGACGTACGAATTGATCTCGAGGCCGACGCAAATCTCGACGATCTTCGGGGTGGTCCAGGCCATTGACAATCCTCCTCTGGAGTTTTCTTGCTTTGTTAGAGCGATTCCAATATAGCGATTTTCCCGCGCATGGCAAGACCCCATGCATACCTACTAAGCGGAAACTCGCCACTTGGTGGCTCGCCGCGGCGCGCCGCTTGCGACGTGGCCTCCCCGGAGACATCCTGGAGACTAGGCACAAGCTGTCGCCAGACATCAGCTTGCCGCTAGTTGGGATCAAGATCAACCAGCTTTGGGGCCGGGCGCCTTGGCGCCGGGAGAGCGTGAGAGAGACTGCGTGCAAGGCATAGGGCCAAGGCGCCTGGGCGAGGCCGTCGAGCCGCTGGTGCGGGAGATCGACTATGGTGACCCGCTGGCCGCCTTCGCGCCGCTGGCGGAGGCACCCTGTGCGCTGTACCTGGACAGCGCGCTCAGCGTCGTCCGCCTGGGCCGCTATTCCTTCATCGCCGCCGATCCCTTTCACATTTTGGAGAGCCGCGACGGGAGCCTGTCGCTGGACGGCCGCAACTGGTCCGGCAAACCCTTCGTCGCCCTGCGCGCGCTGCTGGCCCAGTTCCCGCAACGGCGGCTGCCCCAGCTGCCGCCGTTTCAGGGCGGCGCGGCCGGGTACTTCGGCTACGACCTGGGGCGCCACCTGGAGCGCCTGCCGGCGCCGCGCGACGACCGCGCAGACTTCGCCGACCTGCAGCTCGGCCTGTTCGACTGCGTCGCCGCCTTCGACAACCTGGCGCAGCGCGCCTGGATCGTCTCCAGCGGCTATCCGGAGCGCGAGGAGCGCGCGCGGCGCGCCCGCGCCGAGACCC
>JBHJOF010000084.1:0-6800 GCA_050330055.1 Kiloniellales bacterium
CTACTCTAATCGGACAGGCGCAGCCTGACGATGCAGGGCCCATAACCCGCAGGGCAATCGAAGTGATACGACTGGCGGCGGCTATAAAGAAGGACCCTGCCGTTGCGGAACAGTGGATCGGCTACGAGAAGCGATTGGAGCGTTGGACGGCGCGAGATAAAGGAGAAAAGCCAAAATCCTTCCATGTTCCAATTCCTGTTGACCATCCATTGGTTAAAGAACTGATGGAGACATGGGGCATCATTTCTGATGCAGAGGTACATTTCACCCCCGAGTACTTCAACTCGCTGCGGTGGGAGAAACGAGGCGACAAAATTTTCCTGCAATATTTCAGCGGTGCGCAAAGGATTGTCGAAATTGCCATCATTCAGCTAATCGGGGCGCACATTATGATGCTCAAAGTCCTAAATGACTGTCTGGAGGGCGCATTTGCTAAGAACCAAGAGTGGCGAAAGACATATAAAGAATTGCACATCAAAACAAAGCCTTGGGCCGACAAGCTTGATGAAGTGCCGGAATCGACAAATGGTTCATCCAAGGCAGCAGAAACTCCTTCAACCGACTAGTTGCCTGCCTTAAACGAACATCCGCCCACTTGGGCTTAGTGTCTGCCCCGCTACATTTGCTATCCCACTCACTCCTACCGCCTCACGGCCCCCCTCACTCCCCCGCCAGCACCAGCACGGTCGGCTGCCTCGGCAGCGTCTCCAGGGCCACGTCGATGGTGGCGCTGGGCTCGATCCGGATCGCGAAGGCGTCGCTCATGCCGCCGAGGAAGCGGCCGAGCGAGGCCGTGCCGAAGTAGTGCATCGGGATGACCAGGCTGGCGCGCAGGTCCTTCAGCACCTCGATCATGGAGGGCAGGTCGAGCGTGTAGCTGCCGTCGACCGGCGCGAAGACGATGTCGAGGCGGCCGATCAGCGCCAGGTCCTCGCGCGACAGCTTGTGGTGCAGGTGCCCCAGGTGGCCGATGCAGAGGTCGGCCACCTCGAAGATGAAGATCGAGTTGCCGTGGCGCTCGACGCCGGCGCCCCAGCTCCTGATGTCGGTCGGCACGTTGCGGATCTGCACGTCGCCGACCGTGAGGTCGTGCTCGGCCGGCCCGCCCTCCGGGTTCCAGCCGCGCAGCACGTACTTGATCTCCGGGTCGGGGAAGTCGGTGTAGTGCGTCTCGTGCGCGTGGTTCATGGTCGCCACGGTCGGCGCCGGCCCCGGGCCGGCCCAGCCCGCATAGTCGGTCGCGATCACCACGCCGCCCGGCGTCTCGATGCGGAAGGTCGAGTGGCCGACGTAGGTGATGCCCACCGTGCCGGCGGACTGAACGGGCGTGAACTTGACCGGGACCCTGATCGGGTCGGGGCCCGGCGTGCGCTCGACGAAGGCCAGGCAGTGGCTGGCCCAGGCCGGGGCGGGCGCGAGCAGGGGCCAGAAGATGGTGGCCAGCGCGGCAGTCAGGAGCGGGCGAAGCATGGGCGGGACCTCTCGCTGCATCGCAATCCTCATCCTTCGACAGGCTCAGGATGAGGGGGAGGGAATGCGCAAGCATAACACGTTCCTCATGCTGAGCTTGTCGAAGCATGAGGCCTGCGCCGGTGCCTGGCCGCGCCAGAAAAAGGAATGATCGACACAGATGAACACAGATGAACGTGACCGGGATCCTGACTAAGCAGCGGTGTCTTCAGACTGCGACGACCTGGCACACTAAAAGTGCTTTCGTTGTTCAGTTTGTGTTCATCCCGCCTTCGCGGCGCGCCAAAGCGCCGCTACGGCGCGACGGCGGCCGTGTTCATCCGTGTCCATAACGGTTTGTTCCTTCCGGTCTTGCACGCCCTCGGCCCCTGTGACGCCACCCCCTTGACGGACCGCCTCCCGCCCGCCACACCTGCCTCCCCATGGAGCCCTACCGTTTCACGGCCGGCAGCGCGCCGCTGCTGGTCTCCATGCCGCACGTCGGGACCCACCTGCCGCCGGAGCTGGCCGCGCGCCTGACGCCGGCGGCGCGGGGGCTGCCGGATACCGACTGGCACGTCGACCGGCTCTACGACTTCCTGGGCGAGCTGGGGGCTTCGGTGATCGCCGCCACCCATTCGCGCTATGTCATCGACCTCAACCGCGATCCCGAGGGCAAGCCGCTCTACCCCGGCGCGAGCGAGACCGAGCTCTGCCCGACCTCGAGCTTCGACAGCGCGCCGCTCTACCGCGACGGCGCGGCGCCGGGGCCGGACGAGGTGGCGGCGCGGCGCGAGGCGCTCTGGCGGCCCTACCACGAGCGCCTGGCGGCCGAGCTGGCGGCGCTCAAGGCCCGGCACGGCCGGGTGCTGCTGTGGGACGCCCACTCGATCCGCAGCCGGGTGCCGCGCTTTTTCGAGGGCCGGCTGCCCGACCTCAATCTGGGCAGCGGCGGCGGGACCAGCGCCGATCCGGGCCTGATCGCGGCGGTGGCCCAGGTCTTGGGGGAGGCGGCGGCGAGCGCCGGGCGTTACAGCCACGCGGTGGACGGGCGCTTCAAGGGCGGCCATATCACCCGCCGCTACGGCGATCCGGCCCAGGGAATCCATGCCTTGCAACTGGAACTCTCCCAGATTACCTACATGGACGAAGCGCCGCCCTATGCCTTCCGCGAGGATCTGGCCGAGGGCATCCGCCCGGTGCTGCGGCGCTTGCTCGAGACGGCACTGGACTGGATCGGGGGGCAGGACGGGGGCATTCGCTAGCCGCCGCATGACAAGGCCCTGCAAACCTAGGCCCTACGAACCCAAATCCGGCACAACGAGATTGGCGCGAGCCGACGTAAGGACGCGAATGCACTCATTTCATCAACGGGCCGCGCGGCGGGCCAGGGGCAGCCTGGCAGCCTTGCTGCTCGGGTTCATGACGGCCGGCGGCCTCAACGTCCCGGACGCGGCCGCCCAGGATACGGCCGCCAAGCCGAACGACGGCAAGGTGTTCCAGGACTGGCGCGTGCGCTGCGCCGACGACGCGCACAACCTGGCGGCCGGCGGCTGCTTCATCTTCCAGAGCGTGGTCAACAACGAGACCCAGCAGCCGGTCATGCAGCTCGTCGTCGGCCGGCTCGCCGAAGACAACCAGCCGGCCGCGGTCATCACCCTGCCGCTCGGCATCCGCGTGGCGCCGGGCGTGCTCATGCAGATCGACCAGAACGAGGCGGTGCGCCTGCCCTTCGAGCGCTGCCTGCCGGACGGCTGCAAGGTGCAGTTCCGCATCGACGAGAATCAGATGGCGGCCTTCAAGTCCGGCGTCGGCGGCAAGCTGGCGTTCCAGGATGCCCAGGGCCGCAACATCACGCTGCCCTTCTCCCTCAAGGGCTTCACCGCCGCCTTCGCCTCGCTGCAGTAGGGGCGCATAGCGTCGCTGGCGCGACAGACTCCTTCTTTTCACCCTCACCCTCCCAACGCTTCTCGCGTTGGACCCCTCCCTCTCCCCTCCGAGGGAGAGGGAATTCAAGGGCGCCAGTTTGTTCCCCTCGCCCTTGAGGGGAGAGGGAGGGGCCCAAGCGGCCGTAGGACGCTTGGGAGGGAGAGGGTGAATAAAGGTCCGCGCTAACGCCCCAGCGCCACCACCTTCCCGCCTTGCACCGCTAGGTGCAGCGGGTTGAAGCCGATGCGGTAGGCGAGCTCGGCCGGGCGTTCGATGTCCCAGATGGCGAAATCGGCGGCCTTGCCGGTCTCGAGCGTGCCGTGGCTCTCACTCAGGCCGAGCGCGCGCGCCGCGTTGCGCGTCACCCCGGCCAGCGCCTCCTCGGGCGTCATGCGGAACAGCGTGCAGGCCATGTTGAGCATCAGCAGCAGCGAGGTGGCGGGCGCGCTGCCCGGGTTGCAGTCGGTGGCGATCGCGATCGGTACGCCGGCGTTGCGCAGCGCCTCGACCGGCGGCAGCTTGGTCTCGCGCAGGAAGTAGAAGGCGCCCGGCAGCAGCACCGCGACCGTACCGCTCCCGGCCATGGCTGCGATGCCGTCCTCGTTGGTGTACTCCAGGTGATCGGCCGAGAGCGCGCCGTAGCGACTGGCCAGGGCCGCGCCGCCCAGGTCGGAGAGCTGGTCGGCGTGCAGCTTGACCGGCAGGCCCACCGCCAGCGCCGCCTCGAAGACGCGTGCGGTCTGCTCGGGCGTGAAGCCGATCGATTCGCAGAAGGCGTCGACCGCGTCGGCCAGGCCGGAGCGCGCCACGTCGGGCAGCATCGCGATCACCGTGTCGATGTAGTCGTCGGCGCGGCCGTCGTACTCGGGCGGCAGGGCGTGTGCGCCCAGGAAGGTGGTGCGCAGCGTGACCGGCAGTTCGGCGGCCAGCCTGCGGGCGACGCGGAGCTGCTTCAGCTCGGTCTCGAAGTCCAGGCCGTAGCCCGATTTGACCTCGACCGTGGTGACGCCCTCGGCCAGCAGGGCGCGCAGGTGGGGCAGGGCGGCCGCCAGCAGGCTCTCCTCATCGGCCGCGCGGGTGGCGGCCACGGTCGAGCGGATGCCGCCGCCGGCCCGGGCGATCTCGGCGTAGCTGGCGCCCTTGAGGCGCAGCTCGAACTCGGCCGCCCGGTCGCCGCCGTAGACCAGGTGGGTGTGGCAGTCGATCAGGCCCGGCGTGATCCAGCGCCCGTCCAGGTCGTGCACCTCCTGGGCCAGCGCGGTCGGCCTGCCCGGCAGCTCGGACTCGCGGCCTAGCCAGGCGATGCGGCTATCTTCCACCGCCAGCGCCGCCCTCTCGATGGCGCCGTAGGGCGCGGCGGTCTTGCCGTCGCCGGCCATGGTGGCAAGGCGGGCGTTGCGCCACAGGCTGTCCCACATGTCTAGGCCAATCGCTGCTGTTGTGAGGTGCAGCCCTAGGTCTTACTGTCCGGGCGCCCTGCCCGCAATCGCAGACCCACCAGCTGTCCGACCCATTGCCCATGACCGATACCGCCCTCTTCGCCGAAACCGCCCTGCTGCCCGACGGCTGGGCGAGCAACGCGCGCTTCGAGATCGGGGCCGACGGCAATCTGGCGAAGGTCGAAGCGGGGGTGGTGCCAGCCGGGGCGCCACGCGCCGCCGGGCCCGTGCTGCCGGGCATGCCGAACCTGCACAGCCACGCCTTCCAGCGCGCCATGGCGGGGCTGGCCGAGCGCGCCGGGCCGCAGAAGGACAGCTTCTGGACCTGGCGCGAGGTCATGTACGGCTTCGTCGGCCGGCTCGATCCCGAGCAGCTCGAGGCGATCGCCGCCCAGCTCTATGTCGAGATGCTGAAGGCCGGCTACACCGCGGTCGGCGAGTTCCACTACCTGCACCACGACCCGGCGGGCAATCGCTACGCCGACCCCGCCGAATTGTCGCGCCGCATCGTGGCCGCCGCCGAGCTGAGCGGCATCGGCCTGACTCATCTGCCGGTGCTGTACGGCTACGGCGGCTTCGGCGGCCAGGTGGCGGGCGTGGGGCAGCGGCGTTTCCTCAACGATCCGGCCGCGCTGCTGAAAATCGCCGAGGCGATCCAGCGCGACCATGCCAATGGTCAGCTCCGCGTCGGCATCGCGCCCCATTCGCTGCGCGCGGTGACGCCCGAGAGCCTGCGCGAGGCGCTGGCCGGCATAACCGCGCTCGACAAGACGGCGCCGATCCACTTGCACATCGCCGAGCAGGTCAAGGAGGTCGAGGACTGTCTCGCCTGGTGCGGCCGGCGGCCGGTCGAGTGGCTGCTGGCCGAGATCGGCGTCGACCGGCGCTGGTGCCTGGTGCACGCCACCCACATGACCGAGGCCGAGACCACGGCCTTGGCCGAGAGCGGCGCGGTTGCCGGCCTCTGCCCGACCACCGAGGCCAACCTGGGCGACGGCCTGTTCCCGGCGCCGGACTACCTGCGCCAGGGCGGCGCCTTCGGCATCGGCTCGGACAGCCACATCTCGGTCAGCCCGATCGAGGAGCTGCGCTGGCTCGAGTACGGCCAGCGCCTGCTGCACCGCCAGCGCAATCTGCTGGCCAGTGGGCAAGGCGCTTCGGTTGGGGCGGGACTTTACAAGGCGGCGCTGGCCGGCGGGGCGCAGGCGCTGGGCCGGCCGGTCGGGCGCCTGGAGGCGGGCTGCCGCGCCGACCTGCTGGTGCTCGACCCTGACTGCCCGGCCCTGGCGGGCCTGGCGGGCGACCAGCTGTTGGACGGCGTGATCTTCGCCGGGAACCGCAACCCGGTGCGCGACGTTATGGTCGGCGGCCGCTGGCGGGTGCGCGAGGGGCGCCACCACGAGGAAGCGGCAGTCTTCGCGCGCTACCGGGCCGTTCTGGCCCAACTCACCGCCTAGGACTCACCGCTTAGGGTTGCAGCAAGCCCGTCCATAGATTCTCACAGAAATCGACCTTGCCGGTTCCGGCGACCCGCCGGATGGTGATGCCGGCTCGACCCCGGATCGCCTCCCCTGTTCGTACAAATGCAATCATTCAGGAACGCTGCATGGACGAGATACGCTTCACCTACCTCAATGGGCCCGACATCGCGCAGCTCCGGATCAGCGATCGGGAGATCCTGGACGCCGTCGAGGACGGCCTGCGCGCCCAAGGCCACGGCGAGGCGGTGATCGAGCCGCGCGTCCATCTCGAGCCGAACCCGGCCTTCCACGGCCACTTCAATATACTGCGTGGATACGTGGCGCCGCTCGGGCTGGCCGGCGTCAAGATCGTCGGCGACTACGTCGACAACTACAAGCAGGGCCTGCCGTCGGAGATGGCGCTGCTCAATCTCTTCGATCCCATGACCGGAATGCCGGTGGCGCTGCTCGACGCCACGGCGATCACCGAGATGCGCACCGGGGCGCTGACGGCGATCGGGGC
>JBHJOF010000085.1:0-14434 GCA_050330055.1 Kiloniellales bacterium
GAGCTGGAATTCGTCGGAAAGCGCGACGCCGATCTGCTCGGCCTGCAGCAGGTGCAGCAGTTGCGTCTGGTCCTCCAGGTTCGGACAGGCCGGATAGCCGAAGGAGTAGCGCGAGCCGCGGTAGCCCTGCTGCAACAGCTTGTCCTTGTCGCGCGCGTCCTCGTGGCCAAAGCCGAGCTCGCCGCGGATGCGCTTGTGCACGTACTCGGCCAGCGCCTCGGCCAGCTCGACGCCCAGGCCGTGCAGGTAGAGATAGTCCTGATAGCGGTCCTCGGCGAACCACTCGCGCGCCACGTCGGAGGCCGTCTGCCCGATGGTGACGATCTGCAGGCCGATGACGTCCTGCCGACCGCTCGCCCGGTCGCGCAGAAAGTCGGCGATGCAGAGCCCGCCGTCGCGCGCTTGGCGCGGCAGGCTGAAGCGGGCGACCTCGCGCGCGCGATCCTCGGGGTCGAAGATCACCACGTCGTTGCCTTCCGCGTTGGCCGGCCAGTAGCCGTAGACCGCCTGCGGCAGCAAAATATCTTGCTGCTTGGCGATCGCCAGCATGCGCTTCAAGACCGGGCGCAGCTCCTTGCGCGCCCAGGCCATGTAGTCCTTCAGCGTGCGGCCCGACTTGCGGTAGCCCCAGTGGAACTGGAACAGCATGCGCTCGTTAAGGAAGGGCACCAGGGCATCGACCGGCACGCGGGCCAGCACGCGCGGGCCCCAGAAGGGCGGCTCCGGCAGCGCGACGCCCTTGCTCAGCTCATCGCGGCGCAGGCGCAGTTCTTCGAGATCGACCGGGCGCTGGTCGGCGTCGGCCGCCTTGCCCAGCGTGCGCCGGGTGGCCTTGCGCGGACCGGCGTGCTTGGCTTTGCGCTCGCTCACGTGCGCGTCGAAGCGGCCGGTCATGACCTTGTCCATGAGCGAGAGGCCGTCGAAGGCGTCGCGCGCATAGGCGACGCGGCCGCAGGCATAGATCGCCGCGCAGTCGCCCTCGACGTAGTCGCGGGTCAGCGCCGCACCGCCCAGCAGCACCGGCAGCTCGACCGATTCCTTGCTCATGCGCTGCAGGTTCTCGCGCATGACCACGGTCGACTTGACCAGGAGGCCGCTCATGCCGACGGCGTGCGCCTTGTGCTCCTGCACGGCGGCCAGGATGTTCTCGATCGGCTGCTTGATGCCCAGGTTGACCACGCGGTAGCCGTTGTTGGTGAGGATGATGTCGACCAGGTTCTTGCCGATGTCGTGCACGTCGCCCTTGACCGTGGCGAGCACGATGGTGCCCTTTTCCTGGCCCTCGACCTTCTCCATGTGCGGTTCGAGGTAGGCGACCGACGCCTTCATGGTCTCGGCCGACTGCAGCACGAAGGGAAGCTGCATCTTGCCGGCGCCGAACAGCTCGCCCACCACCTTCATGCCGTCCAGCAGGTGGACGTTGATGATGTCGAGCGGCGGATGCTTGGCCAGCGCCTCGTCCAGGTCGGCGGTCAGGCCTTGGCGGTCACCGTCTATGATGCGCTCCTTGAGACGGGTCTCGACGTCCTCGGCACGCTCGCGCTTTTTCGTGGCCTCGGCGCTGCGGCCCTCGAAGAGGGCGATGAAAGCCTGCAGCGGGTCGTAGCCCTCGCGCCGCCGGTCGTAGATCAGGTCCTCGGCGACCCGCGCCTCCTCCTCCGGTATGCGGTGCAGCGGCATGATCTTGGAGGGATGCACGATGGCGCCGGTCAGGCCGCGCTTGATGGCGTGGTCGAGCATGACCGAATTCAGCACGTGACGAGCCGCCGGGTTGAGGCCGAAGGAGATGTTCGAGAGACCGAGGATGATCTGCACCTCGGACAGCTCGCGGGCGATCGCCTCGATCGCCTCCAGCGACCAGAGGCCGAGCTTGCGGTCGTCCTCGTTGCCGGTGCAGATGGTGAAGGTCAGCGGGTCGATGATCAGGTCCTGCGGCGGCAGCCCGAACTTGTTGCAGGCGAAGTCGTAGAGCCGCTTGGCGACCTCGACCTTGTGGTCGCGCTCCTTGGCCATGCCGCTCTCGTCGATGGTAAGGGCGATGACCGCGGAGCCGAACTTGCGCGCCAGGCGCAGCCGCGCCTCGGCCGGCGCCTCGCCGTCCTCGAAGTTGATCGAGTTCAGCACAGGCTTGCCGCCGTAGAGCTTCATCGCCGTTTCCAGCACCGGCAGCTCGGTCGAGTCGATGACCAGCGGCGCGTTGACCGAGCCGCGCATGCGGCGCACCACCTCGGTCAGCTCCGCCGCCTCGTCACGCCCGACGAAGGCGGTGCAGACGTCGATGGCGTGCGCGCCCTCCTTGACCTGCTCGACGCCCATGGCGACGCAGGCGTCCCAGTCGCCGGCCTCCTGCAGCTTGCGGAACTGGCGGCTGCCGTTGGCATTGCAGCGCTCGCCGATCGCGAGATAGGCGTTCTCCTGGCGGTACATGACCTCGCCGTAGAGCGAGGCCAGGCCCGGCATCCAGACCGACTGGCGCTCGCGTGGCGCGGGCCGCAGCCCCGTCTTGCCTTCCGCCTCGGCGCGGCGCCGCAGCATGGCGTCGAGTGCGGCGATGTGATCGGTCGTGGTGCCGCAGCAGCCGCCGATCATCGAGATGCCGTCCTCCTCGATGAAGCGGTCGAGCCAGCTCGCCAGCTCCTGCGGCGTCAAAGGATAGTGCGTCTGGCCATTGACCAGCTCGGGCAGGCCGGCGTTGGGCTGCACCGAGACCGGCCCCGGCCAGTTCTCGCCGAGCCAGGCCACGTGCGCCGCCATCTCCTGCGGGCCGGTGGCGCAGTTGAGCCCCATGATCGGCACGTCGAGGGCGCGCACCACGGTCGCCGCGGCGGCGATGTCGCTGCCGACCAAGAGCGTGCCGGTGGTCTCGACCGTGACCTGCACCAGGATCGGGATGTCGGCTCGTCCCGCCTTGGCCAGCGCCGCCTTGGCGCCGTTGACCGCCGCCTTGATCTGCAGCGGATCCTGACAGGTCTCGATCAGGATGGCGTCGGCGCCGCCGGCGACTAGGCCGGCGCACTGGGTGGTCAGCGCCTTTTCCAGGCTGTCGTAGTCGACGTGGCCGAGCGACGGCAGGCGCGTGCCGGGGCCGACCGAGCCAAGCACGAAGCGGGTGCGCCCGTCGGTGAACTCTTCCGCCGCCTCGCGCGCCAGCTCGGCCGCCTTCCTGTTGATCTCGAAGGCCTGCTCGGCCAGCTCGAACTCGCCCAGCGTGATCGGCGAGCCGCCGAAGGAGTTGGTCTCCACTATGTCGGCGCCGGCCGCGTAGTAGCCGCGGTGGATCTCGCGCACCAGGTCGGGGCGCGACAGCACCAGCACCTCGGAGCAGTTCTCCTTGCCGCAGAAGTCGTGGTCGATGTGCAGGTCGAGCGACTGGATGCGGCTGCCCATGGCGCCGTCGCAGAGCAGGACCTGCTGCTTCAAGGCATCGAGGAAGCGGCTCATGTCAGCGGGCAGCTCCTAAGCGTGGCACGTCGAAGGCAGTGATCGGGATCGGCGCCTGCAAGAGGCGGCAGATCGCCACGGTCAGCTCGGCCTTGTTCAGGGTGTAGAAGTGGAACTCCTCGACGCCCTGCATCTGCAGCTGGCGGCAGAGCTCGGCGCCGGCCACGGCCGAGACCAGCGCCCGCGTGTCGGGATCGTCCTGCAGGCCCTCGAACAGCGCGGCCAGCCAGTCGGGGATCGCGGCCTGGCACTTGCGGGCGATCTCCGCCGTGCGGGCGAAGTTGGTGATCGGCAGGATGCCGGGCACGATGGGCGCGGTGATGCCGGCAGCACGGGCGCGGTCGACGAAGCGCAGGTAGCACTCCGGATCGAAGAAGAACTGGGTGATGGCGCGGTTGGCCCCGGCGTCGAGCTTGCGCTTCAGGTTGTCCAGGTCGGACTCGGCGTCGAGCGCCTGGGGATGCACCTCGGGATAGGCGGCGACCGATATCTCGAAGTCGGCGACGCGCCTCAGTCCGGCGACCAGGTCGGCGCCGTAGGCATAGCCGCCCGGATGCGGCTCGTAGGCGCCGCTCATACCGCCGGGCGGATCGCCGCGCAGGGCGACGATGTGGCGCACGCCGGCCTCCCAGTAGGAGCGGGCGATGGCGTCGATCTCCTCGCGCGTGGCGGCCACGCAGGTCAGGTGTGCCGCCGGCTCGAGCGCCGTCTCCTTGCGGATGCGGCCGACCAGGCGGTGGGTGCGCTCGCGCGTGCTGCCGCCGGCGCCGTAGGTGACCGAGACGAAGCGTGGGCTGAGCGGCTCCAGCTTGTTGATCTCGAGCCAGAGCTTCTCCTCCATCTCCGGCGACTTGGGCGGGAAGAACTCGAAGGAGACGGCGAAGCTGCGCGTCCGCTCGCGCTCGGCCAGCGCTGCGGCGGCGCGGGCGATCTGGGGTTGCAGGCTGAACATCGCGCGCTCCTTCTTTCTTACGCGGCGGCTGCGTTGGCGGCGCGCGCGGCGCTCCAGATCATCACGGTCAGGCCGTCGCCCGGCAGGGCCGTGGACTTGCGCGCCTGCAGGCCGGCGGCGGCGAACCACTCGGCCACCTCGCTCTCGGCGAAGCCGAGCCAGCGGTGCGCGTGTTCGCGGCGCAGGAAGTCGTGCTGGTGCTCGGCGAAGTCGACCAGCACCAGCCGGCCGCCGGGCCGCAGCACGCGCGCCGCCTCGCGCACCACCGCGGCCGGGTGCTCGGCGTAGTGCAGCACCTGGTGGATGACCACCGCGTCGAACGAGGCGCTGGCCAGCGGCAGCTGATACATGTCGGCCTGGCGCACCATGCAGTTGCGCAGCCGCGCCTGCTCCAGCTTGGAGCGCGCCACCAGCAGCATCTCGTGCGACAGGTCGATGCCGACGGCGCGGCCGACGCGCGGCCCGAGAATCTCGATGACGCGGCCGGTGCCGGTGCCGATGTCGAGCAGATCGCGCGCCGTGCCGGCCGGGAACAGCGCCAGCAGCTGGCGCTCGACCTCGGCGTCGTCGACGTAGCGCGAGCGGATCTTGTCCCACTCGGAGGCATTGCGGCGGAAGTAGTCGGCGGCGCGCTGGGCCCGCGCGGCGACGATGGCCTCCAGGCGCTCGAAGTCGAGGGCGAGCTGGGCGTCGTCGGCCGGCAGGGCGTCCACCAGGCTGCGCGCCAGCTCGGCCGCGGCACCCGCCGAGGCCAGGCGGAAATAGGCCCAGGCGCCCTCGCGCTGGCGCTCCAGCAGGCCGGCGTCGCAGAGCAGCTTCAAGTGGCGCGAGACCCGCGGCTGGCTCTGGCCGAGAATCTGGGTCAGGTCGGAGACCGTCAGGTCGCTGTGGGCGCAGAGCGCCAGCAGGCGCAGCCGGGTCGGCTCGGCCACCGCTTTCAGGGCCGTCAGCAGGGCATCCATCGGGGCTGCCTCTCACTCCAGGGGGTCGTCAGGCTAGGCGACATGCCTTAATAAACATATAAAGATATCTTTATGTCAAGGGTCAATTGAGGAAGCAGTCCCCGATTTCGCCTGGGTTCGAGCGGGTCTTGCCGGCCCCCTGGTGCGCCGCGCAAGCTGGCAAGGAGCGCAGCGGGACCCATGTAAGGGAGACCCGCCCGACGGGGACGGCGCCGAGGCGGAAAGGAAGCGGCCACCATGCTGATCGCCCAGATCACCGACCTGCACGCCGGCTGGCGCGTCGATAGGCCCGGCTTCTCGGTCGACACCACGGCGCGCGTCGAGCGCGCGGTCGATCATCTGAACGGCCTCGACCCGCGGCCGGACCTGGTGCTGGCCACCGGCGACCTGACCCGCGACGCCCAGCGCGCCGAATACGAGGCGCTGAAGGCGGCGCTCGACCGACTGGTCATGCCGGTCTTCCTCATGACCGGCAATCACGACGACCGGGACCTGATCCGCAGCGTCTTCGCCGAGCACCGCTATCTGCCGGCCGAAGGCTTCCTCAACTACACGCTGGAGGACTGGCCGCTGCGCATCGTGGCGCTCGACACCCTGGTTCCGGGCGAGACCGGCGGCGCGCTCTGCGACGCGCGCCTCGCCTGGCTCGAGGCCGCGCTGGCGGCGGCCCCGGAGCGGCCGACCCTGATCGCCCTGCACCACCCGCCCTTCGAGACCGGCCTGCCCTTCTTCGACGGCATCGGGCTATCCGGCGGCGAGGCCATGGGCGCCATCGTGGCGCGCCACGCCCAGGTCGAGGCCGTGCTCTGCGGCCACGTGCACCGCGAGGTCACGCTGCGCTGGCACGGCACCGTCGTCTCGGTCACGCCGAGCGCCAGCTACCAATATTCCCTGGAGCTACGCGAGGACCACTCGCCGCACCCGATCGACGAACCGCCGGCCTGCCGCCTCTGCCACTGGCGCGCCGGCGTCGGGCTGGTTTCGCACCTGAGCTATATCCCGCAGTAGGCGGTCCGGACGCGGCGTTTCAAACACTCACTTCCGGGCCGCTCTGTGCCGCGCGCCAGCGCTTCAGCTCCTCGACCGTCTTGAGGCGGCGCGGGCAGCTTTCCCATTCGCCCTGCGAGCAGACCAGCTTGCGGCAGTCGAACTCGCAGCGCGCCATCTCGTCCGGCACGTCCTGGATAATCTGACCGGCCAGCCAGTTGGCCGCGCGCTTCAGCGGGACCTCGATCGCCTTGTGCATGGCACCCTCGCTTGCGTGGCGCGTTCCCGGCACGCTCTGCCTCGGGTTCAGGCCACTAATGCGAGGCTATTCTGCCCCAGGGCGCGCCGCCTGCCGTTGACCTGTGTCAATCGGCGATCGAGGGCGAGCCCCGCGCGGCTACTTCTTCCCCTTGGCGGCCCGGTAGGAGAGCGGCACCGCCGCTTCGGCCGCCAGCACGCGGAAAGTGAAGCTCTCCTGCAGATAGAGCCGCACCGCCGTGGCGCTGTGGTCGAGATAGCCGATCGAAAAATCCTGGCCGACGGTCAGCTCGAAGTCGCCGCCGCGCAGCGACAGCACGGCGGCGCCGTCCACCGCCGGGGCCCAGACCGCCGGCCCGTCGAGCAGCCGCAGCACGTGGTCGAAGACGCGGTAGCCCCCGGCCGTCGTGGTTTCGGTCAGGCCGGTGTAGCAGCGCGGCCCCAGCGCGATGCCGTAGGGCCCGGCCACGCCCGCCTTGCGCAGCTTGCTGAGCGCCTCGGCCACGACGACGGGATAGCGCGCGTAGTCGTCGGTCAGGGTGAGCGTGTCATGCTCGGCGGCCTGGCCGATCCCCTCGATGCCGCCGGCCGCATAGCCGTGGAAGATCGCACCGTCCTCGGCCATGGCGATGGTCCGGGCGGCCTCGACCACCGGCTGCAGGTCGGCGTCCTTGCCGCCGCGCTCGACCGCCTCGAGCTCTCGCCGCGACAGTTCGAAGGGCACGCGCAGCTCGACCAGGGGCTGGACGCGCCGGCTGCGGACCTCGACGCCGTCGCGCGGCGGCTGCTTGACGGGCTCGCTGCGTCCGAGATTGACCGCCGAGGCGTCCCAGCCCAGGGGGCCGACGAAGTCGACCAGCTTGCGCCCGGCCAGCGTCAGCTTGAGCGTGCGCCGCGCCTCCTCGTCGATCTCGTCCCAGGCGGCCGCCGAGATCGGCGCCAGGTCGCGCAAAAGGTCATTCATCGCTGGCTTACTCCTTCAGGCTGCCGATGCCGAGCGAGCCGTCGCCGGCCGCCGTGCCGGCTTCGCTCTCATGCTCCGCTTCCTCGATTCCCAGGATGTCCCCCTCGGTGAAGAGGTAGGTCTTGAGCATCTCGTCGAGCGCCGCGTCGCGGCGGCGCAACCACTCGAGCACCATCGCCGCGTGCTCCTTCTCCTCGTCGCGATTGTGCGCCAGGATCGCCCGCAGCTCGGGATCGCCTGCGGCATCGACGCGCTGATCGTACCAGTCGACCGCCTCGAGCTCCTCCTGCAGCGACACGATCGCCCGATGCCGGTCGATCGTGTCCGGATTGAGTACGCTTCGCTCCTCGTGGAGCGTCTCGCTGGCACCGGCCATTGCTTTACGTCCTCCTCATTGGATCAAAGGCGGTCGTCCGGGGTGCTATTGGTGCAGATCGGGCCCGAGGCTGACAAGCCCATGGCCGGACCAAGCATATGGCATATGATTTAGGCCGTTCATGCGTCGCTTCGGTCCCTGGGACCCGATATGTCGTGGATCATGGTGGGGATTGCTCGGACGTGCGGCGGCGGGTGGGACGCTCAGATCGTGAAACGCGGCATCGGCGCGGAGGTTCCTCAAAGCCATGCATCGTCTCGCAGCATCAGTCGAAGCGTTAGACCGCCGGACGGCGATGGCGATTAACTATTCCTATATGGCGAATTGCTATTCCATTTGAGCAGTTGGTCCGCATCAAGAGGTGGTACGGGCCCCTGAGGTGCGATATGAACCGGGGCCGGTTGGGCACGGGTTGCTATATTGCCTTGGTGAGACGCCGCGGGGATCGGGGCGGGGATCGGGGGCGAGGATCGGGGGAATGGCACGCAGGCAACGCAGTCTTAGTGGCTTGCTGCCTCGGCGGCCGGTCATCCTGCTCGCTCTCCTGCTCGCCGGCCTTGGCGTCCTGGTCTGGCTGCTCTTGCCGTCCCGCGAGCGGCCTGCGGTCGAGGTCGCGACCTATGATGGTCCGCTGTTCCGGGAGGGTGACCGAGTCCTGACGGTCCCTCCGAGCGACGGGGATATCTCGCTCTTTGTTGCCGGCGACACCATCATAACGCAGCCCTGGTCGCAGATCCGCGACCCCGACTTCCTGCGCATGATCGACGAGATTCGCGGGGCCGACGTCGCGATCGCCAACCTGGAGACCCTGATCCACGAGTACCGCGGCTACGCCCAGGCGGAGTCTGGCGGCACCTGGATGGCCTCGCCGCCGCAGATCGCCGAGGAACTGGTCTGGGCCGGCTTCGACATCATGGCGCACGCCAACAACCACACCTTCGACTATGGCTCGATCGGCGTGCTGGAGACGCACGAGAACGCCGGCCGCGCCGGCCTGGTGCTGGCCGGTTCCGGAGCCGACCTGCAGGCGGCGCGGGCACCGCGCTACTTCCGCCATGCCAAAGGCACCGTGGGTTTGGTGTCGATGGCCTCGACTTTCCCGTCCTTCGGTCACGCCTCGCGGTCGCGGCCCGACCTGCACGGCCGGCCCGGCCTCAATCCCCTGCGCGTGGTTTCCGGCACGGAGATCAGGATTACCCAGGCCACCGCCGAACGTCTGCAAGCGCTGGCGCAGGCCGTCGGTTTCAGCGGCAGCCGCTTCGTGAGCTCCAGCTTCCACATCTGGGGGATTCCGCTGCGCGTGGCCGATGAGCACGGCATCGACCGTGGCAAGCGACTGCGGGACGACGATCTCGCGGGCAACCTTGCGACGATCCGGGAGGCCGCGGTCGAGGCTGACTTCGTCGTGGTCTCTCTGCACGAGCACTGGCAGAGGGACGGCTGGTTGCGCGACTTCGCGCAGCGGGCGATCGACGCCGGCGCCGACCTGTTCTTCGTGCAGGGCCCGCATGTCATGCGTGGTATCGAGATCTACAAGGGCAAGCCGATCTTCTACGGATTGGGCGATTTCGTGTTCCAGGTCGAACAGGTCGAGCGCCTGCCTGTCGAGTACTATGACGAGCTGGGCCTGGGCGACGAGGTCGGGCCGGCCGAGGCGCAGCGCCACAGGTCCGCGGGCGAAACCACCGGCTATCCGGTGCGCCGTGAGTTGTGGGAGGGCGTGGGCGCGGCGCTCAGGTTCAAGGGCGACCGGCTGATCGAGCTGCGCCTGCTGCCGCTGGACCTGGGTTTCGGCGAGCCGTTGCCGCGGCGTGGTCGGCCTCAGCTTGCGACGGGCAAGCTGGCGCGCGAGATCATCGAGGCCGTTGCGGCTCAGTCGGCGGACTACGGAACCGAGGTGCTTTACCTCGAGGGTCCGGCGTTCGGCATCGTGCGGCTCGACACGACAAGCAGCGACTAGGGGCGAAGATGACGCGCGTTGCCAAGGAGGTGAGCAGGCTTCTGAATTTCCTGCGCAGGCTGCGCCTGGCACGGGCGCGCTATGGCCGCTCCTACCCGGAGCTGCTCGCCGAGTTCAGGGATCTCCGCAGGAACGGGGGCTTTACGCCGAAGGAGATTTTCATGGCCGATCTCCTGAAGCGCGAGCCCAGGGAGCGGAAGCGGCAATCGACCATCGGCAAGAAGGCTCTGATCGCGCTTCAACGCCGGATCAATCCCGAAGAGGCGGCGGAGCTTGTGGAGGACAAGAGCCTGTTCTATCCCTTGTGCCGGGATAGGGGCCTGCCGATCCCGCGCCTCTATGCCGTCTGGGCGCCGGACGGTGGCCGGACCGCCGAGGGCGTGGCGCTTCGAACCGACAGCGATTGGTCGGCGCTCTTCGACTCTCTGAAAGCGCAGGAGATCGTCATCAAGCCGTCGCTCGGTGTCTATGGATGCGGCATTCGCTTCCTGCGGCATTGCGGTCAGAGCTGGCGTGATGCTGACGGCCGTAGTCTCTCCGCCGCCGACGTCCTCCAGGATTTGCGCCAGGACCCAGATTTCGATCGCTTCGTGATTCAGGAACGCGTGACGCCGCACGCCAGCCTGGTGGACCTGAGCGCTACCGACTATCTGCAAACCCTGCGGGTCATCACCGGGGTCACAGGTGACTCGGACGTGCACATTCTCTGTGCCGAACAGAAGATAATCTGCGGCACGGCGACGACGTCCAACTTCGCCTGGGGCGCCACCGGCAACGCAGTCAGCGATGTCGACCTGGCGAGCGGCAAGCTGGGGCCCGTCTTCATCGCCAGGGAGGATGGCGTCGGGATGGACCCGATCGCGCGGCACCCCGTCACCGGCAAGAGCTTCGACGGCTTCGTCGTGCCGCTTTGGGATGAGACCTGCGATCTCTGCCGGAATGCGGCCCTGGCATTCCTGCCGCTGCGCACCATCGGCTGGGACGTCGCCGCCACGCCCCATGGCCCGGTGCTGATCGAGGGCAATGCCTGGTGGGACCCGCACACTCACGCCCGCAGCATGGGCCCGGTACTCCGCTACGCGCGGAGCATGCTGGACGCAACCTGATGCCGACCGTTGGCGCCGCTCTAGCCGGCCTCGCCCGCCGGTGCCTGATCAAGCACTAGCGGCGTGAGCTCGGCTTGCTCCTGGCCGTCGATCTGCTGCGTCAGGCCGGTCTCCCAGGCCAGGTATTGCCGGCAGGCCGCGAGATTGCCGGCGCTGCGGCCATGCGCAAAGAACAGGAAGTCGATCGCCTCGGCATCGCTCAGATCGCCCGGCGCCGCATCGATCGGCAGGCCGGCGCCACGCCAAGCTTCGATCCCGCCCTCCAGATAGGCGATCGGCGCTGCCGTCATCTCGCGCAGTTCGAGGGCGGCGAGCTGTGCCACTGCCGGCGCGTCGGCGACCAAGATGATCGGCCGCGCCGGCGCCAGCGGCAGCCGCTGCAGCCGCGACCGTGTCGCCCAGCGTGAGCCGGGAATCCGTTCCGCGCGATAGGCGGCGCTGGGGCGCAGGTCGAGGATCAGGGGATTGCCGGTCTCTTGCGCCCTCGCCAGGTCCTGCGCCGAGCAGGGTGCGGCGATGCTCGGTACGGATTCATCGAGCGCGATGATGTCGGGGCCGGTCTCCAACGGAGTTGAGTCGAGCGCCCCGCTGACGGCGACGGCGTCGCGCCCCATCTGGCGCAGCCAGGACGCGGCCATGACGGCGCGCAGGCCATTGTCGTCGATCAGTACCAGGCGCGCCCGGCGCACGGCGGTCCACTCGTCGAGCGCCTGCACGAGTTGCCCGGCCGGCGCGTGGCGCGCGCCGGGCAGGTGGCCGGCCTCGTACTCCGCCGCGGTGCGCAGGTCGAGGAGGAAGAGGCTGCGCCCGGCCTCGCCGGACCAGCGCGCGAGTTGGTCCCTATCGATCATGGGCACGCCGAGCCGCCGCGCGAGGTCGGCGGCACGCGCCCTCCCCGCTTCCAGTGCGGCGGGAGTCGGAGTCGGCATAGGCGGGCTTGCCCTGCCGCGCTCCAGGTCAAGGCCGGCCAGCAGCCAGCCCTGGGTGCCGTTCTGCAGCGCGTAGACTGGATTGGCGACACCGGCGTTGATCAGGCTCTGCGCGCCGATCAGCCCGCGCGTTCGCCCGGCGCAGTTGATCACGATCGGCAGCGTCGGGCCGGGCACAACCTGCGAGAAGCGATAGAGCAGCTCGCCGTTCGGCAGGCAGCGGGCGCCCGGCAGACTCATGCGCCGGAACTCGGCGAAGGGGCGCGCGTCGAGCAGCAGATGCCGCCGCCCCTCGCGTTGCCAGGCGTGCAGCTCGTCGGCGGTGATGGTCGGCGTGTGACAGTCGTGCTCCATCAGTTCACCGAAGGTCTTGCTGGGCACGCCGACACCCTGGAACAGGGTGAAGCCGGCCTCGGCCCAGCCCACCGTGCCGCCCTGCAGGATCAGCAGGCGGTGATAGCCGAGTGCGGCGAGGCGCCGCGCCGCCCGCTCGGCCAGGCCGTCGCCGCCGTCGATCAGGAGGCAGGGCGTGTCCCGCTTCGGCACCAGGCGCGGTGCCAAGAGCTCGAGCCGGCTGTAAGGGCAGTTGGAGGCATGGAACAGGTGCCCCTCGCCGAACTGGCCGCGCTCTCGCGGGTCGAGCAGGGCGATCTCGGCGGCGCCGTGGATCAGGCGCTTGGCCGCTTCTGCGCCGATGACCTCTGGCATGCCTATTCCCGGCTCCCGACAGCGGGCTCGTGACAGATCGCTTGCCATGCGAGACCGGCTTCCGCTATACATCCTCCATGGTTCGATAACGCAAGTCACTAAGAAACGGCAGGCGTCAATGCAGAGAGGAAACCAGGCTATGACGAGTGGAGCCCTAGTGCCGCCCTTTGTCCCCAAGGATTTCAAAGGCTTTCGTGAGGTCAGCGTGACCCGCTCGCACGGCGGACGGGTGGCGACCATCAAGTGGGACCCGCCCAAGAAGATGAACCCGCTCAGCTGCGACCTGACCAACGAGCTGATGGCCGCGGTCGAGGACGTGCAGGCCGACGAGAAGCTCCACGTCGTGGTGCTGCGCGGCGAGGGCGGCTTCTTCAGCGTCGGCGACGACCTGGTCGAGATGCACCAGAAGATGTGGGGCAACCCGAACCAGGTGATGCGCCGCATCCGCTACTACCAGAACTTCGCCAACCGCATCGAGGAGCTCGACAAGACCACCATCGCGGTGATCGAGGGCTTCGCGCTCGGCGGCGGCCTGGAGATCACCATGGCCTGCGACTTCGCGCTGGCGACCGAGAGCTCGCAGTGGGGCATGCCCGAGGTCGACAACGCCATGACGCCGGGCTGGGGCGGCACGACGCGCATGATCCGCCTGATCGGCCGGCGCCGCACCAAGGAGGTCAACATGATCGGCGCGCTGCGCCCGGCGCAGACCGCTGTCGACTGGGGCCTGTTCAACCGCTGCGTCCCCGACGCCAGGCTGGAGGCCGAGCTGGAGAAATTCATCCAGGTCATGCTGTCGAAGAACCAGCAGACCCTGCGCCAGCTCAAGTTCGTCATGAACAAGAACGCCGACGCCGACATGACGACGGCGCTGGCCTTCGAGGCGATGAACGAGGTCATCACCTCGGCGCTCAACTGGCGCCCGGATACCGAGACGGTCCCCGACGCCGAGCCGGGCGAGGGCCTGCGCTCCTTTGCCGAGAAGACCGACCCCTGGAACAAGCGGCGCGATTTGGCGCGCAAGTTCTGGGCCGACTAGGCTGGCGGTGGATTGGGAGGCGCGATACAAGCGCCTCCCGCCGGCTAAGGGGCGTCGTGGGGAGGCGGCCATCATGAAAATCCGAAAGCTCTATACCTTCGTCGAGGAAGCGCTGACCGAGGCGGGACGCGAGGCCGAGCCGCCGCTGCGCAAGGTGGCGACCGTGGCCGTGGTCAAGAACCCCTGCGCCGGCAGCTACCGCAAAGACCTCAGCACGCTGACCGACGGCAGCGTCGCGGTCGGCCGCCGCATCGCCGCGCTCGCCAAGGCGGCCATGGGCGACTATGCGGTCGAGAGCTACGGCAAGGCGGCGGTGGTCGGCCTGGCCGGCGAGCAGGAGCACGGCGTCGCCATGCTGACCACGGTCTACGGCAACGTGCTGCGCGAGGCGGTGGGCGGCGGCAAGGCCTGGATCTCCTCACTGACCAAGCGCGGCGGGCCCGGCACGGTGCTCGACATCCCGCTGGCGCACAAGGACGCGCTCTTCGTGCGCTCGCACTATGACGGCATGACCATCACGCTGCACGACGCGCCGCTGCCCGACGAGATCGCCGTGGTCTGCGTCTTCGCCAACCGCGGCCGCCCCAACCACCGCGTCGGCGGCCCCAGCGCCGACGAGATCATCGGCGAGGACGGGTTGCGGTAGCGGCGGCGACTGACGCAAACGCTGCTTTGCTTTTGGTTGCGTCACCCTCACCCTCCCAACACTTCGTGTTGGGCCCCTCCCTCTCCCCTCGAGGGAGAGGGAGTTT
>JBHJOF010000086.1:0-7414 GCA_050330055.1 Kiloniellales bacterium
CCACTCTGAGCCCCAGGGAAAGCTGCGGCCGTCCAGGCCGCGCGCCGCCTTCTCCCACTCGATCTCGCTGGGCAGGCTCCAGCGCCGGCCGGTCTTGCCGCTCAGCCAGTCGGCATAGGCGGCCGCATCGTCCTGGCTCACCAGCACCACCGGATGGTCCGCCCGCCCGGCCGGCGGCCGGCCGTCGCTCCAGGCGTGGCGCCGCGTCCGCCCAAAGGGATGGACCAGGCCGTAGCTCTGCCAGACGGCCCACTCCACGTCCGGCGACGGGTAGCCCGTCTCCGCCACAAAGGCCGCGTACTGCCGGTTGGTGATCGGCGTGCGCGTGATTTCGAAGGCCGGCGTCACGATCGTCTCGGCCGGGTCCTCGTTCTCGTACCACTGGGCCCTGCGGGTCCGGGAGTGGCCATAGGCCGCCTCGTCGAGCTGATAGGCCAACTCCCGCTCCGCGAGATCGGAGCCGACGATGAACGGGCCGGCGGGAATGGAGACCAGCTCGGGCACGACGATCGGAACATCGGCCGCGGCGAGCCGAGCGGGCAGCGCCATCGCACCCATGACAAGGGCCGGAACTGCCAGAACATCGCGCCGGGCAAGAAGCCGCCCGTGTCCCGCACCCAAGCGCCAGTCCTTTGGCGCCTGCATCAGCTGTCCCGCACGACCAGCACGGAGCAGTCGGCGTGGCGCACCACGCGCGCCGCGTTCGGGCCGAGCAGATAGTCGCGCAGCTCCGGGCGATGCGAGAACATGATGATGAGATCCGCCTCGATATGTTTGGCGATCCGCAGAATCTCCGAATAGATCGTGCCGTTGGCGACAATGTGGCGAACCTCGAGGCCGGCCGGCACATGGGCCTTGATGTAGTCGTGCAGGGCTGTGCTCGCCTCCTGTGCGGCCTTCTCCTCGTAGCCCTTGGGAAAGTAGCCGCCGACGATGGTCATGCCGAAGTCTGGCACCACCGTCATGGCATTGAGCCTGGCGCCGAAGCCGGCAGCCAGCTCGCAGGCCACGGCCACCGCCTTGGTCTGGCTCTCTTTGTGCGGCAGGTCGATCGGCAGCAGGATATTCCGGTACATGGTGCGTCCTCCCGCTCAGGCCCCGGTGTCCACAGTGGCCTCAGCGGCGTCGCGGCGGCGACGCTGCAGCAGATAGATCAGCCCCAGCAGCAGCAGCGCGGGCAGCCAGAAAAGCTCCTTGGGCATGCGGTCGGCCGGCACCTGGAGCGACGTGATCTCCCAGTCGAAGTCGAGGCCGGCCTGCTCCGCCGGCCCGCCGAAGGCAACCTCGTCGACCAGCACCCTGCCGTCCTCCTCGCGCACCATGAAGCCGGCGTGATCGTAAAGCCGCGCCTCGGCATCTCCGCCCGGTCCCAGGCCCAGCGGCACCACCTTCGACACGAAGTCGCCGCCAATGGTCTCACCCTCGACCACCAGGCGGATCTCCTGGCCGGGCGGCGCCTCGTCGGCAAAGGCGATCAGCTGGCTCGGGGGCACCGCGTCATATGGCGGCTGCACCTGGTCGAGCCAGAAGCCCGGCCGGAACATCGTAAAGGCGACCAGCAGCAGGACCGCGGTCTCCCAGACCCGGCTCTTGGCGATGAAGTAGCCCTGCGTTGCCGCGGCGAAGGTCAGCATGGCGACGATCGCCGAAGCGGCCACCAGCACGACCTGCCACCAGTGCTCGATTCCGATCATCAGAAGCTGCGTATTGAAGATGAAGATGAACGGCAGGATCGCCGTGCGGATGTCGTAGATGAAGCCCTGTATGCCGGTCCTGATCGGGTCGCCGCCCGATATGGCCGCCGCCGCGAAGGCGGCGAGCCCGACCGGCGGCGTGTCGTCGGCCAGGATGCCGAAGTAGAACACGAAGAGATGCACCGCGATCAATGGCACGATCAGCCCGCTCTGCGCGCCCAGGGTGACGATCACCGGCGCCATCAGCGAGGAGACCACGATGTAGTTGGCCGTGGTCGGCAGCCCCATGCCGAGGATCAGGCAGATCACCGCGGTGAACAGCAGCATGGCGAAGAGGTTGCCGCCCGAGATGAACTCGACGAACTCGGTCATCACCAGCCCGATGCCGGTCAGCGTGACGGTGCCGACCACGATGCCGGCCGTCGCCGTCGCCACGCCGATGCCGATCATGTTGCGGGCACCGGCGATCAGGCCCTCGACCAGCTCGGCAAGGCCCTGGCCGATGGCCGACAGCGTGCTCCCAGAGCCGCGCAGCGCCGCTGCCAGCGGACGCTGCGTGACCACGATGAACATCATCAGCAGCACGGCCCAGAAGGCCGCCAGGCCCGGCGAGAAGCGCTCCACGATCAAACACCACAGCAGCACCACGACCGGCAGCAGATAGTGCAGGCCCGCCTTCACGGTTGGCCCGGGCAGCGGCAGCTCGGTCAGCGCCTGGTTCGGATCGTCGACCTTCAGCTCGGGATAGCGCGCCGCGTACCACATGAGCCCGACGTAGACGGCCAGGATCACGACTGTGGCGATCCAGCCGGAAGCCGGACCGAAGGCCTCCTTCACCCAGGAGAAGCCGTAGTAGATGATCCCGCCCAGGATGATCAGGCCGAGCACCGTGACCGCGAAGGTCATGACGCTGCGCAGCAGCGTGGTCTCGTAGGGCCGCGGCAGCCCCTGCATGTTGGCCTTCAGCGCCTCGAGATGAACGATGTAGACCAGCGCGATGTAGGAGATGATCGCCGGCAGGAAGGCGTGCTTGATCACGTCGACGTAGGACACGCCGACGAACTCGACCATCAGGAAGGCGGCCGCCCCCATGACCGGCGGGGTGAGCTGGCCGTTGGTCGAGGAGGCCACCTCGACTGCGCCGGCCTTCTCCGCCGGAAAGCCGACCCGCTTCATCAGGGGAATGGTGAAGGTGCCGGTGGTCACCACGTTGGCGATTGAGGAGCCGGAGATCAGCCCGGTCATGCCGGACGACACCACCGCCGCCTTGGCCGGGCCGCCACGCATATGGCCCATCAGCGAGAAGGCCACCTTGATGAAGTAGTTGCCGGCCCCGGCCCGGTCGAGCAGCGCGCCGAACAGCACGAAGAGAAAGACGAAGCTGGTCGAGACGCCGAGCGCGACGCCGAACACGCCCTCGGTCGAGAGCCACTGGTGCGACATGGTCTTGGACAGCGAGGCGCCCTTGTGGGCGATCACGTCGGGCATGTAGGGCCCGCCGAAGGTGTAGATTAGGAACACGGCGGCCACGACCATCAGTGGCGGTCCGAGCGCCCGGCGCGTCGCCTCCAGCAGCAGCAGCATGCCGACCACGCTCACCACCAGGTCGTAGTCGGTGGGCGCGCCGGGGCGCTGCGACAGCGCCACGTAGAAGAGATAGATGTAGGCGGCGCAGAAGGCGCCGATGAACGCGAAGACCCAGTCCTGGATCGGCACCCGGTCGCGCGGCGAGCGCTTCAGCGCCGGGAATGCCGTGAAGGTCAGAAAGATCGCGAAGGCGAGGTGGATGGCGCGTGCCTCGGTGTCGTTGAACACGCCGAAGCCGAACATGAAAGGTAGCGGCGAGGCGTACCAGAGCTGGAACAGCGACCAGGCGAGCGCGATCCCCGCCAGGGCGATGCCGACCGTCCCAGGCACGTTGCGGCCGCCAGTGTCGACCTGCGCGACGATGTCTTCGGCACTGATACGGTCGGCGTTCTGATCCTGGGATCTGGTTTCACTCATCCCTTGCCCCCTGTCTCCTTCCGCGACCAAGGATGACCCTGCCGGCAGCCGCCATCTACCTGCTTCCCCTCCCGAACGCTGGGCTTGGCCCTTGCGCCATGGATCCCTCGCGAGATCTTCAGTATGCTTCGAACGGGGCTACATCAAGCCCTGCTCCTGGTAGTAAGCCGCGGCGCCGTCATGGAGCGGCGCCGTCAAGCCCTCGGTGACCATCTTCGCAGGGTCCAGCTGGCTCAACGCCGGATGCATGCGTCGCAGTCGATCCAGATTCTCGAACACGGCAGCCACCAGGGCGCGTACAGTCTCGTCAGAGACATCGACGGAGGTCACGACCGTCGCCGGGACGCCGAAGGTCTGCACCGGCTCGCTGTTGTTTGGGTAGAGGCCGCCGGGAATTGCCACCTCGTTGAAATAGGGATGGGCCGCCAGCAGCTTCGATGTAACTCCCGCATCAACTCCGATCAGGGCGGCGTCGCAATGCGTCGCCACCCGCCGAACATCGTCATGAGGATGGCTGATCGCATCGACCATCACCTGGACGCGGTCGTGACAAAGCGCCAGGGACTGCTGCGCCGCGGGCAATTCCTCGGCGAGCTGGAAGTCGTCCTTGGTCCAGCCCTTGGCTTCCATGACCAGATTCATCATGGCGCGCGGCCCGGAACCCGGCGCGCCGATGTTGACGCGCCGGCTCTTCAGGTCGTCCAACGCGGCGACACCGGCGTCCTGCCGCGCGAGAATCGTGAAGGGTACCGCGTGCAGCGAGAACAGCGATCGCAGATTCTCGTAGCGACCGTCCATGAATCGGAACGGACCGCTGTGATGGACCGCGTGAAACTGCCAGTCCGACGCCACCAGGCCGAACTCGATCGCGCCGCCCTGCACATTGCTCAGGTTGAACAAAGCATCCGGCGAGCCCAGGGGGGTGCAGTCGAAGCCCTCCCGGCTGCGTATCAACATCCGGCAGAGCACGCGTCCAACCTGGAAGTCGACGCTCTGCGGGTCTCCCGCGCCAATGATGACATCCTGAGATCGGGCCGGCGGACTGTCGCCAAGCAGCGCGCTCACAGCCAGCACCGCAGCCAAACCAATTCCTGCTAGCCTGATCATGGCGATATCCCCGACAAACCGCCGCGGCGCTGAGATTGCCGACTAAGTCGAAGGGCGCGTCGATGGCTTACACTGGCGAGCCTGTTCTAAGCGACTACTCCCGCCAGCAAGTCCGCCCCGTCGACCGCGACGGGAGCACTTCAGAAACCGCCTTAGTTCGTCCGCACGAGAATTCAAGGAAATCGGGGGAGCACCGCATCGCGCTGCTCCCCCGCTCCAGCGAAGCTACATCATTCCCGCTTCCTTGTAGTACTTCATGGCGCCGTCATGCAGCGGCGCAGAGAGCCCGTCCTTCACCATCTCCTCCTTCTTGAGGTCGGCGAAGGCCGGATGCAGCTTCTTGAAATCATCGAAGTTCTCGAATACGGCCTTGACCACCTCGTAGACCGTCTCAGGCGGCGTGTTGGACGAGGACACGAAGGTCGCGCCGACGCCGAAGGTCTCGACGTCATGGTCGGTGCCGCGATACATGCCGCCCGGGATCACCGCCTTGCGATAGTAGGGGTTGTCGGCGACCAGCTTGTCGAACTCCGGCCCGGCAACCGGCACCACGACGGAGTCGCAGGTCGTCGTCGCCTCCTTGATCGAGCCGCTCGGATGGCCGACGGTGAAGACCATGGCGTCGATCTTGTTGTCGCACAGGGCCTGCGCCTGCTCGGCCGACTTCAGCTCGGAGGCGAGCGAGAAGTCGCTCAAGGTCCAGCCCTTGACCGCCATGACCACCTCCATGGTGCCGCGCTGGCCGGAGCCGGGATTGCCGACGTTCACCCGCTTGCCCTTCAGGTCATCGAAGGACTTGATGCCGGCGTCGGCGCGGGCCACCACGGTGAAGGGCTCCGCGTGGACCGAGAAGACGGCGCGCAGATCCTTGAAGGCGCCGGCGTCGCTGAACTGGTCGGAGCCGTTGTAGGCGTGATACTGCCAGTCCGACTGCACCACGCCCATGTCGAGCTCGCCGGCCCGGATGGTGTTGAGGTTGTAGACCGAGCCGCCCGTGCTCTCGACTGAGCAGCGGACGCCATGCTCGCTGCGGCCCTTGTTGACCAGGCGGCAGATCGCGCCCCCGGTCGGATAGTAGACACCGGTCACGCCGCCGGTGCCGATGGTGATGAACTTCTGTTCCGCGGCATTGGCCGGCCCCGCCACACCATGGAGGGCGGCGCCGGCGGCAATGGCGGTCGCAGCCAAGGTCAGTGTAATCTTATGCATGGGTTAGATCTCCTACCTGCTGTTGAGATTGATTGGCGAAGTGCGCCCAGCGCATCCAATGAACAGCGCCCCACCCTGCCACCGCCCAAAGGACAGGCGGAGGGCGAGTCGCAGGCGCGCTCCGGCCAGGATAAGGCCCTGGCCCGGCCCCACTTGAGGACACCGGCCCCACGGGGGGACAAAACAGCAATTTCCGCTGCCGACGGAATGGTTTGGTCTCCCTGCCGTTGCCTTTTTCTCGCGGTGCCGCTTGGGCCGGCAACCGGCTTGACCGGCATATTGAACACGCTCGCGCTGGGAAAGGCCACCCGATATTTGCCTGCGATGCTTGTGCGGCGATCGGCCGCGCGGCGGGCTAGCGCAGGCCATGCTCCCGGTAGAAGACGGCGGCGCCGTCGTGCAGCGGCGCTGCATTGCCGGCGCCGATCATCTCCTTCGTGGTGAGATGCGACAGCGCTGGATGCTGCGCGCGCAGCGACTCCAGGCCGTCGAAGACGCTCTTCACCACCTGATAGACGACCTCCGGCGGCAGGTCCTCCAGCGTCACCAGCGTCGCGCGCACGCCGAAGCTATGGATGGGATCGGGATTGCCGCGATAGAGCCCGCCCGGAATCTCGGCGACCGAGTAGAACGGCCGCTCGGCCAGCAGAGTGTCGACCGCCGGCCCGCTCACGTCGATCAGCTTGCCGAGGCAGCCTTCCGTCGCCGCCGCCACCACGCCGTTCGGGTGGCTGGTGGGAATGATGAAGGCGTCGATCAGGCCGGCGCAGAGCGCTTCGACCTGCTGCTCCATGGAGAGCTCGGTCACTTCCGCGAAGTCCTGGTCGCTCCAGCCCAGGTTCTCGATCAGGGTCTCGCCGGCCAGGCGCACGGCGCTGTCGGGAGCCCCGAGATTGATCCGCTTGCCCTTCAGGTCCTCGAGCCTGTCGATGCCGCCCTCGCGCGCGACGACGACCGTGAGCGGCTGCGCGTGCAGCGACAGCACGGCGCGCAGCTGCTGGAGCGGCCGGTCGACGCCCGGCCCGCCGGTGCCCATGTAGGCGTGATACTGCCAGTCCGACTGCAGCAGCACGAAGTCGAGGTCGCCGTCGATCAGCCGCTGCAGGTTCTCGGCCGAGCCTTCGGTGCTCTCGACCAGGCAGCGCAGGCCATGCTGCCTGCGCTGCGCATTGACCGAATTGCAGAGCGCGCCGCCCGCCGGGTAGTAGACGCCGGCCACAGGCGCGGTGCCGAGGATCAGCGCCCGCTCGCCGTTCGCATCGTCGGCCAGCGGCGCGGACGCCGGGGCGAGCAGCGGGGCGAGCAGCGGCGCGAGCAGCGGCGCGAGCAGCGCCAGCCCTCGCAGGCTTCGCGAGAGGCCCATCGCGCCGCCGTCCTAGGCCCGGTCGGCCATGAGGGCG
>JBHJOF010000087.1:0-3587 GCA_050330055.1 Kiloniellales bacterium
ATCAGCGCCGGGTCCTCCAGCAGGCCGTTATGGTCGCCGTCGGGCGGAAAGAGCGCCTCCTTGGGCTCGGCGGCAAGCTCGTAGAGCCGCTTGCCGAAGCGGGCTGGCACGACCCGGTCCCGCTCGCCGTGGACGACCAGGAGCGGCGCGGCAATGGCGCCGATGTCGGGCGCCACCTCCCAGGGATCGCGCAGCAGCCAGCGCACCGGGACGTACCAGTAGTGATGCTGCGCCACGTCGGCAATCGAGGTGAAGGGCGCCTCGAGCACCAGCCCGGCGAAGGGCACGGCCGTCGGGCCCAGGGAGCCGCGCGCCTGTGCCGCCGCCGCACGCACCGCCGGCGCGGTGCCGAGTGATTCGCCGTAGAGCACGATGCGCCCGGGCGCGACATCTTCTTCCATCAGCCAGGCGAGCGCCGAGCGTGCGTCCTCGGTCAGGCCGGTCTCGCTCGGGCTGCCGGGGTTGCCGCCGTAGCCGCGGTATTCGATCAGCAGGAGGCCGAAGCCGGCCTGCAGCAGCGGCCAGTACTTGCCGATCCGGTGGCCGATGTGGCCGGCGTTTCCGTGCAGCACCGCGACCACCGGTCCGTCCGGCGCGGCGGGCGCGCGGTACCAGTGGGTGAGCTGTAGGCCGTCTTTGGTCGGCACGGTGACCGCGCCAAGGCCCGGGACGCCGCTTGCCGCCGGATCGGGTAGCTGGCCCGAGGGCAGATAGAGCATCTGCCGCTGCATGACGAAGAGGAAAGCGACGAACAGCAGATAGAGTCCGAGCGCCGTCGCGATCCAGCCCATGGCACGGCTCCTTACGATCATGTTCGAACCCTAGCCGCCCGACGATGGAAACTGAAAGCTCCGGTAGTGGTGTGGCCTCATGGGCCAAGGATTCGCTTGCCGCCGATGTTGAAGCGACCTAATTTAACAAGGAAGACAGAGCAAAATCTATAATTCTACGCTATTGAGCTGGATTATATGATGCCTCGCATCTACGTGTTGCACGAGAACGATGAGTGGGTCGTGCCGCTGCGCGAGGCCTTCGCCGAGCAGGGCCTGCCCTATGCGGAGTGGTTTCTCGACGAAGGCACGCTCGCCTTCGACAGCGCGCCGCCGCAGGGCCTGTTCTACAACCGCATGAGCGCGTCGTCGCACACGCGCGGCCATCGCTATGGCCCCGAGCTGACCCACGGCGTGCTCAACTGGCTCGAGGCCCATGGCCGCCGCGTCATCAACGACCACAGGGCGCTCTACCTGGAGATCAGCAAGCTGGCGCAGTACGCAGCCTTGCAGCGCGCCGGCATCGCAGCGCCGCGCACCGTGGCCGCCGTCGGTCGCGACAAGGTGATCGAGGCCGCCCGCAACTTCGGGCACGGCCCCTACATCCTGAAGCCCAATCGCGGCGGCAAGGGCCTCGGCGTGCAGCTGTTCCAGAGCGTGGAGGCCATCGCCGCTTATCTCGAGGGGCCCGGTGCGGCCGAGGCGGCACCGATCGACGGCATCTGGCTGATCCAGGACTACATCCGCTCGCCCGAGTCCTGCATCGTTCGCTGCGAGTTCGTCGCCGGCCAATTCCTTTATGCGGTGCGCGTCGACAGCAGCGGCGGCTTCGAGCTCTGCCCGGCGGACGTCTGCGCCGTCGATGACGCCTTCTGCCCGAGCGACACGCCGGTGCCGAACAAGTTCAGCATCCTCGAGGGCTTCGACGATCCCATCCTGACGCGCTATCAGCGCTTCCTGGCCGACAGCGGCATCGAGATCGCCGGCATCGAGTTCATCCGCGACGCATCCGGTGTGATCCTCACCTACGACGTCAACACCAACACCAATTACAACGCCCAGGCCGAGGCGAGCGCACGCGTGCCGCTGCGTGGCATGCAGGCGATCGCGCGCTTCCTCGGCGCGGAGCTGGCGAAACTGCCAGGTGCGGCCGCGGCGGCAGAATGACCTGACGCTTTCCCTGCCTGTCCTGCAAAGGCGGCCCAATTGGGCCGCTCTTTTTCTGCGGACGACTGCCCGGCGACTCTACTGCGCGTAGCTGGGGTCCTGGCGGTCGAGCAGGCGCATGAGCGCATCGAAATGGACGCGGCCGTGGTGCGCCAGGGACTCCATGTCGAAGGTCGTGGCGGCGACGTTGCCGCCGATGCGCTTCAGCGGCCGACCGGTCGACATGGCGAGCACCTGCGCCTGGCAGGCGCGCTCCAGGTAGTAGAGGTCGGAGAAGGTCTCGGCGATGGTATCGCCGACCACGATCACGCCGTGGCCGCCAAGAAACAGCACCCGCTTGTCGCCGAGCGAGCGCGCCATGCGCTCGCCCTCCTCGATGGTGTCGCCCAGGCCGTTGTAGTGGTCGTCGTAGGCGACCCGGTCGTGGAACATCAGCGCGGTCTGGCAGACCGGCTCCAGCTTGCCGTCCTCGACCATGGTCAGACTGGTCGCATAGGGCATGTGGGTATGCAACACGCAGCGCGCCCGCGGGTGCAGCAGGTGGATACGCGAGTGGATGCAGAAGGCGGTGGCCTCGGCCTCGCCGCTGCCGTTCAGCACCTTGCCGTCGCTGTTCACCTCGAGGATGTCGCTGGCGCGGATCTCGGACCAGTGCAAGCCGTAGGGGTTGAGCAGGAAGCGGTCGTCCTCGCCCGGCAGCGCATAACTGAAATGGTTGTCGATCGCCTCGTTCAGCCCGAAGTGGGCGGCCAGGCGCAGCGCCGCCGCCAGCTCGACCTTGGCCTGCTGTTTGCTCTCCGTGCTATCCCTCATGGACCGCTCCTCGTCACTCGCCCCTGGGCCGGACGATAGCGCCGCCGGGCGGCGGGACGCAAGAACGAGCCCGTCAGCCTACGAACCAGAGGTCAGGAAAGCCTGAAAGCGGCGTGTCTCCTCGGCCGGCCTGACGGTCGGGCGGCCCAGCTTGGCGAGCGAGCCGGGCCGGATGCGCAGGTGGATCAGGTGCGGCCCGGCTTCGCCGAGCGCCTCCTCCAGGGCGGTCTCGAAGCCGGCCAGGTCGTCGCAGGCCGCCGCCGTGGCATAGCCGCAGGCGATCGCCACCCCGGCGAAGTCGACTCCCGCCGAGACCGTGGCCTGGCCGCCGGTGGAATCGTGCACGCCGTTGTCGAGCAGGACGTGCACCAGGACAGGCGGTGGAGCGCCGATTTTTCCTTGCCTCCGCGGCCCTCCCCTGAAAATTTATCGCCCGCCGCAGCAAAATCACGCAACAGACTGAGGAGGTTGGAGACATGGAGGTTCGTGCCGCCGTCGCCTTCGAGGCCGGAAAGCCGCTTGCGATCGAGACCGTGCAGCTCGAAGGCCCGAAGGCGGGCGAGGTCATGGTCGAGGTCAAGGCGACCGGCCTCTGCCACACCGACGAGTTCACCCGCTCGGGCGCCGACCCCGAGGGCCTGTTCCCGGCGATCCTGGGGCACGAGGGCGCCGGCATCGTGGTCGAGACCGGCCCGGGCGTCACCTCGGTCAAGAAGGGCGATCACGTGATCCCGCTCTACACGCCCGAGTGCCGGCAGTGCGAGTACTGCCTCAATCCCAAGACCAACCTCTGCCAGGCGATCCGCGAGACCCAGGGCAAGGGGCTGATGCCCGACG
>JBHJOF010000088.1:0-11241 GCA_050330055.1 Kiloniellales bacterium
CGAGACGCGTTCTTCGAACGCTCCTCAGGATGAGGAATGGCGTTCTATATCAACTGCCTACCACCTCATGCTGAGGAGCCGCGAAGCGGCGTCTCGAAGCATGGGAGCCCGGTCATGAGTATCGGGATTTGGTATCAGCCGTTCAGAAATTGGAAACCTCAAGCTGCCAGACAGGGGCTTCGCCCCAGCGATCGTTTGGGCCGCGGTCCCCAACAGGTCGAGGACGATGAGCAGGAAGCAGCGGACCAGGAACAAGCCAGCGGCACACGAACAATCTGCCCTGGACGGCCAGGCAGCCGCCCAGCGCGGGCGCAGCGCGCCAGCGCAGAGCAACGGCGCAAGCGCCGCAAACGGCAGCAATGGCACCAATGGCGGGCGTGGCTCCGCCCCCAAGGATCGGCCCCGCGACGACCACGCCGAACCGCCGGCGGCGGCGCACGGCGGGCGGTGCGACGAAAGCCCGCTGGAGGAGCCGCTGCAGAAGGGCGACCTGGTGGTGATCCGTATGCGCTCGGACTGGGAGCTGGAAGGCGAGCTGCGCGCGATCAACGACGAGGTCGTGCGCATCTTCGACTTTGCGGTCTGCGACGTGCTGCGCCTGCGCCGCAAGGACATCGTACGGATCGAACGGCTGGTCGACGCCGACTAAGCGCTTCAGTCCGGGCCGCGCAGCTTGGTCATCGCGGCCGGACCATCGGGCCGCAGCGGCAGCGGCTCGGAGACCTGGTCGCCCGGCCGGTCCGACGCCCGCCGGCCCAGCTCTTCAGCCCTCCGCTCTGCCGACCGTCCAGCCACGCGTTCAGTTGCGCATTCGGTCACGGGTGGAATGAACTCGGGCATGCGCAGCAGCAGCATTACCTGATCGGCAACCACCTGCGCCGCCAAGGGCAGGTCGCCCTCGCTCAGCTCCTTCTGGCGGACCATGACCACAAGCAGACGTAACGCCACCGCGACGGCGCCGGGGATCGAGCGCGCGTTGCCCGGCGTGCGGCTGGCCCAGGCGGCAATCGTCGCCTCGGGCGTATTGAGCAGCTGTGCCAGCCGCTTGCGCCAGCCGCGCCGGCGGCCGGCGTTGAGATAGATGCCGGCGGCGCGAAACTGCTCCGGCGTGAGACTGGGGCGCATCCGATACATCCTGACCAACCGGCAATGAAAGGGACACAATGTGTCGTTCTTGTCAACCGGCTCCCGATGCGTCAAGCATGCCGCCGACGGCATCCGTCCGGCACGCCAAGAGGGTCGTATGCGCGGAATGACCTTGAAAATACAATACACAATGCCCTAGTGTCTGATTCAGTCGCATATACAATGTATTCCGATACTTCGGACAGAGGATCGCGCCAGGGATATCGGGCCGACGTGAGCGACAAGCCAAGACCTGCGGCAGCCGATGCGCGTGCCCTTCCGCAGGGGCATGCGCCGCTGCGCAAGGGCAATCGGGTGATCGTGCGCCTGCGCGCGAACCGGGAGTTCGAGGGCCGCGTTCACGCCGTGAGCGATGGCGCGGTGCGCATCCTTGATCCTGCGGTGCGCGACATCCTGCGGCTGCACGCCGAAGACATCGCATTGATCCGCAAGTCAAAGGATGCCCAGTAGCCGCGCAGTGACGCGGCCGATCTCATGACCAGACGCCGATCTCATGACCAGACCAGGAGCCGTTCCAGCCTTTTGTCCGCGGCAGGGGGCGGCCCCCCAAGGCCAGAGGAGCAGCCGATGAAACTCAACACAGCCCAGATCCAGCGTATCGAGGAAGAGACCGGCGCCACCGCCGTGCCGCCCGAGAATCCCGCCATCGACCAGCTCAAGGGCCATTTCGGCGAGCACACCTTCTTCGTCGACGGTGACGGCCTGCATGTCTGGGAAAGTACCGAGGAGGTGCCGGTGGAAGGCGGCAAGATGGTTGGGCTGAGGGTGGCGACCTGGAAGGACGAGTCGCGCACCACGCTGGTGCCGCACGAGCCGACGCCGACGAACGTGCTCGAGCCTACGGACGACGAGCCGACCGATCCGGCGGCGTAGTGCGCAAGAAGTCTGGTTTGCTGGACTATCTCGTCACCTGCACGGCCAGCATCCGGGATGGCACAGTCGTGAGAAACACCTTGGCTCCGATCCCCAAGCCGCCGGCCGAGCCGCCGCCCGAGCCGCTGCCCGAGGACGAGCCGCTTCCGGGTGAGGATCCCTTCCCGCGGCCGCCCGTCGAGCTGCCGCCGGTCGCACCGGACGAGATGCCGCCGCCGGCTGCCTAGAGCTGCAGGTTGGGCGTCAGGTGCCGGGCTTCAGGCGGCCCGCCACTTGATCGAGCAGCCCATCGAGGCGATCTGCTCGCGCGGCCCCTGGCCGCTGCGCACGATCTGCAGCATGGCCTCGTAGAGCTCGCGCCGGGCGCCCTCGACCGGGGTGGTCTTCGATTCGTCGAGCCGGCCGCGGTATTGCAGCTCGAGGTCCTTGTTGAAGCCGAAGAAATCCGGCGTACAGACCGCGTCATAGGCGCGCGCCACCTCCTGCGTGCGGTCGATCACGTAGGGAAACGGCAGGCCGTGCTGCGCGGCGAAGACTTTCATGTTCTCGAAGGAATCGTCGGGATAGCTCGCGGTGTCGTTCGGCATGATTGCGATGCAGCCGACGCCCTGGGCCCGCAGGTCATTGGCGGTCTGGACGATGCGGTCGATGACCGAGCGGACATAGGGGCAGTGGTTGCAGATGAACATCACCAGGGTGCCCTTCTCGCCGCGCACGTCGGCCAGGCGATAGGTCTTGCCGTCGACACCCTCGAGCGCGAAATCGGCCGCCTTCCAGCCGAAATCGCAAAGCGGCGGCACAGCGGCCATGGCGCATCTCCCTCTGCTGCAGAGCCAAGCAGTTGTGGGGCCGCGGACGGCTGCCGGCAACCCCTCGGCGGGCGGCATCCGATCGCGACCGCTTTACAGCTTATTTACTTACAAAGGCGAGACTGACGGTCAATGGCGCAGGCTCGTCCGGCGCCCCCGGGTCCAGGAAAGATCAGGGATTCCAAGGTATGGTCTTGCGTCTCGCCTTCTGCCTGCTGGCGCTCGGCTCGCTGTCCGGTTGCCTGCTCTTCACCGGACCCGGCCTGTTCATCGCCGGCGTGGCCACCATCGTCAATACCGACAAGACCCCCTCGGACCACGCTGTGTCCTGGATGACCGGCGAGGACTGCTCCTCGGTCGAGTATTCCAAGGGCCGCGACTACTGCGTCTCGGACGACGTTTCCGCAACCATGGCCGATACCACGCCCTATGGGGCCAGCGGCAAGTACGAGGGCTATGGGCCCTATTGCTACCGGACGTTGGGCAAAATCAGCTGCTACAACCACCCCGATCCTCTCGCCAGCGAGCAGGCCCGCCTGCCATAGCGGCCGACGCCGCTCCGGCGCCGCCCTCACCCGCCCGGAAAGCTTCGCTTCCGGGCCCGGCCAGACCACGGAAAGGCTGAGAAGAGGCCGCAAATCAGGGGCTTCGGCCCCGCTGGACGGCGGCACGGAATTGGGCGACACTAGCCAATGACAGGCCCGTGACAGCGGCCAGACGAGCGGCTGAGACCGACCGGTCGCGTCAAGGGTCCAAAAATCAAGTGGGAGGATCGGCGCGCCACGATGGGCAAGCTTTACCGCTTAGACGACGCCAGGCGTGCCCGGCAGAGATCCAGGCACAAGAAACCGACCTTCTTCAGCCGTACCGAACTCAATCAGTTGCTGTCGCTCTACAGCCGCCGCGTCTCCAGCGGCGAATGGCGCGACTATGCCATCGACCAGCGGGCCGGCATGGCGGTCTTTTCGGTGTTCCGCCATACCCACGACCGGCCCGTGTTCTGCATCGCCAAGCGCAGCGGTGTCAGCGGGCGAGGCGGCGAATTCCTGGTCTATGCCGGTGCGGAACGCCTGAAGAGTGCGGATTCGATCGCGGAAGCTCTCGCCGTGCTCGACCAGAAGCCGAGGCTGGTCTTCTCGACCTCGGCCTGAGGCCCGCCTGGGGCCGCCGCGCCCCAGCCCGAACGGCCGCCGGACTGCCCCGGCCGCGCCCTTCCCTGCTTTCCTCAAACCGCCCTACTCGACCTGGCTGAACCGGCCGGTATGGCGGTCGACGCTGTACTTCTGAACCAGCGAGCCGTCCTGGGTCACGATCTCGGCGATAATGCTGTCGGCGTCGGCCTCCGTGACCTCGCCGACCTTGAGCCGCGGGTTGCCGTGCATGGCGAGCTGGTGCTCCAACACGTGGCGGACCTCATCGGCGCCCAGGTCACGGTCGCGGAACATCGGCATGCCGCCACCATATCCTGGGCCCATGCTGCTGCCGGAGCCAGGGCCCATGCCCCTACCCTGGCCCATTCCGGGGCCCATGCCCTGGCCCATCATCCCGGGGCCCATCATGCCGGGGCCCATGCCCTGACCCATCATGCCATGGCCCATCATGCCATGGCCCATGCCTTGCCCGGGGCCGTAGCCCATCCCTGGGCCGGGCCCGTAGCCGTAGCCCATCATCGGACAGTTGCCCGGGCCGTAGCCGCCCATCATGCCGGGCCCCATCATGCCAGGGCCCATCATGCCGTATCCCGGCCCGTATCCCTGGCCGTAGCCGTGCGGCCCATGGGCCTGCGCCTCGGCAGCCAGGCCAGCCAGGGCAACGACGGCTGCGAGAGCAGCGCTGCGCAACATCTCGGCCTCCATTTATCCGATGCGACCGCCACCAGCGGCGGTCCCGCTGCGCTTACTCTTGGCACGGAGCGGCCGCCCGCACGTTGACCTGGGTCAAGCCGCGACCCACAGCCGCGCAGGCTACTTCTGCAGCGTAACCACGGGCAAGAAGCCACCGAAGATCATGCGCTTGCCGTCGAACGGCATGGGATTCTTCTCGGGATTAAAGCGATCGTCGCTCTTCATCAACTCGTCAATCCGGCCCATGGCGGCGTCCCGCGTCGTCTTGTCGGGCCATTCGACCCAGGCAAAGACGACGGTCTCGTCGTCCTTTGCCTACACCGCCTTGCAGAAGTCGGTCGGTTTGCCGTCCGGCACGTCATCGCCCCAGCACTCAAGGACGCGTGTCGCGCCGAGCTCCATGAAGACGCTGTCAGCGAGCTTGGCATGATCGGTGAACGCCTGCTTGTTCGCGGTCGGCACCGCGATCACGAAGCCGTCGATGTAGGTCATGTGGAAGCTCCTTCTCCCATTCAATCGTCCCGGGCAGCTCGGCCGGAATTTCTGACCGGCTCCGCGCGGCTGACCGCCGCATCGCTCAGGAACGCAACCGCTCGGTCTTCGTCCAGCCGCGCAGCGACCATCGCCCGACGTCGACATGGCGGCCGCAGCCGATGATGCTTCGTACGAGAACGAAGTCTGCGACAGTCCAGCATATCGGCTCATTGAGATATGTGTCCGGAACGCTCCGCTTGTCCCACAGCAATGTCACATGCGGCTGGAATTGGGCCGGTCCACGCCAAAGGCCTACCTTTAGAAGCTCGCTCCGTAGTGTGTGCCGCAATGCGGCCAACGCCGCGTTGCCGTCATCGCAGCAAAGAACGATCGGAAGCCTGTCCCGGCCGCCAAAGGTGCAGATCCGGTCGAACGCGGCGGGAAACGGCTTGGCACTGACCCGCGCCGCCGCACGCAAGGCGGCTGCAACGTCGCCCTTTCTGAAGCCGCGCCGGGATGCTGCCGGGCTCAAGGAGACGTGCAGCCGGTCCGCCGGACAGGGGCGTCCGGTGAGGCCGTAATGATCCCGGCACCATTTGGCGACGTCCATCATTGCCTGCGCAGCGACTGCGTCCGGTCGCAAGGCGAAGTAGAACACATCCGGACGCAACGGCGAATTCAGCTTGAGGGACCTCTGCTCACCCATCATGGCATCTCCGCTGCGATCAAGTTGTTCCCTTTATGTTCTCATAGACGGTTGCAAATATCCAGCGCGATTCGCGTGGCGCCCATAAAGGCGAGCACCAATCGTATTGACATTGTGGATACGAAGGTGCATATTCCACGCATGCCAAAGGGCCATTCTTCATCTTCGGAAAGCTTCGGCGCCGCGACTGTTGCGGTCGCGGAACGCTCTCTGGCGGCTGATACGAAAGGCAGCATCAACCTGCGCATCGAGGCCAATACCCGCCAGCTTATCGACGATGCGGCCGCGATTCTCGGCAAGACGCGCACCGAGTTCATGATCGAAAGCGCCAGAAGACAGGCGATCGACGTGTTACTCGACCAGCGGCTCTTCGTGCTCGATCCCGAGCGCTATGACGCCTTCATGCATGCGCTCGACAACCCGCCCGCGCCGGGACCGAAGCTGCGATCGCTGCTACGCCGAGTCCCGGCATGGCGGAAGTAGAAGACGCGACGGAACACCCCGAACCTCGACTATCGACCCCCGTCCCTCTGACCGCCGAGCATGATCTTTCGTCCTTCGATTGCGGGGAGCCGGCACTGAACGACTGGCTGCGGCATCGGGCATTGAAGAATGAAAGCCGCTTCGCGCGCACCTATGTCGTCTGCGAGGGCAATCAGGTGGTCGCCTATTTTTGCATCTCAGCCGGCGCGGTGGAGCGCGCAGCTGCGCCCGGGAAGGTGCGGCGCAATGCGCCCGACACGATTCCGGTGTCGGTGATCGGGCGGCTTGCAGTCAGCCGCGACCATGCGGGCAAAGGGCTCGGCGCCGACATCCTATCGGACGCGCTGCGCCGTATCGCGGTCGCCTCACAGAGCATCGGAATCGGGGCGGCGCTCGTCCATGCCAAGGATGATGCGGCGAAGCGCTTCTACATGAGGTGCGCGGAATTCATCGAGTATCCGGAACACAGCCGAACCCTGTTTCTCCCGATCGAAACCGTGGTCGCGGCCTTCAGTTAACTTGGGGAGCGACGGGATGGGTGAAGCCAAGCGAAAAAGACAACAGCAGGAACAATCGGACTGGCCACACTCAGACGATTTCTGGGGTATGATTGACCTGCATATGTTGTCGCCGGTGGCGGCGATCAACGGCGCGCGCATCCGTGAATTGACGGGTGATAACACGATACGAGATGCGCCACAGATCATCTTGCAGACATTTCGGGCTGTGGTCGGAAATCGCGCTTTTTACGTTGGTTTTTGCCTCGGCAATGAATCAGGCTTCAGCGCGATCGGTATCGCTGTCATCGAACGCCTGATGATGGAAGCGCCGGACGCGCCGCTCCACGTCGTGCCGGTCGCCCATGAAGATATTGCTTGGGACATTGTGCTGCGGCATCTGCGCAGCTTTACGGGGCAGGTCTTGCTATTTGCATTCCCGAACTCCGACGTTTATGACGCTGGAACAGCGGAAACCTACTATTCCACGGCAGTTCGCCTGTTTGATGCTAAGGGAACGCAACTCGAAAGATTGACAGCAGCGCAACGCCGGAAAATACGAGAGCAAAAGGCCGAAATCCTCAACCGGCCGCCGCCACCCGTGTTCTATGCGGCGTCTGGGGTAACGCAGGAAGATTCGCCCTGGATCTTCCGCCTTGCCACGCCCGCCGGGAAAGTTATCCGGACAGCGGTATGGAACGGTCGGCGAGACTATGCCCACGAGTTTCCCGAAGACATCGTGCGATGGATCGGCGGCGATAGGATTGCCATCGTGCAAGTGGATAGCCCGGTCGGGATCAATCGCCGCTCGTCGCTCGATCTGACGCACTTGCTCGCCAAGGATTTCGATGGCGTCATTCATTGGGCGCGCGACACGGAGACCTTTCAGTCCATCCTCAAGTCTTTCATTCGGCTCGATCTGGAATCGGTCAGCCCGCCGGAGCTTCCCGAAGGCTGGGAACCGGAAGTCACGATCCTCGCGGCTAATGGGAGCAGCGAATGAAGAAGGCTGAATGCGAAAAGGCCATCCGTCACCTGTGTCACCAGTGGCGCAGGGACTGCGGCCTGTCGAACATTCCGGCCGAGGATTTGAGCTTTTCGAGCTTTCTGTCGTGGGTCCAGCAGAACTATTCGTCCTATCTCGACTTCCGCACCACCGCATCCGCCTCCTATGACGTGGAAATGTGGTTCGATGACGAGTTCAAGCAGAACCGGCGTCGCTAGTTCCGTGCCCTTCTGCCCTCGCTATTTGACGTGCCCGACTACATTCGATGCGTCCCACGCGAGCACCGACATGCTGGTGAAGCTGCCACCGATCAAGCAGAAGACTTGCCGCCAAACCTCAAGCCTACGAAACATTGCCGGTCCCCCTACTCCCACTCGATCGTCCCTGGCGGCTTGGAGGTCACGTCGTAGACCACGCGGTTGATGCCGCGCACCTCGTTGATGATGCGGGTCGCCACGGCGGCGATGAAGGCGTGGTCGAAGGGATAGCTGTCGGCCGTCATGCCGTCGGTCGAGGTGACGGCGCGCAGCGCGCAGACGTAGTCGTAGGAGCGCGCGTCGCCCATCACGCCGACCGTGCGCACCGGCAGCAGCACGGCGAAGGCCTGCCAGATGGCGTCGTAGAGGCCGGCCTTGCGGATCTCGTCGAGATAGACGGCGTCGGCCTTGCGCAGGATCTCGCACTTCTCGCGCGTCACCGCGCCGGGGATGCGGATCGCCAGCCCCGGCCCCGGGAAGGGATGGCGGCCGACCAGGCTCTCGGGCAGACCGAGCTCGCGGCCGAGCGCGCGCACCTCGTCCTTGAAGAGCTCGCGCAAGGGCTCGACCAGGCGCATGTTCATGCGCTCGGGCAGGCCGCCGACGTTGTGGTGCGACTTGATGGTGACGCTCGGGCCGCCGGTGAAGGAGACCGATTCGATCACGTCGGGATAGAGCGTGCCCTGGGCCAGGAACTCGGCGCCGCCCAGTTTCTCCGCCTCCTCCTCGAAGACGTCGATGAAGGTGGCGCCGATGACCTTGCGCTTCTGCTCCGGATCCTCGACGCCGCCCAGCTTGCCGAGGAAGAGGTCGCTCGCGTCGCGATGCACCAGCGGGATGTTGTAGTGGTGGCGGAAGACTTCGACCACCTGCTCGGCCTCGCCCAGGCGCAAGAGGCCGTGGTCGACGAAGATGCAGGTGAGCTGGTCGCCGATCGCCTCGTGGATCAGCACCGCGGCGACCGAGGAATCGACGCCGCCCGAGAGGCCGCAGATGACGCGCGCCTTGCCGACCTGCGCGCGGATCGCCTCGACCGCCTGGCCGCGGAAGGCGGCCATGGTCCAGTCGCCGCTGCAGCCGGCCACGCGGTGCGTGAAGTTGCGCAGCAGTTTGGCGCCGTCCGGCGTGTGCATGACCTCGGGATGGAACTGTACCCCGTAGTAGCGCCGCGTCTCGTCAGCCACCATGGCGAAGGGCGCGCCGTCGGAGGTGCCGATCACCTGGAAGCCCTCGGGCAGACGGATCACCCGGTCGCCGTGGCTCATCCAGACCTGGTGGCGCTCGCCCTCGCCCCAGAGCCCCTCGGTCAGGCGGCTCTCGTCCAGCACCTCGACGAAGGCGCGGCCGAACTCCTGGTGCTCGGCAGCCTCGACCTCGCCGCCGAGCTGGGCGCACATGGCCTGCTGGCCGTAGCAGATGCCGAGCACCGGCACGCCGATGTGGAACACCGATTCGGGCGCCCGAGGCGTGCCGGCTGCCGTGACCGAGGCGGGACCGCCCGAGAGGATCACCGCCTTGGGCGCGAAGGCGCGGATCGCCTCGTCGCTGACGTTGAACGGCTGGATCTCGCAGTAGACGCCGGCCTCGCGCAGGCGGCGCGCGATGAGCTGGGTAACCTGGGAGCCGAAATCGAGGATCAGGACGCGATCGGTCATGGAGCGAGTCGAAGCGGGCGGGGCCGAGACCTTATCCGCTTCCCGCCGCGACATCCAGACGCCGCTTGGTGGCTATGCATGCTTGTCGTCCAGCCGCCGCCCTACGCCTCCTGCGCCAGCCACTTGCGCAGGTCGGGCCAGCCGTAGGCGGTCTCCTCGAGCCAGGTGCCGGCGAAACACTCCTGGCGCTCGGCGATGCGCTCGCCGCCCATGGCCTCGTAGAAGAAGCGCGAGGGATTGCGCGACAGCACCCAGAGATAGGCGCTCGGCAGGCCGGAGCGCTGCAGCGACTGGAACAGGCCGGCCAGCAGGCTGCGGCCGATGCCCCGGCCCTGCCAGTCGCCGGCGACGTAGAGCGTGTAGATCTCGGCCTTGTAGGGCAGGCCGGCGCCGCGCAGCACGCCGCAGCTGCCGAAGCCGACGACCTGGCGGTCTTCGGCATCCTGGTCTGCATCCGGCGCCTCGGCCACGAGCACCGAGCCGGCCCAGCCGCGCGTGGCGATCTGCCGGCGCCACATGTGGCGCTGCTGGCGCTCGTTCATGGCGACCAGGTAGGAGTCGGGGATCACCCCGGCATAGCTCGCCCGCCAGGTCTCGACGTGGACGCGCGCGATCGCCGCCGCGTCGGCCGGCACGGCGGGCCGCACCTGGGCACTGAGCCCGGTCACGGTCGTGGCTCCCCCGCAGCGGCCAACAGGTCGCTCAGCGGCTTCCAGGCATAGGCCACGATCGGCAGCTCCTCTCCTTCGTAGCGCTCGACGTCCTGGTCCACCATACGGCCGCCGAGCCTTTCGTAGAAGCCCCGCGCCGCCAGATTGTCGCGATAGACCCAGAGATAGCAGCTCGCCGCCCCCAGCCCGGCGAGCCGCGCCGCCGCGGCCGCCATCAGGCGCCGGCCCAGGCCACGGCCCTGACGGGCCGGCGCTACGGCCACGGCGACGATCTCGGCGTCGAAGGCAGTCTTGGCTTGCGCGACCTGCCTGAGCCAGACGAAGCCGGCGATCCCGCCGTCCGGCAAGGCCGCGACCTCGACCAGCGGCGTCCGACTGCCGGCGAAGAGGCCGCGCCACAGGGCCTGGCGGCTCCCCAGCGTGAAACCCGCAACGATGCCGGCTGGCAGGATGCCGCGATAGGCCGCCTGCCAGGCCTCGGCATGCACCCGGGCGATGCCGGTCTGGTCGCCGGCCCTGGCGGCGCGCAGCGTGACCGGCTCAATCATGCGGCTGAGCGCGCTGCAGCGCCGCGACATAGAAGCCGTCGGTGCCGTGGCGCGCCGGGGTCAGCAGCAGCGCGCCGGCCCCTGCCGACTCTGCGGCCGGACAGGGGCCGCCGAGCCCGGCCGCGACCCAGAGCGGCGCCAGGGGAAGTGGCGCAAAGTCGCCATGACGTTCGAGGAAGCCGGCAAGCGGTGCCCGGTTCTCCTGAGCCAGGAGCGAGCAGGTGGCATAGATCAACCGGCCGCCCGGCCTGACCAGGGGCGCGGCCAGCGCC